>JAAXQN010000016.1 GCA_012974305.1 Candidatus Methylomirabilis sp. | reverse complement strand
CTACAACCCCAGATGCGATCTCTCGTGGAGGAGCTCCAGGAAAAAAACGGCCCGGTAGAGCTTGCCCTAGCCGAAGGGGGTCTGCACCTCGAGGCGAGCCCCTGGAAGAAAGGCTTTCTCTTCCTTCTCACCGAACAACCGTTGCTATTGCGAGAGCGGGGCTTGACACAGAAGATCCTGGACAGCCTTCCCCTGGGGCTCCATGTGATTGATCGAAGCTTCACCATCGTCGCCTGGAACCGAACGCGGGAGACCGGCCCGCCTGGCATGAGGCGCGAGGAGGTAATCGGCCGAAATCTTTTTCAGGTGCTTCCCTCCCTGCGGCGCACGAGGATCGAGGAGGAGTTCCGGCAGGTTTTTGAGACCGGGGCCACCCCCCAGGTGGAGGAAGAATCGGAAGTGGAAGGCGAGCGGAGGACATTCCGGGTCAGCAAAGTCCCCCTCACCGACGGCCGCGGAGACGTCACGCACGTGATTACCCTCGTCGAGGACATCACCGAACGGCGACGGATCGAGCGCCAACTCCTGGCCAGTGAGAAGTTAGCCGGGATCGGCCAGCTCGCTTCCGGCATCGCCCACGAAATCAACAATCCGATGGCCACGATTGCTTCTTGTGCGGAGGCACTCCTCAAACATAGCCAGGATCTCACGCCGGCCTTACAGGATGCGGAGTATTTCAAGCTGTATCCTCGGATCATCGAGGATGAGGTCTACCGCTGCAAGGGAATCCTGGCCGGCCTTTCCGACCTCAGTCGAGAGGGGAGCGGGGAGCAGCGGCCCATCGATCTGCGCGTCCTGCTCGAGGGGACTCTGCGTGTATTGGGTTTTCAACTCCGGAGCCGGGAAATTACCGTCACCCAAGACTTTGATGTTGAAATGCCCCTGCTGCTGGGCAACGAGGGCGAGCTCCGTCAGGCCTTCCTGGCCCTCCTGATCAACGCACTCGAGGCTATGGATGGCGGGGGTATCCTCACCGTGAGGGCCAGGACAACCGCTCTTGGAGCGAGGGCTTCCACCGGTTCACCGGCTCCGATCCGGTTATCAGCCCACGGGGTCCAGGTGGAGATCGAGGACACCGGCCGGGGGGTCTCCCCCGATCTCCTTCCGCGAGTCTTCGAACCCTTCTTCAGCACCAAGCCCCCCGGCAAGGGTGCTGGGTTGGGTCTCTACATCGCTGAGGGCATCGTGGGCGCCCACGGAGGGAGAATCGATATCCATTCGGTCGAGGGGAAATGGACGGTCGTCCGCGTCTACTTTCCTCCCGCAAAGACTCAGACTAACCAGGGGAGATGATGCGAACCGCACAGGGCAAGATCCGGGTCTTGATCGCCGACGACGAGAAAAACTTTGCGCGAGTGTTGAAAACAGAGCTCGGACGGGAGGGGCACAACACTGAAGTCGCCTCGGACGGTCGGGAGGCCCTCGAGAAACTCAAGGTGTACGAATTCGATGTCGTTATTCTGGATCTCAAGATGCCTAAGCTGGGCGGCATGCAGGTGCTCAAGGAGGTGAAGAAGTGGGCCCTCGTCCCTGAGGTGATCATTCTCACCGGACACGGAACCATCCCCACTGCAGTGGAGGCTATGAAGCTCGGCGCGTACACCTATATTACGAAGCCCTGCAAGACTGCAGACCTCAATCTCCTCATCCAGAAGGCGTACGAAAAACGGCAGATTATCCGAGAGAATCTCTATCTCAAGACCCGCCTGGGACAGGACGAGCAGTTTCCGGAGATCATCACAGCGAGCCCGAAGATCCGACGGATTCTGGAGATGCTCTCGCGGGTTGCCCCGACCGATTCCACCGTCCTGATCACCGGCGAGAGCGGGACTGGCAAGGAACTGATCGCGAAGGCCATCCACCAGCTATCGAAACGGAAAGACCAACCTTTCCTCGTCATCAACTGCGGGGCACTCCAGGAGAGCATCCTCGAGAGTGAGCTCTTTGGGCACGAGAAGGGGGCCTTCACCGGCGCCCACTCTGCCAAGCTCGGCCTCTTTGAGGTGGTGGACGGAGGGACGTTACTGCTGGACGAGATCGGCGAGATCTCCCCAGCCATGCAGCTTAAACTTCTGCGGGTCATCGAGACCGGCCAGTTCTTCCGAGTCGGAAGCACTCGGGAGCGACACGTAGATGTTCGGATCCTCTCGGCAACCAACAGAGATCTCCAGGAGTTGGTCAAGTCCGGAAGGTTCCGGGAGGATTTATACTATCGAATCAATGTCCTTCCGATCCACATTCCCCCTCTTCGGGACCGGCCTGAGGACATTCCTTTACTGACCCGCCACTCCCTCCAGGTCTTTGCCCCCTTAGGGAAGAAGACCGTAAGCGGCGAGGCCATTGATCTCCTGGTGCGATACTCCTGGCCAGGGAATGTCCGGGAGCTGCAACACGTCATTCGCCGGGCGCTCATCCTCTCCCCGAAGTCCCAAATCGAACCAGAGGATCTTCCCCTGGATCTCCAGCTAGACCGGATCACACCGGGGAAGTCCGCCCCGTCCGGAGCTCTCTCCACTCTCGAAGAAGTGGAGCGGGATCATATCTCCCGCATCCTCGAGCAGGTAAAGGGGCACCGGGGACAGGCAGCGCAGATCTTGGGGATCGATCCCAAAACCCTCTACCGCAAACTTCTGACCTACCAAATCAGCATTCAGGAACCACGGGGCCGTCGCTGAGACAGGTTGTCAGCAATCAGCTACCAGTAGTCTGGTGGGTCCAAGTTCATTGCTGACGGCTGACAGCTGGCTGCTGACTGCTAGTGCCTAACAACTTAGCGCAGAGTAGTTGCAATCCTCGGGCAGAATGTCACTCTTTCCTTTCGACGTCGCCCTCTCCACCCCTCTTAACCGCTCCATTCCAAGGCTGAAACCCTTCAGCACTTGGCACTTTCCTTGCTACGGCAGGATCACGGTAGGGAAGGACCGTGCGAATTATTATCATCGAGGACGACTACTACACACTTCAGACCCTTTCTCGGTTCCTGGAGACGAAGGGCTGCTCCACCCAGTTCCATACCACCATTGCGGATGCGGTGCGCTCCCTCCTCGCCGAAGAGTTCGACCTCATGCTCTTAGACTATCACCTCCCTGGCTTGAACGGCACTGATGCTCTCCCCATCATCCAGGAGGTCTCCCCGCGATTGCCCGTGATCCTCATGACGCATGAAACCACTCGAGAGGATCGAGAGAAGGCAATCCGTGCCGGAGCATCCTGTCTCCTGAAGAAGCCGATCACCCAGCGAGCCCTATTCCAAGCCATCCGTTCGGCCCGCCCCTCTCTCCAAGTGAACAAGGCAAAAAAACGGAGAAAATAGCCCGTCCCGCTGGCATCAGCCTCGGGAAAAGCAAGACCCCTAATGCCTTCCACAAGGGAAGACTCTGCCAATAAGTCCATGTTGAATTAACGGGACGTGAACTTTTACAAAAGAATTCGAGGACCTCAGAAGAGAGGTGCGAAATCGAGGGCGCGCAGGGCGCCGGCAACGGTAAAGAGCGAACCGGTGACGAGGACGGTATCTTCGGGACCGACGACCGTACGGGCAGCAGCTAAGGCTTCCGGCATCGTCTCGGCGATCTGAACCTGGCGAAAGCACCGGGAGGCAGTCGAGGCTAATACCCTCGGCTCGGCCCCCCGATCGCTTTCGGGACGCGTAAGGATGATGGCCGAGGCCAGGGGGGCCAGGATCGCGAGCATCCGCTCCCAGGCCTTATCCTTGAGAACGCCGAAGATGACCACGAGGCGCCCCGGGAGTCTTTCCTCTTCCAAAAAGGCCCGCAAGGCCATGATGGCAGGCGGGTTGTGAGCCCCATCCACCAGAATCCGGGGCCGCGTCGCGACCACCTGAAGGCGGCCGGGGCAGCGGGCGGCCGCGAGCCCCTGCCGTATCGCGGCTTCGCCCACCCGAAAGCCCTTCTCTTCAAGCAGCTCGGCAACGGCCACGGCCGTAGCTGCGTTTAAGACCTGGTGCCTGCCCGCGAGGGGAATCTGTAGGGAATCGTACTTCCTGAGCCTCCCCGTGACCCGGAAAGTCTCCCCCTGTTCGGAACGACCCAGGTGTTCCACCTGATAATGATCCTGGACCCTGATTAAGTGAGCTCCCTTTTCCCGGACAATTCGGACGATCGCGTCCAGGGCCGCCCCCTCTGCAGCGCTCACCACCGATCCCTCTTCCTGGACGATCCCCGCCTTCTCCGCGGCAATGCTCGCCAGGCTGTCGCCGAGATGTTCCTCATGCTCTAGCCCGATGTTGGTGATGACCGATACCTTTTCCTGAAGGATGTTGGTCGCATCGGAGCGGCCACCGAGACCGACCTCGATCACCCCCCAGTCCACGTGGACACGGGCGAAGTGGAGGAACGCTAAGGCAGTGACCGCCTCAAAGAAGGTAGGAGAAGACAGCCGCGATGGAGCGAAAATGCGGTCGATGACGCCCGCGACCTCGGTCGCGAGGACAGCCAACTCCTGCTCAGAGATAGGATGGCCATCCACCAGAATCCGTTCCCGAAAGTCCAGGAGATGAGGGGAGGTGTAGAGGCCGACCCTGCAGCTTGTCGCTCGGAGGATCCCGCCTAGAAAGGCGGCGGTGGAGCCTTTACCGTTCGTCCCGGCCACGTGGACGGAATTGAAGGTCGCCTCAGGGTGATCAAAGGCCTCCACCAGGCGGAGGACATTCTCGAGCCCCAGCCTGATGCCAAAGCGCTGAAGGCCATATAGGAAAGCGAGTGCATCAGGATAGTTCATGGATGATGGTTGAGAGTTCATAATTCATCGCTTGGGGAAGAGATCGCATCCATACGTGTCTCTGCCCACCCCGGGAATGCAACGTATAAACCGGCGCCTGTTATCGACCCTCGTTCTTCTTGCGGGTAAAGAAGAAATTGAGAAGACTAAAGATTGTGCGTATACTATAGCAGCCGTGGCCATGTCAAGGACAGCAATTTTCCGGTTGAAACCCCAGCGTAACGGTGATAAAGACGGGGGAAGCTTTCGCATGGGAGGCACGATGCGGATTCCTGAGCCGGTTCAAGTCTCAAGCTACTCCGGATCGAAGGGTGAGGAGACCCCTCGCGCCTTCCGTTCAACTTCCACCGGCCGTCTTCTGGTGGCCCAGGTGTTGGAGCGGTGGTACCAAGAGGGGATGCAGAGGGAGTTCAAGGAGTACTTCCGCGTCCTTGCCTCCGACGGTGAGACCTATACCCTCTATCGGGACTCTTCGCTCGACCTCTGGTTTCTCGAGAAGATCCGCTCGTAGAAGAGCCGTGTGGACACTGCGCGCCGCAGCCCTCGTCGTCAAGTGAGAGGCCGCGTGATGCGGATGCTGTGAAGACGGGCATTGCCCATCTGCCTTTGCACACCGGTAAAGCCCCTGCTTGGCTCTTTCAAAGGATGAAGGAGCTGGGGCGAGAAATCATCCTGGTCATCCTAGCTGATTATGGGGCTCAAGAGCTTCTTCGACGGCTCTCCGATCCCCACTGGTTTCAGGCCTTGGGGTGCGCTCTGGGCTTCGACTGGCACTCGAGCGGCCTCACCACCACCGTCTGCGGCGCTCTCAAGGAGGGACTGAATCCCCTGTATAAAGAGACCGGGCTCGCCATTGCCGGGGGGAAAGGTGCAACCTCCCGCAAGACGCCGACTGAGATCGCGGAGGCCTCTGCCGCACTCCAGAGGGACTCCACTCCCTTAATCTATGCTAGCCGGATGGCGGCCAAGGTGGATAACACGGCACTCCAAGACGGCTATCAGCTTTACCACCATCTTTTCTTGTTCACGAGGGACGGCAGATGGGCGGTCATCCAGCAGGGGATGAACGCAGAAAACCGGTACGCCCGCCGGTATCACTGGCTCGGAGAGCAGGTGCAGAACTTCGTCTGCGAGCCAGAGTCGGCCATCTGCTGTGACCGGCGAGAGGCCGAAGTGCTCAACCTAGTGGCTGCCGATAGTGAAGGGACCCGGGTGGCCACCACCGTTCTCTCCCAAGAGGAGCCGGACCATTTACTGCGAGAGGTGGAGAAACTCAAGACCCTCGAGCTCCCTGCCCGCCATGCGGTGGCCCTGGCTGATCTGAATCCAAGGCGGCTGCGGTCAGTACTGCTACGGACGTATGAGGCCCAGCCCGAAGGCTTTGAGGAGCTCCTGAGGCTTCCGGGAGTCGGTCCAAAGAGCCTGCGAGCTCTCGCGCTGCTCTCGGAGCTCATACACGGCGCACCTCCCTCCTTTCAGGATCCTGCCAGGTATAGCTTCACCCACGGCGGCAAGGATGGCCATCCCTTCCCCGTCAGCCGGGAGGCCTATGACACCTCCATCCACTTCTTGCGCAGGGCGCTGCAGGCTGCCAAGATCGGACACACCGAGAAGTTGCGCGCCTTCCGTCGTCTCGACCGCGCCTTCACCTCGTGACCCCAACGAACCCCCAGAGACCAACATTTCGCCGGACGTCTGTGAGGAGCTTGGTGAAGTTCGGGTCGTCCCCAATGAAGTCCTCGGCGATCAGCTCGACTTCATCCGGGCCTGTAGCACCCAGGCCTAAAGCGATGGCGCGACGGACCTGCACTTTGGCAATCCAGGGAGACAATCGAAAGTAAAGCGGTGTCGGGCCTAGGAGGGACGCCGCGGGAGGGTTCGCCGGAAGGCACGGAGGTAGGTGAGGTAGCTCAGGGCGAGGATAAAGGGAGACGCCCCTTCATCCAGGGCCCAGAGGTTGGCCTTGCCCTCGAGGTAGAGATAATAAAGGTAGAGACAGACTCGCATAGGCCGGAAGTGGGGAGCACCAACCCGACAGAGGACCAGCGGCACGAGCTGCCAGGGGTTCTCCGAAAAATCCTTGAGGTGCCCGACCTCATGCAACAGGATCGAGGTTGCCCAACGCCGGCCCCTGAGATGGTGCCGCCAGACAAAGGTGTTGCATATCAGGAAGGACTCGATCCCGAGACCCAATGGTCCGGTGGGGACGGCCCCCACATTGGGATAGATGGGGACGAAGATGACCGGGTAGCCTTGAAACTTTTCGATCCCGAACCTGGCTAGGGCCCTGCCGCATATTTTCCCCACTCGCCTGGCCAGTGGAAACTTCTCTTCGTTCATCCCCCGACCCTCCTGAGTGAGCATAATACCAAGCCAGACCGAACAAGACAACCATCCCCTGTCCACGCCACGAGAGCGCCGGGGCAAGCCTTGACGGTATCGGGGTGATTTGATACTGTCCCCCTGCCTCAGGCTCTAGGGGGACGAGGATATCGATGGTAGTAACGGCAGGGATTATCACCCATGGGGGGCGCGTCCTAATTTGCCAACGCCAGAAAGGGACTTGGGGGGAGTACAAGTGGGAGTTTCCCGGTGGAAAGGTCGAGGACGGGGAAGACCCACGAGAATGCCTTCGGCGGGAACTGAAGGAAGAGCTAGCGATCGAGCCAGAAATCGGACCGCTCCTTTGCCGCCTCGAGCACCGCTATCCTGACAGGGACGTAGAGCTGATCGTGTTTCACATCCCTGCGTACACCGGTGAGATCCACAACCGACAGTTCGAAAGTATCCGCTGGGTGGGACGGGATGAGATTGCTCAATTTGATTTCCTCGAGGCGGATCGCCCCGTGATCGAGGCGGTAGCCAGGGAAAGCCTGTTTGGTGATCGTCAGTGAGTCGAGCAGGAGTCGATCGGGCACTCAGGCGGAGCTTTCAGCGACGTCTCCTCAAGTGGTATCAATCCCAGGGTCGGGATCTGCCCTGGCGGAGGACCCGAGACCCGTATCGAATCCTGGTCTCCGAGGTGATGCTGCAGCAGACCCAGGTAGAGCGAGTCCTTGGATTCTACGACAAATTTCTCAAGCGGTACCCCACGGTGGCAGAGCTGGCGTCGGCGCCGCCCAGCAAGGTGCGAGAGGCCTGGGATGGGCTTGGCTACTACGCCCGGGCCAGGAACCTCCACCGGACGGCCAAACAGGTGCTTCACCGCCATGGCGGCCAGTTTCCCAGACGCTACGAGGAGGTCCACCGCTTGCCGGGGGTGGGTCGCTCTACAGCAGGCGCCCTGATGAGCTTTGCCTTCAACGTCCCAACTCCCATACTGGACACCAATGTCAAGCGCCTCCTCTCCCGGGTCTTTATCCATCGCCCTTCGCCAACACCGGCACAGATGGAGCGGCGGCTCTGGCGTCTCAGTACGAGCCTGATCCCGAATGGGGAGACGTGGGCCTTTAACCAGGCGCTCATGGATTTTGGGGCGTTAGTGTGCACCGCGAAAAATCCCCGGTGCCACACCTGCTGTTTAAGCGACATGTGTCGGGCGTATCCCAAATTGACGCGCGGGGGAGTACAGCGACGGTGAAGATCTACACCAAAACAGGCGACCAGGGCGAGACCAGCCTCTTCGATGGGACCCGGGTGCCCAAGCACGATCCCCGGGTGGAGGCGTACGGAGACGTCGATGAACTGAATGCGCTCTTGGGGACTGTTCGGGCCTTGCTGACCGATCAGGAGATCGGCGAGGTTCTCAACTCCATCCAGCGGGACCTCTTCGCCATCGGGGCCCAGTTGGCCGACCCCAAATTCGGGGAACGAAAGCGAAAGGAAAAGGTCGGGCTGAGCGAGGCCCGGGTAAAGGACCTGGAAGAGATCATCGACCGTTGCGAGACAGAACTCCCCCCGCTCAAGCATTTCATCCTGCCAGGCGGGAGCCAGGCCGGAGCGCTCCTCCACCTGGGCCGCACCATATGCCGACGGGCCGAGCGGCGGACTGTGGCGCTCAAGCAGCAGGGAACGCCGGTGCCGCCGATCGTCATCATCTACATCAACCGTCTGTCGGACCTTCTCTTCGTCCTGGCGAGAGTTGTCAACCATCGGCAAGGGATACAGGAGGTAGCCTGGTAATCATGCTACGGGTGATCATCTTCGACTTTGACGGCGTCATCGTCGATACCGAGCGCTTTCACTTCCAGGCACTGCAACGCGTCCTCGATGAGGAGCAAATCCCACTCACCTGGGAGGAGTACACCCAGAGCTACCTAGCGATGGATGACAAGAATTGCTTCCGTACGGTGCTATCGCGCCACGGGCGAATAGCGACGGCGCAGGAACTCAAAGAGCTCACCGAACGGAAGGCTACCTTTTTTTTCAGCGACGCCGCCGATTCGGTCGCCCTCTTTCCCGGGGTCGAAGGCTTCATCCGCCAGGTCGCACAGAAGAATCCTCTGGGCATCGCTTCTGGGGCCCTCCGAGAGGAGATCGAATTTATCCTCGCAAAGGTCGGCCTCCGGGAATACTTCCCGATCGTGGTTGCCGCCGAGGATGTGGAGAAGGGCAAACCCGACCCCGAGGCCTACATCACTGCCCTTGCCCGGCTGAATCGGTTAGGCTCTGGTAAGCCCGTGAAACCCTCAGAGTGCCTCGTGATCGAGGACTCCCGCCACGGGGTGGCTGCTGCCACGGCGGCCGGGATGCAATGTCTCGCCGTTGCGAACTCCTACCCGCCGGAAGAGCTCACTGCGGCCCATCTCGTCGTGAAGAGCCTCGAAGAGCTTGACGCGGCACAGCTCGAGTCCCTTTTTGGCTAATTACGCGAATGCAACGAGAGCGGGAAGAAGAGATCCAGCAGATCCGAAGCCAGTTTGCCGGCATGGTCGCGCGGTCGGAGGAGCAGGTCGACCTGGCCGAGGCGACCCTGCTGATCGCCGCCGAGGAATATCCTCATCTGGACATCGGGGAATACCTCGACCGGATCAGGCGCATGGCCGATCGGGTCAAGGATCGGGTGAGCCTCGAACTTGACCCGTTAAAGCTCGTCGAGGGACTGAACGACTATCTCTTCAAGGAGGAGGGGTTTCGGGGCAATTCCGAAGATTATTACGACCTGAAGAACAGCTTCCTCAACGAGGTGATCGATCGTCGGAAGGGGATCCCCATCTCCCTCTCCATCCTCTATATGGAAATCGCCTGGCGCCTCGAACTCCCCCTGGTCGGGGTGGGCCTGCCGGGTCACTTTATCGTTAAATACGAGACCGCCGATCGCGAGATCCTCATCGATCCTTTCCACCGGGGAGTTCTCCTCTCGGAAGAGGACTGCCAGCGCACCCTAGACCGCATTTACGCGGAGAAGATCGCTTTCCATCGAGGACTCCTCACCCCGATGACAAAAAGGTCGATCCTCGACAGGACGCTGAACAACCTGAAGGGGATCTATCTGCACCGGAAAGATTTGCCCCGAGCGCTCGGCGTGGTGGAACGACTGTTATTGATCCATCCCGTCTCCCCGACCGAACTGAGGGATCGGGGCCTGATCTATGGGCAGATGAACAAAACCCCTCAGGCCATTGCTGACCTCCGTGGCTATCTGGAGGCAGTCAAGGAGGCGGACGACCGGGAAGCGATCGGCAAACATCTCCGCCACCTCCAGATGCGTCAGGCCTCGCGAAACTGATTTGGTTCACAGTTCACGGTTCATGGTTCATGGTGAATAGTTTCATAGTCAATTGCTCAGAGTCCTTAGCAATACCTGACTCCGTATTCTTAAACCTTGAATGACGAACTACGAACCCTTAACTCTGAACCCTGAACCATCAACCCTGAACCGCGAACCAGGCCATGAGCCTGGTTTGGGAATTCTCTTGACCCTCGCATCGATCTTCACTAGCATATGATCCCGTTTTTCAACCCATGATTTCCCCATTTTCTACGGACACAACACGGGATTCTTCGAGAAATCCTGAGTGCTAGGAGGCCAAAGCATGGACGATCGAGCCTTAAGCGAGGTAGTGGCGGCCTTTGGGGGCGATACGGCGCAGGCTGAGGCAGACGTCGCCGAGCGGTGGGAGCTGATGAAACGGGTCGACCCGAATGCGACCCGCGATGCGGCAATCCGACAGCTCGCCTGGGAATACGCCCCCCGACCGATCGAGCACGTCTTCCCGGGTGACAACTGGTATTTCATGACCAAGGCGGCCCAGTCCCAGGCCCACATCCTCCTCCTCGACCTCGAAGACGCAGTAGCTACCACTCGCAAGAAGGTCGCCCGCCCCGTCCTGACGCTCCTGATTCGGGCCCATCGGGGGCAGCCCCTGACGGAAGAAGAGCTGAAATTTCTCAAAGCTAACGCGCTGCCTGCGGGTAAGGCGGAACAGCTCGAGCAGCAATTCATCCGGGAGGGGGCACACTTCGTGATCAAGCCGGAATGCCGGTTCCCCGAAGGACAGATGATCCTGATCCGGCCGAACAATCTCCGCACCAAGTGGGCGGCCGGGGACTACTTTGAGGTAGTCCGGGAAATTGGCGACCTCATCGGAGGGATCTATTTGCCGAAAATCGAGGGGCCGGATGACGTACGGGTCGCCGTCCAGATCCTCCGGGCCCTGCAGCAGGAACGGGGCTGGGTGACAGGGAGACACAAGGTCTTTGTCCTCACTGAGCTGCCCGGAGCCATCCTGACCGCGGAAGAGATCCTCACCGTGGCCCCGGACGTGGAAGAGGCAAACCTGGGTGTCGTCGACTACACGGCGGCCACCGGGGGGCGCAGCGTGGTCCAGCAAGAGCAGTACACCTATATGCGGTACCCGCTCCTCAAACTCGTGGAGGCCTCCCGGGCTACGGGAAAAGCGGCCGGGACGGGAATCACCGTGAAGCTGAATGCGGACGACACCGAAGTGGACACCGTCCGGGCCATTGCCCTCGGGATCCATCGCAAGTGGAGTGTCCATCCCGCGCATGTTGAAGGCATCGCCAGGCGGGCTGCCGAATTTCCCCCGATCTCTCGGAAGCGTATCGCCTTCCCCGAAATTTCCCCTTTCAACCTTGAGCAGCTCAAGCGACTGGCGCAAGAGGAGAAACCGATCCTCCCCCCCCTCGTCTTCGTCCCTCGTCCCGTGACCCTCTGCCGATCGGTGGTCACGGTCGCGGGCCACGATCTCGACGGACTGCGGGCTGTCCTCGCCTCACCTGCCGATATGGTGATCATTGACGTCGAAGGCATCTCCGGATCTGACGGGCAGGAGCCCCAGCGCAAGCTGGCGCAGCTATGTCGAGAGGCGATTCGCCCCGCCCAGGTGTTGGCCCTTCAGATGGACCTCGGGAGGTCCGAGGCGGTTACAGAACTTCAGCAACTGCTCCAGCTTTTCAAGGAACGGGTCCAGGCCCTTATCCTGCCCGCCGTCGACCATCCACGCGCTGTCCGGCATGCCGCCGGGCTCCTCACCGGATCCGAGCGGGAGGTCGGCCTCCCAGTCGGCTCCATCTCCCTAGGGGCGCGGATCAGTCAGTCTGAGATCATCGAGCGTGAGGCCTATGCCGTCGCTACTGCGAGCCGACGGATGATGTGGATCCTCCTCGACTTCAAGGGTGTGCAACCGAAGGAGGACTTGGACGATCCAAAGACCAAAGGATATTACTACTACCGGTCAGCGCTGGTGGCTGCCACGGCCGCGGCGGATATCGACGCCGTGGATGCGATGAGTGACGCCGCACACCTGGAAGAGGAGACCCTCTTTTCCGCCAATCTCGGTTTTCACGGGAAAATAGTCACACCGGACCAGGCCGAGCGCGTCAATACCGTGATGAATCCCCCCCGAGCCGGCGAGCAACCCGTCCAGCCAAAAGGACCGGGGGGTGAAGCGTTCAGGGCGCGATGGATCAACTCCGTGGAGCGGGCCCTCGAGATCCTGGAACTTTACGCCACCGCCGACCAAGAGCGGAACCTGGGCGCGGTTGCGTACAACGACCCGGTGACCGGCCAAGCCGAGCTCGTGGATGCGGCAACCGCCCGCATCTATTACCGGCAATTGGAGCGGGCGCTCAAGGCAGGGCAGCTTACCGACACCGAGCCGGAACGCTACGTGACAGCCCGGGACCGGCTGCTCCTCGCGCTCAGACCAGGTGGGATGGAGCAGGTCGGCGAGGCGGTCTTCCCGGGGGAGAAGTTGCAGGGAGATGCCGTTTCGGTGAGTGCTTGGATGGTGCAGGCATTCGCCAAGACTTCTGGGGATCGGAACCGCTACCATCTGGACCGGGCGTATGCAGAGAAGTCCCGGTTTCAAAGACTAGTGGCTCACGGACTCTTCACGGTGAGCAGCATGCTGGCAGGCCTTGGCCGCGTCGTGCCTGCCTATGGCCTCGAGTCGCTCGAGGCGCACTTCCGGGCCCCGGTCTACTTCGGGGACACCATCATCCCCCTGGCCGAGGTACAGGAAGTCTTTGAGGGAGGATGGGCGGCACTCCGGCTGAGCGCGGTCAACCAGGAGGGGAAGGTCGTTTGCGAGGGGACGGCCACCTTGCGACCCGAGAAGTCTGGAGACCTCTTATCCGTATCCCCTGATGAGCTACCCTGGGTCCGACAATGGGCCCAGGATGTGACCCCCTCCGTTCCGTCAGTGGTTTACGACTTTACCAACCCGTCAAGTCCCCGCCAGCAGAGCTTCACCAAGGCAATAGACGTCGAGGTCGTAAAAGCCACCCGGGCCCTCTTTGGCCCCCTCCACCCTCACCAGGTGAGCACCCTGCTCGCCCTGGGAACAATGGCCATGACCTCGGCCGAAAGCTCGCCTGGCCACCTCCTCCTCACGGTAAGGGTGTCTCATTTCGGCCTTCCCATCGAGGCCGGAGACCAGCTTAGTCTCTCGGCTACGGCGCCGCCGCCGGACCAGATCCGGCGCTCCAAAAAGGGGAAAGGAACCCCGATTGTCCCGATCGATATTGCAGTGAATAATCAGCGCGGCGGAGACATTCTTAAGGGACAGGTGGTCAAACTGATGGAGGAACAGCAGCCGGCATCTTAAGCGGTGCAACGCACTGTATCGGTTCAGGTTATGGCGGAGTAACGGGTGAGGGGCCTTAGAGGCATCCTGTTTTTCGTGGTGGCCTTCGTTGGTCGTCTTGGGGACAGCCAACTGGGCCGCTGCGCAGTGTGCCTATCCTGCACTCGAACTTCTCGAATTCGGCTACGTGAACAGTCCTCAGATAATTCACAAGGGGACGGACGGGCATACAAAGGGAAAAGCCTGTGTCACCGCCCCGATCCGAAAGGCTGATAATAAGGAGGAGAGTTTCTCGAGGCTCCAGTACGAGTACGAGGGGCGTCTCCTTGTTCTTCACACGCTGCTCCGTTGGCTTAACCTGGACGCGGCCGCCGAGGCCTGGACCCCCCTTCCCCAGTAGCCACCCTCTCTCCTACCGTTCTCTCCCACACGGTCTCAGAGATTCATGAGGAAAACATTTCCGCAACCCACCTCAGTCTGGCAAACCTTTTTTACCGAGGACACCGACTACCGATAGGAACAGCTAACCCTCGCCTTCCTAGGGGCCAGTCCCTCCACTACCTGCCCGATAGTAAGCACTGTTGCTACTCCTCCAGAAGATTTCCCATTCTCCTATTTTCTGCCTGGAACTTTTTTTCTATTTGGCTGTCTAAGCTGGTTGAAGACCCGAAAAATTGACGATCACAAGGTATCTAGGACCTTAAACTCTCTAAAAGGGCGGGCCATGAAAACACTGAATATTTCGTTCCTCGCCGTGCTCATCGCGGCGTTCGTAGTCAGCGGGACAGCCTCCGGTCAGGCCAAGGCTGAACGGCCTAGAGTCGACCCCATTGAACAAGACATCACACAGGGAGCTCTACGCGTCGAAACGGCTGACGGAGTGGTCGAAATTCCGCTTCGACACACGGATGTCCAGGCGGACATCTCTGGTTTTATTGCCCGTGTAAAAGTCACACAAACGTTCTTCAATCCATACGATGAAAAGATCGAGGCGGTCTATGTCTTTCCGTTACCGCATACCGCGGCCGTGGACAATATGACCATGGTCATCGGTGATCACCGGATCGTCGGCGTGATCAAACGCCGCACTGAAGCACGCGCGATTTACGAGCAGGCACTCACGCAAGGCCTTACGGCGAGTCTCCTCGAGCAAGAACGGCCGAACATCTTCACGCAATCGGTCGGCAACATCAAGCCGCACCAGAAAATCGTCATCGAGATCTCGTACGTCGATGTCCTCAAGTACGACATGGGCACATACGAGTTTCATTTTCCCATGGTTGTGGGTCCGCGCTACATTCCCGGTGCTCCTATCTCCAAAAAACCTGACTTGCCGGACGAACTGAAAGGCAAGGTCGGGACAGTGAAAGGACCGACAGAGGGACCTGATCCGAAAGGCACCGGCTGGTCACCGGATACCGACCGAGTCAAGGATGCATCCCGGATCACACCGCCCGTGCTCAAGCCCGGATACCGGACCGGTCATGATATCAGTCTTTCCGTTCGACTTGACGCCGGGGTACCAATTCAGGACATCAAAATCGTCAATCACGAGGCGAGCCTAGACCGGATCAATGAATCCCGCGCCGTCGCAGCCCTCTCGCCGGCCGACTCTGTTCCGAACAAGGATTTCGTCATGAAATACGCCGTCGTCGGGGAAAAGCCGGAGATGGCCCTGTTGGCTCATTCCAAGGACCCCGGTCAGGGCTATTTTCTGCTCATGATCCAGCCAAAGATCGATGAGCAGCTCGCCGAGGCGCCACCGCGCGAGATTGTCTTTCTCATCGACGTGTCCGGTTCGATGAGTGGCGCACCGACGCAAAAGGTTCAGGAGACGATGCGGCAGTTTTTCAGACTGAGCAAGGCGGGCGACACGATTCAGGTTATCACCTTTGCTAGCCGGGCGAGCAAACTGTTTCCGGAACCGGTCTCGGCAACCGCGGACAACGTTGCGCGCGCTCTCAACTTCACCGAGGGGATCCGCGGTGGGGGCGGGACTGAGATGCTCAAAGGAATCAAAATGGTCTTAAACGAGCCGCTTGATCCCGAGCGGGTTCGGATCGTCGTGATGCTCACCGACGGCTTTATCGGTAACGAGGCCCAAATCATAGAGGAGGTGGGCAGACGTGCCGGAGATCGGATCCGGTTCTGGGTCCTCGGCATCGGCTCGTCGCCAAACCGCTTCCTCCTCGACGGGGTCGCCAAGGTGGGTGGAGGCATGTCCGCTGTCATCGAGTTACGCTCTGACCCGACGGAACTCGTCACGCAAATCGTCGAACGCATCCACCGCGCCCAACTGGCAGAGATCCAGATCGACTGGAACGGACTTTCCGTGTACGAGACCTATCCCCGGAAAATTCCCGAATTGTGGGCCGGCCGACCGGTCATATTGTTTGGCCGCTACGGGGACGGCGGAAGTACCACGATCGAACTCTCGGGACTGGCGGAGGGCGAACCGATCTCTTACGCCCTCGATGTGACTCTGCCGTCCGAGGAACGAGAGCACGGCGTCCTCTCCAAGGTATGGGCCCGAAACAAGATCGCAGACCTGTCCTCCCAGATGTTCTATGGCGACACGCCTGAAGTGGTAGAGGAGATTACCCAGATCGCGCTCGGTTATCGCCTCATGACGCAATACACCAGTTTCGTCGCCGTGGACCAAAGCGAAGTCCCCCAAATCGGTGAGGAGCAGATTCCGCCCCGGCGGGTGGTTATTCCTGTCCCCCTGCCCGAAGGCGTCAGTTTCGAGGGTGTTTTCGGACCGCTCGGCGAGGAAAAATCAATGGCTCAGGACAGGCTCGACCATTCCATGCCGTACAAGGCCGTGCCAACTATGAGACGAAAGGGATATCGGACTGCGACACAGCACAGGGGACGTGGTCAACTGAATGCACCAGCGGCTCAGTCTGCCAGGAAGATGGCGACGGGAAGGCCGTACCAGATGCGTAGGGAGGCCGCTGCCTCGAGTTTTGCCGGTGGGGGTGGCTTGTTCAGCATGAGCGAAGCCAAGAACGGACAGCGTTTCGCCTCACCCAAGGAAGCACAGCTCGAAGATAGAGACATCTCTCGTCGTATGGCCGCCCCCCTCTTTGGAAACTGGGCTCAGATGCGCCACGAAGAGGCAAAGAAGGCCCTCGCAGAAGCTCAAGAACTTCACAAGAAGGGCAAACTCGAACCTGCCCTGCTCCGGTTTCAGCATGCACTGGTGCTCGAAGCCGGGTTCCTCTCCGTCAGCCCCTGGAGCGACGACGGCACGGCCGGTGCTGCGGCAGGGGCAATGCGAACACTGATGGAAGAAATTGCCAAAAATCGAGCACAACGTACTCCGGGTCTTGCCAAGCGACTCGATTTGGTGATCCGAGATCAATCGCTTGAGGACGCGATCCAGGCGATAGCGAGGGGCGCCGGCTTCAAGGTAGAAATTCTACCCGGGAGCCTGGCTGATGCCGCGGAAATGCTGAACGTCTCTGAGATCCGGGTAACCTACCTCGATCTTCGTCGGACTACCGTCGCTCAGGCACTCGATTGGCTTCTCACACCAGCGCATCTGACCTGGCGAATCGACAAGAAAAATACGATCACGGTGGGCACATCGCGACGTCTGCCAGGAACATCTGCTTGGGTCTATGTCGTCGGCGACCTCGCGAGATCCTCAGAGAAAGAAATTCCCAATACAGTCCGGAACGAAATAGCCGTACGAGCTTTAAAGAAATTCCTCAACGCCATCCGGATCGTCATCAACCAAAAGGGAGAGTCTGGGCTGAGCCCAGGATCCGCCGTGCTCATCGATCCCGCACATCTCCTTGTCTATGGAGACAAGGAAATTCATGGCAGAGTTGCGGCGTTTCTCAATGCGCTCAGAGACCCAAAAGGGGATCTGACGAATATCATAGGATTCCAACCATCGCACAAGCAACTCCAGACACTTCGCCGTCTGCAAAAGGAAGTCTCGATGCGATGGGCCGAACGCTCTGAGGCTCGCAAGAAGCGAATGGCGGCCTATGAACGACGGCGGATCCTCACCGCCCTAGACACCTTCTCATGGCAGCTTCTTGCAAGTGCCTATCAAGGGCGGATAGACGATGAGGCACTGATCAAGCTTCGCGTTGCTTGGGGGAGCCCAAGCATCACAAAGATCGTTGAAGGGGCGAACGGCTGGGTCACTATGCGGTCCGCGTGGATCATCAGCGAGGCGGCACGAACACATTCGAAAAACAAAGAACTCCGCATGCTCGCTGAAAATGTGCTTGCGGTCGTAAAGAAGCAGTTTGCTCCCGCCATCAAGACGCTGAAGAAGAGACCAGACGGTCCAGGTCCCTACCTCAGCGCGCTCTACTCGGTCCTCTCGCTTGAGAATGGGAAGGCTCTCAACGCCGATATCGACAAAAATGTGGCAGTCACCCTCGCTGACGCAAAGCGCTTGCTGGCAAAGCAAAACAGCAGCTCACGCCTGGCGATCGCGCGCGTGCTCGCAGCAGCCCTGTTTACACCGTCGCCACAGACGGATACCGCGCTGTTGGAGGCTATGCTTGCTCACCAAATTCAGGGGGATGATCTTGTCACGCTTGCCGCCATCGCAGCGGGGCATCGTGGTGAGAAGGTGTGGGGAACGTTTCGAGAAGAGCTTCCCTATATCGTCGGTGGCCAGCCGTTAAACGGTAACGTGATCTTGATCGTGAATCGCTTGGTAACGCTTCGCGTTGTATCGCGGTGAAAAAAGAAAAATGAGGCGATTTGCCGGGGTTGGGGGGACGGTTGGGAGACCTTATTATTAGAGACGTTCCATGCGGTCCTGGGCCAGCCGAGCTTCTCTGGATCTCGGAAACTTCGCCACAAGTTCCCTCAGGACTCCTTGCCCTTGAGCAGGTTCCCCGAGCTCCAGGTAGGCATAGCCCTGCTTCAGCATCGCACTTGGAACCTTGGGGCTCTCAGGATACTTATTGACGAGTTTATCAAATTCCCGGATCGCCCTCAGGAATTCCCGCTTACTGTAATAGGATTCGGCAAGCCAATACTGAGCGTTGGGGACCAGGCTGGTCTTGGGAAAGAAAGTCAGATAAGTTTTGAAGCTCTGGATGGCCAGGTCATAGTTCCCCTTGGTGTAATCACTCAAGCCATCCCGGTACACTTTCTCCGGTGAGGGCATAGACCCCTGCATGACCTGTTGGCCCGGACTGGCAGCGGCAGGATGCTGTGGCGAGGTAAGGCCTTGGCCCGAGGGAGGCAGGGGCTGGCCGGTCGGCGACGGGGTCGAGACGCCGGGTCGAGCCGTCGCCCCAGGAGGTGGGGGAACAGTTGACGGAATGGCGGGCTGACCCGCCACAGAGGTGCCCCCAGGCCGCACCGGTTCTCCCCGCAGGCGGGCCACTTTCAGCTCGGTCTGATCCAGCCGCTGGCTCAATTCCGACAGGTGGTGGCTGTTCTCCTCGAGCTTGCCCTGAATCATCCGGGTTTCGACTGAAAGCTCCTCGAGGCGAGCCACCATATCTGTCGCGGACGTCCCCCATTCCTCCCCATCGCTGACGCCCCCCTTTTTGGCTATAGCGTTCAGTTCGACTCGCATGCCTCGCACATCCTGCTGAAGACTCCGGAACTCTTCCTGAGTCACCACGCATGCACTGGTGAGCAGGGCGACGCCAACGAGGAGGGAACAATTAAGATAACGCGACATCATCTCTCCCATCATGTTAACACCGATACGAAGGGTTTGGCTACCACCATTCGCAGGAGGGGGCGGTATTGTCCACCCCCTCCTGTTCTAATCAGACCGATTGGAAATCAAAATCGTTTATTCAACCACGACAAAGTGGCCTCGACGGTTACATTGCCATGCAGTCTCGCCGTGCCCAAGGCAAAAGGGCCGCTCCTCGCCGTAACTGATCGTCGAGATCCGGTCGCTATCGACACCCCCGGCCATCAGGTAGGTGCGAACCGCCTTTGCCCGCCGTTCCCCCAACGCCAGATTATACTCGTTGGTCCCCCGCTCGTCGCAGTGCCCCTCGATCACGACGCGCAACCCGGAATTTTCATTGAGTACCCTAAGGTCTTCGTCCAGGGCCTCCCTGGCATCCGGCCGGATAACGGACTTGTCATAGTCAAAGAAGACATCCTGGATCGTGACCGGGCCCTCCTCTGTCTCGATGACAACCTCCTCTTCGACCACGACGACGACCTCCTCTGCCGGCTCCGGAGCGACCGCTGCCGGAGCAGCTGTCTGGACCTCGGGCTTTTTGGGACACCCGCTCAAGAGCAGTGCCACGGGCAGGAGGAGGACCAAACCCAACAGAGGTCCCCGCCAGCTGACCATCGAAGCAATTACCCCTTTCCGATGCAGTTCCCTCGCCTCTCTCACCATCCTTTCCTCCTTTCTCTGGTGTGATCCGTATCTCCAGGGCACCGATCGACCTCAGGGAGACCAATCCGGAGCAAAATTGATGAAGCCATTCCGGGTCAGCCGTCTCTGTCCCGATCCATCGGCATGCATCAAATAGATATCCTTCTTCCCACCACGGGTTGACATAAAGACCAGATGACGACCGTCAGGCGACCAAGCGGGATCTTCATTGGAACCCAAAGTGGTCATCTGCTGAACCCCGGACCCGTCAGGGCTCATGAGGTAGATCTGAAACCCGCCGCCTCCCCGGTCAGAGATAAAGGCAATCTTATCACCCCGGGGGGACCACTTGGGGGAGGCATTATAGCCTCCCTTAAAACTCAGACGGTGGAGATTCGTTCCCTCGATATCAATCACATAAATCTGGGGAGAACCGCCCCGGTCCGAGGTAAAGGCAATCTGTCGACCGTTAGCAGAAAAGGAGGCGGAGACTGAAATCCCGATGCCGTTAGTGAGGCGCCGCAATCCCTTCCCCATCCGCCGCATCAGATATAGGTTCGTCCCCCCGTCCTTGCTCAGAGATAGGGCCAGCCACCTGCCGTCTGGAGACCAGGCGGGGGAAATGTTCAGCCCGGGCAAAGCTGACACCTTGTCCCGCCGTCCGGTCTCGAGGTTGAGGAGATACAGATCGGGATTGCCATCACGATAGGACGTATAAGCCAGCAGCCTCCCATCGGGGGAGAAGCGGGGTGAGAGGTTGATGGACCGGTTCCCCGTAACCAGGACAGAATTGCGACCATCGTAGTCCATGAGGTAGAGTTCGGTGGCACGCTTCGTCTTACTGGCATAGGCGATCCGCGTCGCGGCGATTCCTCGCTCGCCGGTGAGCCGGAGGACCACCTCATCGGCCAATCGGTGGACCATGGTCCTGAGGGCCTTGACATCCCCGAAGTACCGCTTCCCTCCCAGAAACGTTCCTCGGGCAACATTATATACACGTCCCTCCAGGATCAGATCATTCCCCCGCATCGTGAGCTCTGCGGCCACCATAGCCTGGACCTTCAGTTTATTCAAGGGCGGCAAGACCTCTTCCTCTGTGCCCAACTGGACCTCCCGGGCTTCGAACGGGAGGAAGGAAGGCGGCAAGACCTCGAAGATCATTGAGAACTCCAGGTCATCCATCAGGATTGAGCTCGCCTGGGCCGCCAGATCTGCCCCGCCCGATTCCAAGTGGAAAGGGGCCAGTCCGACCACGGCAACGGGGATGCGCTGGATCACCGTCCGCGTGACCGTGATATCCACCTGGGTCCACCCGCTAACGGGCGGCAGTCCGCCCACCAGGACGAGAAAGACCAGGAAGCTCCGTCGGAGGGCTTTCACGCCGTCACTCTCCTCGCATCTCAAAATGGAACCGCACCAGGAGCTTCTCCTCCAAGAAGAGGGGGGGGAAGGGAGGAAGGGGAACTGCCTCCTGGACCGCTCGCAGGGCAGATTGGTCCAGGAAGACACTCTTCGAAGGGCCCAAGACATGGATATCGCGGACCAGGCCCGAGCGCAAAACTGTGAAGCCCAGCGTCACGCTCTCCACCTGACCTCGATTGAGAGTCACGGAGGGCTCGATCCACCGGCTGCTCACCTTCGCCTGGATCGCTGCCAGATAGTAGCTCAAAGAGGGATCATCCTTCTCGGTGGTTACGCTGCTCTCTGACTGTCTCTTATACACATCT
>JAAXQN010000014.1 GCA_012974305.1 Candidatus Methylomirabilis sp. | reverse complement strand
CCTATGTAGCTCTTCACCCCCAGGCGGAAGGGCTCGATGAGGATCCCCGCCAGGACGGCGATGATAACTATCACCAGAACTATCTCGATAAGGGTGTATCCCTCTTTCCCTTTCACGAATTTTCTCATCAACTTACTCCTCCCCCAAAGTGACGAATTTTCACTGCGCCCTGTTTCCTAGCCGGATTATTCACATAAGAGTGAATAATCTCCCCTCCGGGCTTCGACTCCGCCCCGCGTTTGCGGGGCCTCGCTCAGGGCTAGCCTTGAGCAGGCCGCATGAGCGGCCTGTCGAAACCTGCCGGTGCGGCTGAGTCCGCACCTGCAGGCGCATTATTCACGATTACACTCCATTCGTGAATAATGCGGGCTAGAAGCTGGTGATCACCATCGCCAGTTGGGTGGCTCTTCCCTCTGGACCGGTGACCGTCACCGTGACTTGCTTATAATACGTGGGTCCCCCTATGCAGGTGTCGAAGTCGGTCTCCGCCACGTAGCAGACCGAGACCTGCTGTCGGAAGCCGGTGAAGCCGGCCAGGATCACCCCCTGTGAGTCCCGGGGCGGGGACTCATCCAGGCCGTTGAAGTCATCCACATCGGTGTAAGTCGCACGGCTATCCCCAGGTTCGGGGCCGAGGATCACACTCCATGGATCGTTGTCATCCCACTTCTTCGACTGGATCTCTTCGCGCAAGGTCGAGGCCAGGGCATTGGCGCGGCTCACGGTGACCCCAAAGGTACTCCCGCTTACCACCTGGATGAAGAGCGCCAACATGGGGGGTATCGCTATCGCCACGATGATGATGACGAGGATCAGATCGACCAGGGTGAAGCCTCTCTCGTCCCGATGGAGTCTTAGCGGCTTCATGGCAGCGTCACCTTGCCCGTGTTTGGTTCCACGGTGATGGTCCAGGTCTCCCCGCCGGAGGTGATGGTGATCTCGTTGGCGGGCGGCGACGTCAGCTTGGCGTCGGAGCCGTCCAGGGGGGTGCCCAGGGCATCGAATTTGAGGGTGTTGCCGAAATTGCTGTCCAGGGTCGCGTCCGAGAAGAGCCCGGATATGCTGACCTCGAAGTTCCCTCCCTTGACCGGATCGAAGGCGGCCGTGCTGACATCGTCATCCTGGAAGACGCGGTACGTGCTGCTGTCCATAATGAAGACCCCGCTCTTCGTCTGCAGCCGGATGGCCAGCTCTTTGGCATACTGAATATCCGCGGCGAGCCTCCGCGCGGCGAGGCTTGCACTGGGGGAGACGAACCGGGGCAGGGCCAGGGCGGACATGATCCCCACCAGGATCACGACGATCACGATCTCGATCATGGTGTAGCCTGCCTCTTGGGCTCGATGGTTTCGGCGCATCTTCTGTCTCGCTGCGAAATTGCTCCGGGCCTCTGCCGCTCGGCGGCTTCAGCGGGCGCGGCGTACGGCATTTTCGCGCTATCGCTGTTTTGAGCACGAATTTTGCAATAACTGTGCCGAGCGC
Organism: Candidatus Methylomirabilis sp.; assembly: GCA_012974305.1. GTDB lineage: Bacteria > Methylomirabilota > Methylomirabilia > Methylomirabilales > CSP1-5 > CSP1-5. Next base: position 20,453 of record JAAXQN010000014.1, on the reverse strand, counting down.
GGGCGGCATCCAGACAGGCACTTATGGTCCTTGCCTACGCCTCAGGGAAACGACGGCTGAATGGATACCGGCAGGCACACGGACTCGGCGAGCAGCCCGTGTCTCGCGGCAAGCGGGAGGTGCATTTTTTTCTTGCAATTATGTCAGAACGTTGTATAAGCCAAGGGATGTTTGAACAATGTGGGAGGTGAGATCGAGCAGGACGTCTCGAAAGAAAGGGGGTAGTTAATTGAGGGCATTGGGCAAACACCTTTTGGTGGAACTGTACGGGTGCAATCCGGAGTTACTCAAAAAGGTTGACGCCGTCCGGGACATCATGGTAACGGCAGCCAAGGCCTGCAAGGCCACGGTCGTTGACGTGGCCTTCCACGAGTTCAAACCATTCGGGGTGAGCGGAGTTGTGGTCATCGCCGAATCCCACCTCTCGATCCATACCTGGCCAGAGTATCAATACGCAGCGGTCGATATCTTCACCTGTGGTAAGACCATCGAGCCGGAACAAGCCGTCCGGCACATTGCGGACCGCTTTGACTGCCCCTACCCATCCATTGTGGAGGTGAAGCGAGGTTTCATACCGGGATCCGGACCCTTGCGCCACAAGGTGGTGCAGGGTGGGCGAAGATCTCAGGGTTCTCGCGAGAAGGTCCCGGCGGCTTCCTAGACCTTCCGGTTCCCCGGACCCCTGACTCGGTAGCGACCGGCGCCCGCGAAGGACGAATTCAGTGAAACGGCAACTTGCGTGGAGGGCAAGCCTGGTAGGCGTGGCTGCCCTCCTCTCCTTTTTGTACATTCTCCCGTCGATCCCGGGCTTTTCCCCGCTCCCGGCCTGGTGGAGGTACGTGCGACCTCTTATCTTTGCCCCGCCACCCGAGCCGATCAGTTTAGGACTGGATCTGCAGGGGGGGATGCATCTCGTGTTGGAAGTGGATACAGAGAAGGCGGTCGAGATTGCCGTGGAGCGGCGGGTGGCAGAGATTCAGGGGGCCGTCGAGGGAGAAGGGATCTCCGTGGCACGGCTCGAGCGTCGGGGGACAAGACAGATTTTTCTCGAGATCACGGAGGAGAAGGCCCGGGGAGCGGTGGAGCGGATCTTAGGGAACTATCCGGAGATGGCGCGGTCCGAGGAGGGAAGGACCCAGTTTCTGCTCACTCTGAGCGGCCGGGAGGTGGCCGTGATTCAGGAGCAGGCAGTCGAGCAGAACGTCGAGAAGATCCGAAACCGGGTGGATGAGTTTGGGGTTCGGGAGCCGCTCATCCAGCGAGAGGGGGATCGTCGGATCGTCGTCCAGCTTCCAGGGATCAAGGATCCGGAACGGGCAATCAAGCTCATCGGGAAGACCGCTCTGCTCGAGTTCAAGATGGTGGATGAAAGGAGCCGGGACAGGAATATCGTGGAGGAAGCCCTCAAGGGAAAGGTTCCGGAAGGCGCCGAGATCCTCTATGAAAAGGTGTTGGACCCGCAGGGACGAGTGGTGGACCGTATCCCGTACCTCCTCGAGAAGAAGACCGTGCTGACGGGTGATGTGCTCACCTCTGCCCGGGTGCAGTTCGATCCGGATACCAATGAGCCCGTTGTCGCGTTCGCGTTGGACCGCGCGGGGGCGCGAATCTTCGGAGATGTCACCGGCAAGAATGTGGGACGACGATTGGCCATCGTCCTGGACGGCAACGTCTACTCGGCTCCCGTGATTCAAAATCGCATCGGGGGCGGTCGGGGGCAGATCACTGGTCGGTTTACCCCGGACGGGGCCCGGGACCTGGCAATCGTCCTCAGGGCAGGTGCGTTGCCGGCCCCGGTTGACGTGATTGCGAATCTGACCGTTGGGCCCTCCCTGGGCCAGGACTCTATCCGAGCCGGGGTGCAGGCGAGCATCGTCGCCGGGATCTTGGTGGTCAGTGTGATGGCCTTTTACTACCGACTGGCTGGGGTCGTTGCCGACTTAGCTCTTCTCCTCAATCTCGTCATGATGCTGGGAATTTTGGCGGGGATACAGGCGACCCTGACTCTGCCGGGGATTGCCGGGATTGCGCTCACCATTGGCCTGGCGGTGGACAGTAACGTCCTGATCTTCGAGCGGATCCGGGAAGAGCTACGACTCGGGAAGACGGTCCGATCCGCCATCGATACCGGATATAGCAAGGCCTGGGTCACTATCCTCGATTCCCACATTACCGCCCTGATCACGGCCATGGCCCTCTTCCTCTTCGGCAGTGGCCCGGTCCGGGGCTTTGCCGTCACCTTGGCCATCGGCATCCTGATCAATCTGTTTACGGCCACCGTGGGGACCAGGGTGGTCTTTGACTGGATGACCCTGCGAGGGATGAAGCGACTCAGTATCTGAGGCGGCCCTCAGGCGCTAGCCCGCATTATTGACGAACGGAGTGTCTTCGTGAATAATGCGTCCCGCCGCAGCGGCGGGACGCAAGGCTGGCCCTGAGCGACGCCCCGCACACGCGGGGCGGAGGCGAAGCCCGGAGGGCAGATTATTCACTTCTATGTGAATAATCCGGGCTGGGGGACGCGGGAGCAACGAGAACAGTATGGAAGTTATTGGCAAGACGAACATCGATTTTCTCGGGATGCGGCGCGTGGCCTTCACGATCTCGACCCTCCTGGTCCTCGTGGGGGTCTTCGCCACCGTCCAGATCGTGCGGGGGCGGGCCAATCTTGGGATCGACTTCGCCGGCGGCACGTCCGTGCAGGTCCGCTTTGAACAGCCGGTGGAGCTCGCGAAAGTCCGGAGGGCGATTGCCGCCAGTGGCTTCCCAGAGGGTGAACTGCAGCAGTTCGTCGGCGGACACCGACTCTTCATCCGGGTGAAATCGTCCGGGAAGCCGGTGACCGGCACCGCGGCTGCCATCGAAGAACAGTTGAGGGAGGCCTTTTCCACAAACCCCTTCATCGTGGAAAGCTCCAATGAGGTGGGTCCGGTCATCGGACGGGAGCTGCAGCAGGCGGCCCTCTGGGCCATTCTGGTTTCGCTGCTGGGTATTGTGAGCTACATCGCCTGGCGTTTCGAATTCCGGTTTGGGATCGTAGCCACCGTGGCGACGTTTCACGATGTCCTGGTGGTCCTGGGGATCTTTTTCCTTCTGGGCAACGAGATTACGCTCCTGATCGTGACCGCCCTCCTCACATTGGCAGGATATTCGTTGACCGACACGGTCGTGGTGTTCGACCGGATTCGGGAAAATTTTCGGACCCGACGACGGGACTCGCTGGCCGAAATGATCAATGTCAGTATCAACCAAGTCCTGAGCCGGACCATCATGACCTCCCTGACCACCCTGCTCGCCATCCTCGCCATCTTCCTCCTCGGAGGTGAGGTCCTCCGGGATTTCTCCCTGGCGTTGATGCTCGGGATTGTCGTGGGGACCTATTCCTCCGTCTTTGTTGCCTCCCCCCTGGTGTATGAATGGCGGATGCGAGGACGCCGCCAGGCGGTGGGTGTCAAGAGACAGGCACAAAGCTTGCATTAGGATTCAATATCTTACAATGCTTGAACCTTCGGGCTTATGTAACGGTCTTTTCCAGAGATGCCCTTCAGCGGCAAGGCCGTGACACAGAGGGGGGGCGGATGAGGAGAGTCATGAAAGAGAAGATGGGGACAGCGCTGGGCGTTTTGGCGGTCACCTGGTTCCTGGTCGGGCAAGTCGCCACCTCGGGGGTCGCGTCTGCTCAAGAGCAGGGGAAGCAACAGGAGATCCTCCCTGAGGGGGTCTATCTGGTTAAGGATCATGATACGCTGTGGGCCATCGCGAACCGTTTTCTCGACAACCCTCGTCTTTGGCCCAAGGTCTGGAAGCAGAATCCCTTCATCGGCAACCCCGATTTGATATTCCCCGGTGATCCCTTGACCATCCCGGGGCTCACCGGGCCGCCAAAAGCGGTGGCGGAGGCTCCCCCGGTGCCTGAGGAGTGGGTCGAACCGCCGCCCGCTCCTGGACCTGAAGTCGGACTTCCTTTGGAGGAGGAGGCCATTCCTCTAGAGGAGGCGCCTCGGGTCGTAGAGCTGCAAGGGCCGGGAGAAGCTATCACGGTCCCAGAGCGTGCCGCGCTTCAGATCATTCCTCGAAGAGAACTGGAGTGCAGCGGGTTCGTGGCCGAGAAGAAGGAGATCCATACGGTTGGCCGGATCATCCGGTCGGTGGAAGAGTTTGATGTCCGGGTCTCGTGGGGGGACCAGATCTTTGTCGATCTGGGGGGACGGAAGGTTCAAATAGGGGATCGGTTCCGGATAATCCGCCCGACGAGAAAGGTCATCCATCCGGTGACCGGGAGGCGCGTGGGTATCAAGGTGTTGACCTTGGGGACCGTGGAGATCGTTGATCCCGCCGGACGAGCGCCCCGCGCGCGGATTGTGTACAGCTGTGAAGATATCGCACGCGGGGATGCCCTGGTAGAGGCAACGCCATTGGAGGTCCCGCTTGGAGGCATGAGCCGTCCCACCAATCTGAGTCGCGGGGGATATATTGTGGCCTCTAAGAGTGGTGCCGACGCCTTGGGACAGGGAGACATTGTGTATGTGGATGTCGGACAGGAAGAGCAGATCGTCCCTGGCGATGCGTTCGCTATCTATAAGCAGTCCGGTCGGCGTACCTCCTTGGCGGAGATGAACCGGGGGGAGCTCGTCGTAGTCCGAACCACTGCCAAATCGGCAGTCGGCCTCGTTACCCGATCCGACCTCATTCTGCGGGAGGGCGAGCGGATCGTTCTGCTCCGGAAGATGCCCTAACTGGCTAGCCGTTAGCGGTTAGCTCGATGACCGACGACCGTTGACCGAGAAGAACCGTCCAAAGTCTCTGACGGACCGCTGAGCTCTAACAGCCAGATTTCCTTTGGGCAGACTGCTGACACCTGACTGCTCACAGCCCCTCTCATTCGTCGTCGGTCGTCGGCCAACGGTGATCGCTTTTTGTTGCCCTCTTGACTCCCGATTCTCCCAGAGTATAATTCGAGGCCTTACGCTGAGACGGTGAATGGTCCGATCCGGGGGGGCCATGGAGGAGCGCGAGGCGTGGCTGGCACTCAACATGGTACCACATGTGGGACCCGCCACCTTTGCTATACTCCTAGAGCGCTTCGGGACCGCGAAACGCATCCTGAAGGCTTCACTCAAGGCTCTCGAGGCTGTTCCCGGGGTCGGTCCGGCCACGGCGAAGGCGATCCGCGACTCCCGTGTGCAGGAGACGGTTGCCCGGGAACGCAAGCGGATGGCGGGTCGGGATCTTCGGTTTGTGACACTCCGCGAGGGAGGGTACCCAGCCCCTCTGCGGGACATTCCCCAGCCTCCTCCGGTCCTCTACCATCGAGGAAGCTGGGAGGATCGAGATCGGAGGGCGGTGGCTATTGTGGGCTCCAGAGGCGCCACACCCTACGGTCGCGGCGTGGCCGATCGCCTCGCTTTCGAGTTGGCGAGGCGGGGGCTGACTATTGTGAGCGGATTGGCTAGGGGGATCGACGCAGCGGCTCATCGTGGGGCGTTACGAGCGGGTGGGCGAACCATCGCCGTCTTGGGATCGGGGGCAGATATCATCTATCCAGCAGAGCATCGAAAGCTCGGGGAGGCGATCGCGGAAAGGGGCGCCCTGCTGAGTGAGTTTCCACTCGGAACATCTCCCCTCAGGGGGAACTTCCCCCAGCGCAACCGGTTGATCAGCGGCCTCTGCCTTGGCGTCGTCGTGGTCGAGGCGGCGGTCAATAGTGGAGCCCTGATCACCGCGGATCACGCCCTGGAACAGGGGAAGGAAGTCTTTGCGGTTCCCGGACAGGTCACGGGCCGGCTGAGCCAGGGGTGTCACCGGCTTATCAAATCCGGGGCCAAGCTCACCGAAGGATGGGAAGACGTGGTGGAGGAATTGGGGGCACCGTACGCGCAAGACGTGCCTCCAATGCCGCCCTTGCCTCCTGTGGAAGGAGAGGAGGGTCGGGTTCTTCAGGTGCTCGGAGAAGAGCCGGTCCATATCGATGCCATCATCGCTGGGGCCAAACTCTCTGCTTCGACCGTCGCCACCTCTCTCCTCTCGCTGGAGATGAAGGGCTGGGTGAAGCAACTGTCCGGCAAGACCTTTGTCCGCGTGCACGACTACCGATGACCGACGACCGATGACCGACGACCGGAAAACTGATATGCGTGTTCAACAGTTATCATCTTCGGATTTTCCTATGGAGTTGGCCTCACGCAGCTCAATTGCTGGAAGCTCTTGTCATCGGTCATCGGTCAACGGTCATCGCCCGAAGGGAGAGTAGCAGTGGCAAAATCACTGGTCATCGTGGAATCGCCGGCCAAGGCCAAAACCCTGAGCAAGTTTCTGGGGAAAGGGTATGTGGTCAAGGCGTCGTATGGCCATGTCCGCGATCTGCCTCGCAATCGCCTCGCGGTGGATGTCGACCGGAACTTCAAGACTCAGTTCCAGGTGGTCAAAGGACGGGAAAAGGTCTTGGAGGATCTTCGTAAGGCTGCTCGGGGCGCTCAGGCCGTCTTCCTGGCCACCGATCCAGATCGAGAAGGTGAGGCCATCGGGTGGCATCTCGTCCAGGAACTGAAACCTCCGAAGAAGGCGGTGCGTCGGGTGGTCTTCCGTGAGGTGACCAAGCGAGCTGTCCAAGAGGCTTTTGCCCATCCTGGCTCCCTCGATGAAAGAAAGGTAAACGCCCAGCAGGCGCGCCGCATCCTTGACCGTCTGGTGGGATATCAGGTGAGCCCCCTCCTGTGGGAAAAGGTTCGACGGGGGCTGAGTGCGGGTCGGGTCCAATCGGTGGCGCTTCGTCTGGTCGTCGATCGCGAGTGCGAGATTCGCGCCTTTGTTTCCCAAGAGTACTGGACCATCGAGGCCCTCTTGGCCGCAGGCGCGCCGCCGGAGTTTCGGGCCCGGCTCTTCAAGATCAATGGAGGGAAGGTCGAAGTTCACACCGAGGACGAAGCCCAGACCCTCCTCCGCGAGCTCGAGCAGCAACGCTTCTCGGTGAAAGGGGTCAGCACCCGCGAGCGGCGTCGCTATCCCGTTCCTCCCTTTACCACGTCGAAGCTTCAGCAAGAGGCGGTCCGGAAGCTCCGCATGTCTACCCGGCGGGCCATGATGATTGCCCAGCAACTCTACGAGGGAATCGAGGTGGGAAAAGAGGGTGCGGTTGGGTTGATCACATACATGCGGACCGACTCCACGCGGGTTTCGACCGAGGCGGTGGGAGAGGCCCGCAACTACATCACCGAACGGTTTGGTGCGGAGTACGTCCCCGAACGCCCCCCCGTATATAAGAGCGCCAAGGCGGCCCAGGAGGCCCACGAGGCCATCCGACCTACCTCGGTCTATCGGGATCCGAGCGCTGTGGCCCCCCACCTCACGAGAGATCAGCTGAGCCTCTACACTTTGATCTGGAACCGTTTCGTCGCCTCGCAGATGCCTCCGGCCCTCTTCGACGTGACCACGATCGATGTGGAGGCGGGTCGGTTCCTTTTCCGGGCCACGGGACGCGTCACGCGCTTTCAAGGCTTCATGCGACTCTATGTCGAGGGAACCGATGAAGGGGTCAAGCCACGAGCAGAGGAGGGACAGGAAGCAGATACCAACGGCGAGAATGATGGGGAGATGACGTTGCCCTCCCTTCAGGAGGGAGAGGTGCTCGAGCTGCGGTTGCTCGATCCCGATCAACATTTCACCCAGCCACCGCCCAGGTACACCGAGGCGACCTTGGTCAAAGAGTTGGAAGAGAATGGAATTGGCCGGCCCAGTACCTACGCTACCATCTTGCAGGTCATCCAGAATCGGGACTACGTGGAGAAAGACAAAGGAAAGTTCAAGCCGACAGAGATAGGTGAGGTGGTAGTGGGTCTTCTCGTCAAGAGCTTTCCTCGCATCATGGATCATGAGTTCACCGCCAGGATGGAGTCGGTCCTTGACGAAATTGAGGAGGGGAAGGCCGACTGGCTAGAGGAGATGCGGCGCTTTTATGGGGCCTTTTCCGGGTGGCTGGAGGAGGCCAAGACCGGCATGGAGAATCTCAAAGCCCTCGAAGAGAAGACCGAGGAGACGTGTGAAAAGTGCGGAAGCCACATGGTCATTCGCTGGGGTCGATTCGGGAAGTTCTTGGCCTGCTCAGCCTACCCTGAGTGTAAGAACACCCGCGAACTCGCATCGAGCAATGACCGTTTACCGTCGACCGATGGCGGAGGTGGGGAAAGCGCGGAATCTGTCGACACGGGTCGGTCAACGGGTGAAGAGGAACGGGTTTGTGATGAATGCGGCAGACCGATGGTGCTGAAGAGGGGCCGCTACGGACTCTTCTGGGCCTGCTCCGGCTATCCCGAGTGTCGGTATGTCCTCAGTCCCGATCGAAAGGAGGGAGGGGCCACAGAGCCCAGCGACGAGAAATGTGAGACCTGCGGTGCCCAAATGGTGATCCGCCACGGCCGGTACGGCCGTTTCCTGGCGTGCTCGACATATCCGAAATGCCGAACCGTACGATCGCTCCCCCTCGATGTCAAATGCCCGCGTTGTAATGCCCCTCTGACTCAGCGCCGGTCCAAAAAGGGGAGAGCCTTTTACGGCTGCACAAAATATCCTGAATGTACCTTCGTCCTCTGGCAGCGCCCGATTGCTGAACCCTGCCCCGAATGTGGTGCTTCTTTCCTCGTGGAGCGGCGAACGCGCCAGGGTCAAGAACTCCGGTGCGTTGGCGAGGGTTGCAATTACCGCAAGCCCGCGGCATAATCTCCTTCATGAGTTCCAACCGTTGCGTAACCGTCGTCGGCGGGGGGTTGGCCGGCGCAGAGGCAGCCTGGCAGGCGGCCAAGCGGGGCGTCCCTGTGCGCCTCGTCGAGATGCGACCTGCTGTCCGTACCCCGGCGCATCACACGGATCTGCTGGCCGAGCTGGTCTGTAGCAATTCCTTGAAGTCGCAACAGGTCGGCAGTGCGTCGGGTTTGCTCCACGCTGAAGTCGACCGGTTAGACTCCGTTATCCAGCAGGCAGCCAGGGCACATGCCGTCCCGGCGGGTACCGCGCTGGCCGTGGACCGGACCGCGTTCGCCCAAGAGGTCACCCGCCGGATCACAGGCCACCCGCTGATCCAACTCCAACGGGAAGAGATCACGGAAGTGCCTGCCGAGCGGCCCCTGATCATCGCCACCGGTCCTTTAACCTCGAACCCGCTTGCCGAGAACCTCCGTACTCTCTTCAGCGTGTATCTAACAGAGCAGCCTCTGGATGGGCCCTCCGAGTCGGGGGTTCGCCTGCTCTCGTTTTACGATGCCATCTCCCCCATTCTGGCGACCGAGTCTGTCGATCGGGGAAAAATCTTTACCGCTTCCCGCTATGGCAAGGGGGGTGAGGATTACTGGAACTGCCCCATGACTGACGAGGAGTATAGGGCCTTCTGGGAGGCGCTGGCGACCGCAGAGCTCTATCCCCTCCACGACTTTGAGGACCTCGAGGAGGCCTCCTTCTTTGAGGGATGCCTCCCGATCGAGGAGTTGGCCCGGCGAGGCAAGGAGACACTCGTGTATGGCCCTCTGAAACCTGTGGGCTTGACCGATCCCCGGACGGGGCGGCGACCCTGTGCGGTGGTGCAGCTTCGCCAGGAGGACAAGACGGGCCAGATGGTCAACATGGTCGGCTTTCAGACCCGTCTCCGTCGCGCGGAACAGCAGCGAGTCTTTCGATTGATCCCGGGCCTCGAGCGGGCAGAGTTCCTCCGCTATGGCAGTATCCATCGAAACACCTATGTTCCCGCCCCGCTCCTGCTGGAACCGACGCTGCAGTTCAAAGGGGACAAGGAGCTGTTCATTGCGGGGCAGCTCATTGGGGTGGAAGGGTATCTCGAGTCGATGGCGTCCGGCCTCTTGGCGGGGATCAATGCGGCCCGGCTCGTTCAGGGCCTGGAGCCCGTGAGCCCCCCGGGCGAAACGATGTTGGGGTCACTTCTGCGTTATGTCACTTCGACAGATCCCTCCCGATTCCAGCCGATGAATGCGAATTTCGGTCTCATCCCCCCTCTCGAAGCCAGGGTTCGCGATAGGCGAGAGCGCCGTGCCGCCTTGGCCCACCGGTCCCTACGAGCCATGGAGAACTGGACCCGAGTTTTTACTTGATCTTTTCCACACCAGGCCGTATCGTGCAGGACCGAGGGGATAGCGGCACAGGCTATCCCCTCAAATGCTATGGGGGTGGCAGTGAAGGATTGTATCGAGCAGTACCTGCGTGAGCTTGAGGGGGAAGGATCTTCCCCTCATACCGTGCGCAATTATCGGATTGACCTGTTACAGTTCCTCGACTTTCTCCAAGACACCGATCCGGAGACACCGGAGGCGGCGAGCCTAGACCGGGTTGATCCGCTCACGGTACGAGCGTTTATGGCCTCGCTGCGACGTCGAGGGCTCACTCCGGCGACGGTCGCTCGTAAGGTGGCATCGTTGCGGTCATTTTTCAAATTCTGCTGTCGTCGAGGGTGGCTCAGATGGAATCCCGCCGCATTGGTGACCACTCCCAAGCTTCCCAAACCGCTGCCTCCGCATCTCACGGTGGATCAGGCCTTTCAGCTCCTGGCCACGCCCCAGGGGGACGACCCGCTTGCCCTCCGGGACCGGGCAATTCTAGAACTCTTCTACGCCTCGGGGATCCGGTTGGGTGAGCTCACTGGCCTCACGGTTGACGATCTGGACCTGGAACAGCGCTTGGTGAAAGTCATGGGAAAGGGAAATAAGGAGCGAATTGTCCCGATCGGTCGGCCCGCAGCAGAGGCGTTAACAGCTTACCTGACTGCCAGAGACACGCTGAGCAGAGGGAAGTTCGGTGCCTACCGGGGTCCCCTTTTTCTCAATTACCGGGGTGGATGTCTCTCCCCGCGGGGCGTGGAGCGGCTTCTCGAGAAGTACCTCCGGAGGAGTGGCGTGGGCAACGCCATCACACCCCACGGGCTTCGGCATAGCTTTGCCAGCCATATGCTGCAGGCGGGTGCAGACCTTCGGGTGATCCAAGAGCTGCTCGGGCATGCCAGGCTCACCACCACCCAGCGCTATATCCATGTGAATCTGGATCAACTTATGGCGGTGTACGACAAGGCGCACCCGAAGGCGTGAGAGTTTAGAGTTGAGGGTTGAGAGTCAAGCGTCTTGAATCGAGAAGCCGGGCACAAATCCCAACACCTAAAACCCAACACCCAAGACCTGGACGTTGGACTGTGAACCATGAACACTCGACGTGACACCTTCAACGATGACGCGTGAGCTAACCATACGGGGGACGACTATTCTCTCGGTCCGCCACCAGGGGCGTGTAGCGGTGGCTGGGGATGGCCAAGTCTCTTTGGGTGAGACGGTCATGAAGCACACGGCCAGGAAGGTCCGGCGAATGTACAATAACCAGGTCGTCGTGGGTTTCGCTGGGGCAGCCGCCGATGCCTTTGCCCTTTTCGCCAAGCTCGAGGGGAAGTTGGAGGAGTACCACGGAAACTTGCCTCGTGCTGCCGTGGAGTTAGCCAAGGACTGGCGGACCGATCGGGTGCTCCGCCGGCTGGAGGCCCTTCTGGCCGTGGTGGATCAGGAGCACTCCTTCCTCATCTCGGGAACCGGGGACGTCATCGAGCCGGATGACGGAGTTATTGGGATCGGCTCAGGCGGTCCCTATGCGGTAGCGGCTGCACGGGCGTTAGTGAAATTTTCCGATCTCGACCTGAAAAACATCATGCGGGAGTCGATGCGGATCGCGGCCCAGCTGTCCGTGTATAGTAATGACGAGATCACTATCGAGGAGCTCTGAGCATCCAGGGGGAACAGTAGGGAACGGGACGGTGCAATGGAACAGATGACACCCAGACAGATTGTGGCCGAGCTGGATAGATACATCATCGGCCAAAACGCGGCAAAGAAGGCGGTCGCCATCGCGGTACGCAATCGGTGGCGGCGGCAGAAGCTGCCTCCGGAACTCCGGGACGAGGTGGCGCCCAAGAACATCATCATGATCGGTCCCACCGGCGTTGGGAAGACCGAGATTGCCCGGCGACTGGCCAAGTTGGCCGAGGCCCCCTTCCTGAAGGTCGAAGCGTCCAAGTTCACCGAGGTTGGCTATGTGGGACGGGATGTGGACTCCATCATCCGGGATCTGACCGACATTGCGGTCAACATGGTTAAGGGTGAGCGGACGGCTGCGGTGGGAGAGCGGGCGGCCGAGTTGGCTGAGGAGCGACTCCTTGATCTCCTCGTCCCCCCAGGCAGGGCAGGTGCTCAACCGGTTGGGTTTGAGACACCCCAGGCTACCCCCCAAGAAACCCGGGAAAAATTCCGCACTATGCTACGGGAGGGGAAGCTGGATGATCGAATGGTGGAGATTGAGATTCGGGACCGGACGCTGCCCATGGTCGAGGTTGTCCCGGGGGCTGGTGTAGAGGGGATGGATCAGCTGCGGGACATGCTCGACAACCTCCTCCCACACCGTGTGAAACGTCGAAGAGTCAAGGTCATGGAGGCGCGACGAATCCTGGCTCAGGAAGAGGCCCAGAAACTGGTTGACATGGATGAGGTGCTCGCCGAAGCAATTCGGCGGGCGGAGAACTCCGGGATCGTCTTCTTGGACGAGATCGACAAGATCACGGGGCGGGAGCGAGCATACGGTCCTGACGTCTCCCGGGAAGGGGTACAACGAGACCTCCTGCCAATCGTGGAGGGCTCGACGGTCAGTACAAAGCACGGAATGGTCCGGACCGACCATATCCTCTTCATCGCGGCTGGGGCCTTCCACATCTCGAAGCCGGCGGACCTGATCCCAGAGATGCAGGGTCGTTTTCCCTTGCGGGTAGAATTGAACAGCCTCACCAAGGAGGACTTTATCCGGATCCTGACCGAGCCCCAGAACGCCCTCATCAAGCAGTACACCGCCCTCTTGGCGACCGAGGGCGTAGATTTGAGCTTTACCTCTGATGCAATCGAGGAAATTGCCAGTATTGCCAGCACGGTGAACCACGCGACCGAAAACATCGGAGCTAGACGGCTCTACACCATCATGGAACGGTTCCTCGAGGATGTTTCCTTTGAGGCCCCGCACATGGATGGGGTCAAGGTGGAGATCAATTCCGCCTATGTCCGGGACAAGCTCCAAGACATTGTCCGGGATGAAGATCTCAGTCGCTACATCCTGTAGCGCCTAGCTGAGAGCTCAGAGTTGAGGGCTGAGAGCTGAGAGGTTGAGACTTCAGAGGGAAACCCAACAAACCCAATAACCCGAATGAACCCAATAAACCCAACGAACGCAATCAACCCAAGACCCAACACCGAATACCCAACACCTCACACCCGCGGCGGAGAAGGAGCGTGACAGAACCGCGAATCGATTCGCCAGCGGCCAAGGCCCAGATCCTCATCGAGGCCCTCCCGTATATTCGGACCTTCTTCGGAAAGACTGTCGTGGTCAAGTATGGCGGGGCCGCGATGGTTGAAGAAAAACTGAAGATGGAGGTGGCGCAGGACGTCGTCCTGATGCGGTACGTCGGGATGCGTCCGGTGATCGTCCACGGCGGTGGTCCCCAGATCGGCGATGCCATGGCCAAGGCCGGACTGACCTCCACCTTTATCGACGGACTCCGGGTGACCGATCCCGAGACCATGCGCATCGTGGAGACCGTCATGGTGGGAAGCATCAACCAGGAAATCGTCGGTCTCATCAATCGCAGCGGTGGGACGGCGGTGGGACTGTCCGGGAAAGATGGGAATTTTATTAGGGCCCGCAAGGCCAAACCAAGGAAGGGTAAAGAGGGAGATACTGAGCTCGTAGACCTGGGACTCGTGGGAGACATTGTTGCCGTGAACCCGAAGGTAGTCCGGTCGCTCGAAGAGGAGGGCTTTATCCCGGTGATCGCCCCGACCGGCGTGGATAAGGACGGGATCACGTACAACATTAACGCCGATTTGGCCGCAGGAGAGATCGCGGCGGCCCTTGCGGCAGAGAAACTGATCCTGCTTACCGACACTGATGGAATCCTGGACCGGGAGGGACAGCTTTACTCCAGCCTCGGTCGGGATGAAGTCGAAAAGCTCGTGGAGGAGCAGGTGATCTCGAAAGGGATGATCCCCAAGGTGAAGGCGTGCCTTCGGGCCTTGGAAGCTGAAGTCCACAAGACCCATATCATCAATGGGACGATCCCCCACGCCCTGCTTTTGGAGCTCTTCACCGCTGAGGGGGTTGGGACCGAAGTCTACGCGTAGTCAGCAGCGAGCGCGTAAGAACGCTCGCACGCTGGAAAGCTAGAAAGCTAGCAGGCTAGCAGGCTTGTATGCTCATAAGCTTATAAACCTTCCCCTTTCAGCATTCGAGCATTCCAGCCTACTAGCGTCCTAGCATGCTAGGCATCCTAGCATGCGAGCGACGGGAGATCGAATGACCGAGACGGAAGGATTGATAGCCAGAGCGAGCCGGTGCTTGGCCGATACCTATGCCAGATTCCCGGTCGTTCTCGATAGGGGAGAGGGCTGCCGTGTCTGGGATGTGGCCGGGAAGGAGTATCTCGACTTTGTGGCCGGGATTGCCGTCTGCGCCCTTGGTCACTGCCATCCGGCCGTTGTTCGGGCCGTCCAGACCCAGGCGGCAAAGCTCCTCCATGTTAGCAACCTCTATCACATCGAGCCACAGATCCGACTAGCCGAGCTCTTGTGTGAGCACTCCTTTGCCGATCGGGTCTTCTTTTGTAATAGCGGCGCCGAGGCCAACGAGGCGGCCATTAAGCTGGCCCGGAAGTACGCCAAGGAGCAGGGGAACAGCGAGCGGATCGAGATCATCACGATGGAGGGGGGGTTTCACGGGCGAACGGTCGCCGCCCTGACTGCGACGGCGCAGGCCAAATATCAAAAGGGATTCGAGCCACTCCTCCCAGGCTTCCAATACGTCCCCTTTGACGATCTGGGGGCGGTTGAGCGGGCCGTAGGCGGTCAAACGGCAGCTATTCTGGTGGAGCCGATCCAGGGAGAAGGAGGGATCTGTGTTCCCTCGGAAGGCTATCTTCAGGGGCTGCGGAAGCTGTGCGATGGCGCGGGGGCCCTCCTCGTCTTTGACGAGGTCCAGACCGGGATTGGCCGGACCGGTCGGCTCTTTGCCTATGAACACTGGGGGGTTGAACCAGACATCATGGTATTAGCAAAGGCACTTGGAGGGGGACTCCCCATCGGAGCTATGTTGGCCAAGGAAGAGGTCGCGGCCAGTTTTACTCCCGGGACGCATGCTGCAACCTTTGGGGGTAATCCGTTGGTTACGACTGCTGCTCTGGCAACCCTGACTACGATCCTGGAGGAGAACCTGGCCCAGCGGGCAGCCCAGATGGGTGGGCGACTCATGTATCAGCTTCGGTCCATCCAGGATGCCCATCACGGAGTGAAGGCGATCCGCGGAGAGGGGTTGCTCGTCGGGATGGAACTCGATCGGGAGGTCAGACCCGTGCTGGCAAGATGTCTTGATGCGGGGCTCCTGTTGAGCAGTGCGGGGGAGAAAGTGATCCGCTTTGCCCCACCGCTCATTGTCAGCGAGAAAGAGGTTCAACGAGCAGTGGATATTTTGGATACGGCCCTTTCGGAGGTGACAGGGTGAAGCGGGACCTGATCTCCATCCGTGATTTTACGCGAGAGGAGATCGAAGCGTTGTTCTCCCTGGCCACCGATTTGAAACGGCGGCTCAAGCGAGGAAAGTCCCATCCCCGCTTGTCCGGCAAGACCTTGGCCTTGATCTTCGAAAAGCCTTCGCTCAGAACCAGGGTGAGCTTCGAGGTGGCCATGACCCACCTGGGGGGGCATGCGATCTACTTAGCTCCGCAGGACATCCGGTTGGGGGCGCGAGAGACTGTAGAGGACGGGGCCCGAAATCTCTCACGTTGGGTGGATGGGATCGTCGCCCGTACTTTCGAGCACGCGCAGGTGGAGCGGCTTGCCCAGTACACGACGGTCCCCGTGATCAACGGCCTGACCGATCTGCTACATCCCTGCCAGGTCCTGTGTGACCTCTTCACCTTGCACGAGAAGAGAGAGAAACTCAAAGGGCTCCGGGTCGCCTTCATTGGGGATGGCAATAACGTCTGTAATTCGTGGCTGTACGGGGCGGCGAAGATGGGGATCCATTTCACCGTGGCCTGCCCAAAGGGGTACGAACCCCACCGCGATGTGTTCACCAAGGCGCGGGCGGAGTCAGAGGCGACTTACGCCGTGCTGGAGATAACCCATGATGCAGCCCGCGCGGCTCGTGAGGCGGATGTGCTTTACACCGATGTGTGGGCCAGCATGGGCCACGAGGAGCAGCGAGCCAAGCGGATGCGTGATTTTAAGGGCTTCCAGGTAAATCAGAGCCTTGTAAATTTGGCGCAGAAGGATGTGCAGGTGATGCACTGCCTGCCGGCCCATCGGGGGGAAGAGATCACCGATGAGGTGATGGATGGGCTACACTCCATCATCCTAGACCAGGCGGAAAACCGGCTTCATCTGCAGAAGGCAATCTTGGTCAAGCTCTTGGGAGACGAATCGTGATGGGCTGAGCCTTGTGTCCGGGTGGAACAGGTGAGGAAAACAGGGAGCGTGGCGGCAAAGATCAAAAAAGTTGTGTTGGCGTACAGTGGTGGGCTTGATACGTCGGTGATCCTGCACTGGCTCATCGAAACCTACGGGTGTGAGGTCATTGCCTATTGCGCCGATCTGGGCCAGGGGGAGGAGCTCGACGACGTAAAGGAGAAAGCGCTGAAGACGGGGGCCACCCGGGTCTACATCGAAGATCGTAAAGAAGAGTTTGTCCGGGATTTTGTCTTTCCCTGCCTCAGGGCCAATGCCGTGTATGAAGGGGGATACCTGCTCGGCACCTCTATGGCACGGCCCCTGATCGCCAAAGGGCAGATAGAGATCGCCCGACGGGAGAAGGCCAATGCGGTCGCCCACGGGGCCACCGGGAAAGGAAATGACCAGGTGCGCTTCGAACTGACCTACCTGGCCTTCGATCCGCACATCACCATTATTGCCCCATGGCGGGAGTGGAATCTGCAGTCCCGCTCCGACCTGATTGCCTATGCCAAAAAACATGGCATTGCAATCCCTGTCACCCCAGAGAAGCCTTACTCGAGTGATCGGAATCTCTTTCACATCAGCTTCGAGGGGGGTGTGCTCGAGGATCCCTGGCGAGAGCCGCCCGAAGGGATGTTCACCCTGACCATTTCCCCTGAAAAGGCCGCTGACCGGCCGACCTATGTTGAGGTCGAGTTCACAGAGGGTCTTCCGGTGGCAGTGAACGGCCGGAAATTCTCGCCGGCAAAGTTGCTCACCACGCTGAACGAGATGGGCGGCAAGAACGGTATCGGTCGGGTTGACATCGTTGAGAACCGATACGTGGGGATGAAGTCCCGAGGGGTCTATGAAACACCGGGTGGCACGATCCTGCACATCGCCCATCGGGCGGTAGAGTCGATCACGATGGATCGGGAGGTCATGCACTTCCGGGATGGGCTGATCCCTCGCTTCGCCGAGCTGGTCTACTACGGGTACTGGTATTCACCCGAGATGGAAGTCCTGCAACGGACGATAATCGAAACCCAGAAGCCCGTCACCGGGACCGCTCGGCTCAAGCTCTACAAGGGCAATTGCACCGTAGTGGGGAGAAAGTCCCCCGCCCCCCTCTACGATCCTGCAATGGCCACGTTCGAGGAGGATCAGGTCTACCGGCAGAAGGACGCCGAGGGGTTCATCCGATTGAACGCCTTGAGGTTGCGTTTGCAAGCCATGCAGCGGCGACGAGGGAAAAAGTAGGGATGGGAAAGAGGAAGAAGCCGTGGGGTGGGAGGTTCGCCGGACCAACCGAGCGAAAGGTTGAGGAGTATACCGCGTCGCTCCCCTTTGACTGGCGTCTCTACCCGTACGATATTCAGGGCTCTATCGCCTATGCCCGGGCCTTGGTGAAGGCTGGCGTCCTCACGGAAGTTGAGGGGGGGCGCATTACTCGGGGGCTGGAAGAGATTCGGAAGGAGCTGGACGAGGGGGAGCTAGATCTCGATCCGGCGCACGAAGACATCCACATGTATATCGAGCATCGGCTGATTGAGAAGGTCGGCGAGCTGGGTGGCAAGCTCCACACCGGGCGGAGTCGAAACGAGCAGGTTGCGTTAGACCTCCGTCTGTATCTGAGAGGCGAAATCGGCCGAATCGTGCATGAGATCCGGGATCTCCAGGAGGCCCTTTTGGAGCAGGCAGAGAGGCATCTCGACGCGGTCATGCCTGGCTATACCCACTTGCAGCGGGCCCAACCGGTGCTCTGGTCCCATCACCTGATGGCCTATGTGGAAATGCTCGCGCGCGATGCCGTGCGGTTCCAGGATTGTCTCACACGGATCACCGTTATGCCCCTGGGCTCCGGCGCGCTGGCGGGAACTGCCTATCCCATTGACCGGGATGCGCTGGCTCAGGATCTGGGTTTTCCCGAGGTTTCCCGCAACAGCATCGACGCCGTTTCGGACCGGGATTTCGCGCTGGAGTTTCTGGCGGGGGCGAGCATCATAATGATGCACCTTTCCCGCCTGAGCGAGGAGATCATCCTCTGGGCGACCGCGGAGTTCGGGTTCGTTGATCTCCCCGAGGCGTATGCCACCGGGTCGAGTCTGATGCCGCAGAAGAAAAATCCAGACGTGGCCGAACTCGCCCGCGGCAAGGCCGGGCGGGTCTTCGGTGGCCTGGTGGCTCTGCTCACCGCTATGAAGGGACTTCCGTTGAGTTATAACAGGGACCTTCAAGAGGACAAGGAAGCGGTCTTCGATGCGGTAGACACGCTCCGAGGGACCCTACAGGTCCTGGCCCCGATGGTTCAGGGCCTTCGGGTGGATGCCGAACGGATGCGCCAAGCAACGGAAGAGGGATTCCTAAATGCCACCGATGCCGCGGATTATCTGGTAAGCAAAGGCCTGCCCTTTCGCCAGGCCCATGAGGTCATCGGAACGCTGGTGCGATACTGTCTCGAACAGAAGAAGAGACTCGACCAGCTCTCGCTCAAGGAGCTTTTGCAGTACTCTCCTCTGTTTGACGAGGGATTTTACAGCTACATTGCCCTGGACGCGTCTCTCAAGCGACGGGGCAATGTGGGCGGGACGGCTCCTGAACGGGTCCGAGAGGCGATCCTCATGGCGAGGGACGAACTCAAAAAAGGAAAGGGATGAGGATGCGCGCCCGCATCATCCTCCTTCTCGTTGGCACGTGGATTCTTACGGCCTGCGGCGTGAAGAGTCCTCCGAGACCTCCAAAGCCGAAGAAAGCCCCCGCGACAACCTCAGAGATCGAAGTGGTGCCCCGAGCGGGGGGGCATCTCGCCCTCTCTCCAGTCTTCGTCACGACGGCGAAAAGGGGGCGAAAAGGGGATAAGTCCAATTATTGACATCCGGAAGGTTTTCTTTTAGCGTCCTCGCATGCCTCGCACTGCACGTGTTGCTCCAGGTGGCGTGATCTTTCATGTCCTCAACCGGGCTAACGCCCGCGTGCGGATTTTTGAGGACGACCGGGATTATCAGACGCTAGAGCAGGTGATTGCCGAGACGGTCCAGCGCGTACCGGTCCGCCTTTTGGCGTACTGCATCATGCCCAATCACTGGCACATGCTCGTGTGGCCGCGAGGAGACGGTGACCTCGGAGCCTTTATGCAGCGGCTGACTACCACGCACGTCCGCCGCTGGCATCTGCATCGCCAGAGCGTTGGCAGCGGGCACCTCTACCAGGGTACGTATAAGTGCTTTCCCATTCAGGATGACAAACACTTTCTGGCAGTTTGTCGGTACGTAGAGCAGAACGCGTTACGGGCGGGTTTGGTCAGAAGGGCGGAGGATTGGCGGTGGTCGAGTCTGTGGTTGCGTCTTGTGGGAGAAGCGGAGCAAAACATACCAGCGCTCTCCGAATGGCCCGTCTCTCGGCCACAGAGCTGGGTGTCTCTAGTAAACCAGCCACAGGTGCCCAAGGAGCTGGAGGTGCTGAGGCTGTCGGTCCAGCGGGGTCGGCCTTATGGCACCGACGTGTGGCAGAGGTGGATGGCCACACACTTGGGCTTAGAGTCCACTTTCCGCTCGCGTGGTCGACCACGCAAGGAGAGATAGGGTAGAATATTGGACTTATCCCCTTTTCCCCCCTTTTCTCCCTTTTCTCCTTTAGGGAAAAAATGTGCTTATCCCCTTTTACCGTGACCCTGTCACCCTTACGGTATCTGGGTCGGGAGCGTCGTCGGCTCGGCCACAAAGACGCCTCGCCGGCCATCCGCCAGGATGGCGAGGAAGACCACCTGCCCGGCGTCGTTGATGGCCGGGCCCTCAGTCGAGGAGAGGCCGGAGAACCGGTCGAAGGTTCCACCCCCCAGGGGGAAATCACCGGTCCGGGCCAGCGCGGTTACGGTCCCGCTTGCAAAGCGGAAAAGCCCCTCTGAGAGGTCATCCAGCCTTGCCGTGAAGGCGATCACCCCCAGATTATTCATCGCGG
>JAAXQN010000119.1 GCA_012974305.1 Candidatus Methylomirabilis sp. | reverse complement strand
AAGGCGGACCGAAGGAGTTCAATATAATGTTCTTCAAACCACTCTTTGAAAAAGCGATTGGGAAGAAGGACTTGGAGGCGACTGTTACCTATACTTCCCAGGGTGAGGGGGCGGAACCAGGTCTCGAAGCTATGGTGAACCAGTTGCTGCTGGATGTTGGAGATGGCCGCCTGCCAGACTTCCTGGGATAATGGGGGATGTCCGGTCATCTGATCAGTCTCCTCCTAGCCTGCTCGAAGTTTGCTTATAGTGAAGAGAGGTACTGCCGGGCTCACTTTTCATCCAAAGGAGGGAAGCTATCCACATTTTTTCCACAACATGACTAACATTGTAACTTATACGGTGGCGAGAGGTTTGCGACTTATCCCCAGAAGTGTTCGATTGGAGTGCAGGTAATTGACTTCACCATCTGCCGAACATGGGGTCTTGTCAGGGTTAAGCGCGCCTCCTTTTAACGAACCTTGGTGTTCGAGTCAAGTGCTTTTTGGAGCGGGGAAAAATGTTTTCTGTAACTCAAATCTGACGAGTAGTTAGCGATGGGGAGAATAGACCAAAATGTCAGTATCTCTCTGGATGAGCTTCTGGCGCGGCTCGGCGCGCCTCTGAATGAATGAAGATCGCTCAAACCCGCAGCTGATCGGGGTCCCAAAGACTTGGACACATGTTCATGCCGTCATATCTCGCACCCAGTTTTGTCATGACCGAATGCCGTCTTCAACAATCGGCTTCGTACACGATAGATAAACGTCGATACTAAAGAAAATAGGCTTGTGACTCAGAAAATTGTCCGGGGCAGAGAGCGTGTCGGTGAATTTGATCTAATCTATCTGAGAAGAGGGGAGTCGCACCGTTTCAGGGTGGCGACGTCCCTCGTCACTTTTGCAGACGGTACCGCTTGATCTTGTCCTGCAGGGTGGAGCGGGAGATCCCCAAGAGCTTTGCCGCCTGAGTGCGGTTCCCCTCGGTGGCCTCCAGCGCTTCACGGATGTGGTTTTTCTCGAGTGCGGCGAGTGGAAGGAATGGATCCGTCTCTTTGCGACCCGGTCGGTGGGATGCCGTCTCCTCCGTGGTGTCCCGGACAGGTTTGCCGGTGACTCCCAGAAGATCCGCCGGGAGATGCTCGGGAAGGATCATGTCACTCCGGCAGAGGATCATCGCGCGTTCTGTCACGTTCTTGAGTTCGCGCACATTGCCTGGCCAAGGATAAACCAGGAGGATCTCTTGGGCTTCCTCGGAGAATCCGCGAATGCGTTTCTTCAAGAACGTGTTGAACTCCTGGACGAAGAGTTGAGCGAGCATGAGCACATCACGACCCCGCTCGCGCAGTGGGGGCATCGCCACAGGCATCACCTTGAGGCGATAGTAGAGATCTTCCCGAAAGCTACCACTCTCCACCAACTTCTTGAGGTCCTTGTTGGTGGCGGTGATGATGCGCACGTCGACAGAGATATCCCGGATACCCCCGACCCGCCTAAAGGTTCGAGTCTCCAGGACTCGAAGGAGTTTGGGCTGGACTCCCAATGGCATATCCCCGATCTCATCGAGGAGGACTGTCCCGCTGTGGGCCACCTCCAGGAGTCCCCGCTTCATCGATTTCGCATCGGTGAACGACCCTCGTTCGTGGCCGAAGAGCTCTGAATCCAAGAGATTCTCCGAGAGGCCAGCACAATTGATCTCCACAAAGGACTTGTCTCGTCGGCTTGATTTCTGATGAATTGCCTTGGCCGCCAGCTCCTTTCCCGTTCCGCTTTCTCCCGTGATGAGGAGGGTGGTTGAGGGGTTCTGGGCGACAAGATCCACCAATCCGTTGAGGGCTACCATGGAGGGATGCTCACCGGGAATGGCTGGTTCCTTGTCTGTCGCCCGTCTTCGGAAATGTTGGCTATAATACGAGCGAATCCGGTCCTTCCGGAGCCCGTCCACCGCCTTCGACACCCTGAGTTCCATAGCTGCCAGGTTTCCTTCCGCGGGCTCTTTGATCAAAAAGTCTTCCGCTCCACCCTTCACAGCCTCCACGGCCTTTTCGTAGGTGCCGTAAGCGGTGAGCACAATCACCGCGGTATCAGGCTGGCTCGTCTTGATGCGGTTCAGGGTGCTCAGGCCGTCCAGATCTGGGAGCTTGAGATCCAGGAGGACCACATCGGGGTCCTCCTCCTGAACGATTTGGATCCCTTGCGAGGCAGTGGACGCTTCCAGGACCCGGTACCCCCTGCGCTCAAAATGGTGGCGCAGAACCTGCCGGATTAAGGTTTCGTCATCGATAATGGCCAATGTCGGCTTCATATGTACACACCGCTACCCGATCAATCTCAACTGAGCATGGCGCGTCTTCTTGACGAGAACCTGTCCCCCCAAAACTCCATTGTGGATGGCCATCGGTTACCTGTCAACGTGTTTGAGAGGGAGTCGCACGGTGAAGGTCGTCCCTTGGCTCGGCTGACTCTCCACCGTAATGCTTCCTCCGTGGTCTTCGACGATCCGCCGGCAGATCGGGAGTCCCAAGCCCGTTCCCCGGGGCTTGGTGGTGAAAAAGAGGTCAAAGATGCGGCCCTGGTCCTCAGCGGGGATGCCGGATCCTGTGTTGCTGATAAACATCTCTACCTGCTCACCCGTTTCCCCCTTTCGGTGAAGCCGCGTCTCCACGGTGATGGTTCCTCCGGGCGGGGTCGCCTCGAGGGCATTCTTGAGCAGATTCAAAATGACCTGTTTCAGCTTATTTTGATCCGCGAAGACAGCAGGCAGATGGGGATCGTAGGTCTTTTGCAGGTGGATGGAACGCTCGCGGACTTCGCCGACGTACAGGTGGCAAGTTGCATCCAGGAGTTGGTGAAAGTCGGTGGTTTGTCGTTCCAGCCTGGATGGTCCTCCGAAGAGGAGAAGATCGCTGACCAAAGCATTGAGGCGCTGGGTTTCCGAGAACATAGCCTCGACCAGGTCGCGATGGGCTGGGGTGAAATCCACCTCTCGCTTGAGGATCTCGGCCCCAGAGGTGATGCCGAAGAGGGGGTTCCGGATCTCATGAGCCACGCCAGCCACCACTTGTCCGATGGCCGCGAAACGGTCTTTGTGGCGCAGTTCCGCTTGGAGCTGCTTGATCTCACTCAGGTCCCGGAAGACCACGATTACCCCCTCGCGATTGTCCTGAGCGTCGGTGAGATACGAGTTGTTGAAACCAAGGGGGATGGTGCTGCCGTCCCGCAAGATGAGTTCCAACTCGCGCTGGCTGGACGCGCCCCGGACCTCTAACAGCTCGCCGGCGTCGGAGAAGAGGTCAGTCAGCTTGCGACCCAGCAATTCCTCCGCTTGGCATCGTAGGGCAAGGGCTCCCTGCGGATTGATCAAGGTGATCGCTCCACCCTGATCGGTCACCATCAGTCCGCTCGCCAAATGAGTAATGATGCCCTCGGTGAGGCGCTCGCTCCGGAAGAGTTCTTCCGTGCGGGCCTCCATGCGCCGGCCCAGATCCTTCGCCAGCTCGTTCGCCGTTCGGTGGAGGCGGGTGAGATCAGTCACTTTTTCCTGCAGGGTCTGGACGATCGTGGCATTCTCGACCAGGAGCCGGTGGCGCTCCTCGGCCCGCTGGACCGCCGCTACGAGCGAATCCGGTTTAAACGGTTTCGGGATGTAGTCATAGGCGCCGTGTTTTAGGGACCCGATGGCACTTTGCAGGGATGCGTAGGCGGTGATGATGACCACAGGAGCAAAAGGGGCCACCTGGGAAAAATGGGTCAGCGCGTCGATTCCGTTCATCCCGGGAAGCATGACATCCAGGAGGATAACCGATGGGGGATCGGACTCGGCCAGGGCAAGGCCCTCCGGAGCGTCTGAGGCCGGCAGGACTTGGAAGTCTGCCTGGGAAAGGATGTCTCCACAGAGCTCCCGCATGAAGCGTTCGTCATCCACCACGAGGACGGTTCGTCTTGGTGTCTCTGGATAGGTCATCGCCGATGGTCCTCATGACCACTCTCGTCCTAATTACGCTATCAGGAAGTGCATGATTTTTCAATAAGAATGTGCCCTTTCCGCGCGTCGGATCGACATTGACAGGGCTCTGGCAAGCTCCTATGATTGCCGTGAGGAGGGGACAGGTTGTGCGAGAACCGGTTTTCGCGGCCGTTCGGAAGGCCATCGCGACGTACGGGCTCATTCAGCCAGGGGAAGGGGTGGTGGTTGCGGTTTCAGGGGGGGTCGACTCCATCGTGTTGCTCCACTGCCTCCTGCGTCTGCGCGCCGAATTTTCTCTCACCCTTCACGTAGCACATTTCGATCATCGCCTGCGAGAGAGTTCCCGGAGGGATGCGCTCTTTGTACAGGAAGTGGCGGCCTCGTGGGATTTGCCTGCCACCACGAAATCCTGGGTACGGGAGGCGCGGCGTGGCCGATCGATTCAGGCGGAAGCCCGGCGGGCGCGATACCACTTTCTGGAGGACTTGGCGTCCCAGGTGGGAGCGACAAAGATTGCCATGGGACACCACCAGGACGATCAGGCAGAGACGGTTCTCCTTCATCTGCTCAGGGGCTCGGGGCTTCGGGGACTGCGAGGGATGCTGCCTGTCAAAGCGGGGCTCCTGATTCGACCGCTGCTTGCCGTAGGCCGAGAGGACATCGAGGCATATGCCAAGGCGCACCAGCTCTCCTTCGTAGAAGATCCCACGAACAGAGACCTCCGTTACCACCGGAACCGGATCCGCCGGCACCTCCTTCCATTGCTCCAGAAGGAATATAATCCGGCTATTACCAGAACGTTAGCCCGGATGGCGGCCTTGGTTGCAGAGGACGAGGGATATCTTGAAAAAGTCGCTCGTGAGGTCTCCGGTCCCCTGGTGGACTCTCAGGAGAGCGCGGCGTGGATGGAACTCAGCGCCCTTCGGCGTCTGGCCCCCGCCATTCGTCGCCGGATTATCGAGCGGGCGATTCGGAACCTCACCCCTGATGCGTACATTACTTCTGCCCATGTGGAGGCAGTGGAAAAGCTGATGGGCCCCGGGGGGGGGTCGGCGGTGACTCTTCCTCAGAATCAGTGGGCTTGGAGGTCTGGGGGCCTTCTCTACGTCGGGAGGCGGGAACGGAAAGAACAGTCTGTATTGCATCAGGAATTGCGGGTACCGGGTGAGCTCATCCATGCCGACTGGGGAATCAAGATAGAGGCTACGATCCTGCCTCGATCGATGGCAGACCCCTCGGAAACCACTCCAGATCGAGCATTTATCGACTGGAAGCAGGTCCTGCCTCCGCTGGTGGTGAGGAGTTGGAGACCGGGGGATCGCTTCCGCCCCTGGAGGCTCAAGGGGAGTAAGAAGCTGCAAGATCTCTTCGTCGATGCGAAGATCCCTCGGGAGGAACGACAAAAGATCCCCGTCGTCACGGATCAGCAAGGGATCCTGTGGGTTCCCGGATTTCGGATCGATGAGCGCGCGGGAATTGGAGACACGACCGAAGAGGTCCTCGTCCTCGCTGTCCACCGAGGGGCAGGTCCCGCAGCCCCCTGATCCGCTCCATTTAGTATTGGCAACTTCTCCCTAATGTGCTATTTTTAAGATGGAGTTGTATCGGTACGGCACTCAGGAGTACTTGACCTCGAGGAAGCTATGCAATTGAGTCCTTTCATGAAAAATTTGGCGCTCTGGCTCGTCATCGGCCTGAGCATGATCCTCCTCTTTAACATTTTTAATCAGGGTCAGGAGGTCAAGAAGGAGCTGATATTTAGCGAGTTTATTGAGTATGTCGACAAAGGGGAGGTCGCTGAGGTGACCCTAACGGGGTCAGACATCCAGGGCCGGTTGACTGATGGTACCGTCTTTCGAACCTATGCTCCTGAAGATCCCGAGCTGGTTCCCAACCTGCGGAAGCAGGGTGTAAGAATTGCCGCCAAGCCCACAGAACAAAATCCGTGGTGGAATGTCCTCCTCTCCTGGCTCCCGATGCTCGTGTTCATCGGCGTCTGGATCTTCTTCATGCGCCAGATGCAAGGCGGGGGTACTAAGGCCCTCTCCTTTGGAAAGGCGCGGGCCCGGCTGCTCACGGAAAAACAGAACCGGATAACCTTTACTGATGTCGCGGGCGTGGTAGAAGCCAAAGAAGAACTGCAAGAGATCATCGAATTTCTGAAAGACCCCCAGAAGTTTCAGAAGCTGGGTGGCCGGATCCCGAAAGGGGTCTTGCTGATGGGGCCTCCCGGGACGGGGAAGACGCTGCTGGCCCGCGCCATTGCCGGTGAAGCCAGTGTCCCCTTCTTTTCGATCTCGGGCTCTGACTTCGTGGAAATGTTTGTGGGGGTTGGGGCCTCTCGGGTACGCGACCTCTTTGAGCAGGGGAAGAAGCATGC
>JAAXQN010000039.1 GCA_012974305.1 Candidatus Methylomirabilis sp. | reverse complement strand
GTTCAGGTGTGCGCTTGGCCGGTCCGCATTGACACGCTGGGACTCGATGTATTCCGCGATGGCGCGATCGAGAACCTCGCGCTGCTCTGTGGTCATCATACTCCGCGGTACCGATGCCATGACCCTTGCCGCCTCGATCCTGACCGCCCGTATTGGATCGTTCAGCAAAGGGTAGGCGGGTCGGAGGCGGTCCTTTGGCTCCAGGAGTTCCAACCCCCTCAAAGCCGACAGACGAACGAGCGGATCGTCGTCCTCGAGCCCGCGTTGGATAGCGCGGACTGATGCCGGGCTGGGATACCTGCGTAACAACGATAAGGCAGAGGCACGGGCGACATTCAGTTTCGTATCATCACCAGCAAGCTTCACCAGAGCGTCCTCTGCGCCCGGGAGGCCAGAGCGTCCCGCATGGAGCGCTTCACCGAAGTGCACATCGGTGGACCGCTGGGATCCGTACCATTTTTCGACGGCGTCGGCGGCCCACTGAGTCGAGCGATCCGTGTGACACCTGTTGCATGCGTTCGGTGTCCCGAGTTTTACGGACAAATCCGGCCGGGGAACACGCATGCTGTGGTCCCGGCGAGGGTCCACGACCATGTAAGCTTTCGCAGGCATGTGACACTCCACGCAGCTGGCGCCGGGGGAGCCTGGCTTGTGAAAATGGTGTGAGGACGTGTCGTACTTGGTGGGCAGATGGCAGCTCGTGCAGAGCGCATTGCCTGGAGCATCGACTTTCAGGCTGTGCGGGTCATGACAATCACTGCAGGTGACACCCGCGTGGAACATTTTGCTTTGGAGGAACGACCCATAGACGTACACCTCTTCGAGAATCTGCCCGTCAGCGTGATACAGAGCTTCCGTCAGGAGCGCCGGGCGATGGGTATCCATGAGCGGACGGCCGTAGACATAGTCATCGTGGACGACGGATCGTCGGGAATGACAGCGGGCGCATGTCTCGATTTGTACGTGCGATTGGAGCGGCGTCGATCGCTTTACGGTGCCCGCGTCCATGTCAAAGTTCCATGTGCCGTTGTTTGGATCTTTTAAGCGGACCACGAGGCCCTTTTGATCCTCGTATCGGGATTTTTCACCGCGGCTCGCAGCCTGTGCCCAATCCACGTGTCGAGAGCCGGGGCCGTGACAGGCCTCGCACGACACGTTGATCTCGGACCAGGTGGTCTTGTACCGGTCTTTCGCCAGATCGTAATTCTTTTGCAGGTTCGTAGAATGACACTCGGCACACATGAAATTCCAGTTCTGGTTGAGGCCTGTCCAGTGCAGGATATCGTCATGCGCGATTTTTTCGTCTGGGTACAGATGAAACCACCGTTGCCCCCCCTCGCTCTTCGGTCGCGTGTCCCAAGCGATGCCTAATACCTGATAGCGCCCCCCGGGGAATTCGATGAGGTACTGCTGCAAAGGAGTGACGCCGAAGGTGTATTCGATTGAAGAAGCGTGAAGTCACCCCAAAATAGGTAAATGTAGTGTTGATGAAGTCCCCACGGACGGTCTCCTCGTTGGCAACCTGCATAGCCAGGTCATGATCAGATCCTGACCACAGATCATCTTCGCGCTTGTGACACGCAGTACAGACTTGCCGGCCCACATAGGTCGCTGGAGTTAATTGGGCAGGGGTCTGTCGACCGGTGTCCGGCGACTGCCACTTCATGAAGGTGGCGATGCCGAGTGCGACAACAACAGCAATGAACGCAACGAAAAGGAATCGTGACCGCATGGTCCGTACTCTAAAGGAATGAGGAAATGTGACGTGTCATTGTGACAGTTCGCAGCTGCCCCCTCTTACGTCCTCCCAGCGGCGGCAGGAGCGCCTGTCGGCGGGTAATCCAACGAACCCGCGAGTTCCGCGATCTTCTCCTGAGGGAAGCTCGGAAGGTACAGTGCCCTCTGTTCTCGCCACTCCTTGACGTGTGCCTCGGCTGCACGGGTCAGCGTATCATCGGGCCCCTTGCCTTGCTCCATATACATCGTCTGCGAAGGGAAGGCAAAGCTCAAACCCGCCTGGGCCACAATGTCCATGATTCGCAAGTTCAGATCCTCGGCGACCTCGAGGTACTCGCCGTAGTCGGTCACGTCAACGTAGGCAAAAATATCCAGGTCGAGGGAAAACGCTCCGAACCCCGCAAAACGTATGCGGGCCGGGTCGGCGAGGACCTTGGGGTGGGCGTAGAGCATCTTGCGGACCTCGACCAGGATGTACCGGATCTGATCGGGCGTCGTCTCGTACCGCAGGCTGATCCGGGGATGGTACCAAACTTTTTCACGTTTCGAGAAGTTGTCGAGCTGAAGGTCCACGAACTCGCGGTTGGGGATGCTGATGAGGGTGCGGTCGAGCGTGCGCACCTTGGTCGCGCGAAGCCCGATCTCTTCGACGGTCCCGATTTTATCGCCAAACCGGCAGAACTCCCCGACACGCACGGGCCGCGACGTGTACAGTGTGAAGGCTCCGATAAAATTCTCAATCGGCTTCTGTGCGGCCAAGGCCACCGCGATACCGCCGATGCCCAGGCCTGCAAGGACCGTCGTCACGTTGAAGCCGATGTTATCCAGCCACACGAGTGCGATGATGAAGATAGCGGTGATCTTGAGGGTATGGGTTGTCGGGGATAGCAGGACGGTGAGGTCGCCCCGGTCCCTTCGCCTGAGCCGGTCGGCCACGCGATCGCGGACGAGATCGAGCAGCCGCACGCCGGTCCACGCCACCGCGATGAGCGGGAGCGTCTGTCCACTCAGAATGGCACGGATCAGGACTGTCGGACCGAGGAGGTTGACCCCGACCCTCCCCATCAGCGCAAAGAGGAGAAGGCAGCCAGGGCCAGTGATGACTCGTTCGAGTTGATAGCTCAACCCTGTCCGCGTTCGACGGAGGGAAAAGATTGTGACCTTTGTGGCAACCTGCGCGATGA
>JAAXQN010000072.1 GCA_012974305.1 Candidatus Methylomirabilis sp. | reverse complement strand
CGCAATCGATAGCGAGCAACGGGTCGAGCGCTGCAAAAGGCGCGGGACCTCGCTAAAGTTATTCGGGACAAGCTCACAGGTGCCGCGATGGAAAGCCTCGCGGTTGGCCACTGAGAGGAACCAGGAGACGTGCCGGAGGCCGGGATGCACTCCGTGGAAGTACGGCCGATCCCGCACAGGGAACATCTGGTGGAGGCGGACGTCGCGCAGGCGATCGGCGTTCGCCTCGATGGCGTCGACGACAGCGTGCGGCTCGCCGTTGGCGATCCCGACGACCACGTCGGCCCCCTCGCCGATGTGCTCGAGCACGCCCTCGGGAGGCCGCCGCTTTGCGGCTATGGCCGACGCGATGGCTGGAGGATGCGACCGTTTGGCCGGCA
Organism: Candidatus Methylomirabilis sp.; assembly: GCA_012974305.1. GTDB lineage: Bacteria > Methylomirabilota > Methylomirabilia > Methylomirabilales > CSP1-5 > CSP1-5. The sequence goes on along the minus strand of JAAXQN010000072.1, from coordinate 6,047 downwards.
CCTTTACTGTCCTGAACCTAACATTGGTGGTTGCCCGCAGTTCGAGCAGAGATCAGAACTCACTCTGGAATGAGGGCAGGGTAACGAGGCGGGCGCTTCGTGTCAATGCAAAAGAAACCACGAGATACGGCGGTGCGACGTGTGTGCCGGAGGGGGCCGGGGGGTATGGTCACTCACCTGCCACTGCGCTGCGCTTGCTTTTATCTTGCCATGAAACGGGACCCCAAGTATTCTGGCGCTGCGATTTGGCGATGCGAACCCCCTTTTTCATTGAAAGGAGCCCTCCATGGCGACGCCAAAGAAACCGTCCAGACCGAGAAAGAAGACATCCCGGATGGCCAAAAAGGCCAAGTTACGCGCGGGCAAGACCGTGAGGGCGGCCAAACGAGCGGGCCAGACGACACGGACTGCGGCCAAAAAAGCCGCTCGGACCGTCAAGGCCCTGAAGCGGCCCACGGGCAAACCCAAGAGAAGTGCTCGGGAAGTGGCGGTCAGGACGAGCGAGACCGTGGGTGCAACGCTCGGGAAAGCGTTTGGCACCGTCGAACAAGCAGTGAGCCAGGTCCTCCCTGAGACGAAATCGACCCCCGAGTAACTCTATCGCGCTCCCGCCGCCCACTCTTTCGGCACTCCTTCGCGAAGGCCAAAACGCCTTCCCGGGCCGCCATGTTTCTTTCCAGAAGGAAGTTCAAGGTGTGTGCTGGAGGTAGACCGGGGACTATGCTCACCCCGGGTTCCATTCCTAGTACCTGCTGAGAGTTGAGGCTTGAGAGCTAAGTGCTCGCCTTATCGATCACCCACGCGACAACCCGAAGGGCCGTCCATCATCCTTAAAAAGTAGAATGTCCCCTTTTTTCCTTTTGGAGCAATACCGTGGCATCCAGGGGGATCGCGGCCTTTACCCGGCCGTGGACTTCGAACAAGCGGTACTTCGTCCTGCGCGCGAACCAGACCAGGGCCAGCATGACCGGGACCTCAATAAGCGGCCCGACGACGGTCGCCAGGGCGACAGCCGGGTTGAACGCCGTGATGGCGATCGCGATGGCAATCTCAAAGTCACGCCCGGTGCTGTTGAAGGCCACGGCCACGGAATCCTCGTAGTCCAGACCGAGGCCCCACCCGGTGAAGTAGACTACGCCAAACATCAGACAAAAGAACAGGGTCATGGGGATCGCCAGTTGCAGGATGATGGCCGGCCGCTCTAGGATCAGGTCCCCCTTCAGGGCGAACATCACGATCAACGTGAACAGCAGCCCCAGGATAGAGAGGGTTTCTAGGCCCGTCTTTAGCCGTTCGAACCCTGCATCCCCCATCCGCGCGATCCCGATCCGGCGAGTGAAGAATCCGGCGACCAGGGGAATCCCCAGGTACAGGATCACACTCTCGCCGACCACCCAAACGTCGAAGCGGATGTCGCCAAGCAGCAACTTGGCATAGACCGGAATCAGGATCATTTGCATGATGGAGTTGATCGCCACCAAGACGACCGCCAAGGCATTGTTGCCGAGCGCCAGGAACGTGAACACGATCACCATGGCAATGCACGGGGCCAAGCCGTACAGCACCAGGCCCGTGTACAGGTCACGATGGCCGGCGAGGAATAGCTTGGCGAGAAGCAGCATAAAGAACGGCGCGACGGCAAAGTTAAAGAACAGCACGATCAGCAGTTGCTTTGGGGACCGGGCCGCCTTCCCGAGGTCCTCGAACCGGATTTTGGTCATGGCCGGAAAGATCATCAGGAACAAGCCAATCACCACCCCCAGGGCCAGGGTGTTGGGGATCGTGAAGTCGTACTGCCCGCGGAGGATAGCCTTGATGGCGTCAATCGGCGGGGTCAGCTCGAAATTGGAGATGCCGTACAGCTTGCCGAACGCGACGCCGACCGCCATGCTGATGACTACGAAGACCGGGAGCATGCGGAAGTCCTGCACGATGTGAAGCAAGCCGCGACGAGAGTCCATTACAGTTTCCCCCTCTCCTAGTTGAGGTAGTCACGTATGCACTTTTGAGCATATATCCCGGCCAAAAAAAATCAGCAGCACGTTTTCCCCACTACACATCGGCCAGCCTGCCGCAAGGCCAGCCGCCGCGCCAGGCGAGCGTCGTCTTTGCTCACCTCAGGCTTGCCACCCAGGTGAATGTCGATGACCTTAAGTAGATCCTGATGGAATCCGTTCAGCTTGGCCCGGCGTCCGATGCTGTAATACATCCAGCGTCCGTTGCGACGAGCCTCGACAAGCCCAACGCCCCGCAACCTGCTTAGGTGTCGCGAGACCTTATACTGAGGGATGCGGAGGGCATCCACCAACTCGCAAACACATAGCTCCTCCCGAAGCAGCAGGCGAACCAGGCGCAAACGCGTTGGATTCGTCAAAGCAGCCAGAAGTCTAGTTATAGTTTTCAGGGGTGTAGGGGATGTCATCGTATGTACGCTCCTGCATATGTTATCTCCCTTTGGCCGTCTTGTCAACCCGAATTTCGTATCTACGCGGTCGAGCTTCTCCCGCCGCCACCACACCCAAAAAAAGTGTGTAGATTCAATGGGGTCTGACCCCTTTGATTCCAAAACAAAACGCCCTCCCTGGTTGTGCTCCGCCCGGGAAGGCGTTGGAATTTTCTGGTGCACCGTCGATTGTGCCTGCGGGGGGGGCCGCGGGCAATGCTCGCCCCGGGTTCATCTTGACCCAGATCCGGCATGTGATTGCAAGTCCTGACCACGACTCTGGACTATGAACTCTCTTTGTGGAATCGTCCTTTCCAAGGGACCGTAAAGGAGTTCCACACATCGCGTGTTCTTGCCGTGCGTCTTTCCTTCATCTGGGCCATTGTAAGAACAGCACCATTGCTTCGTGCATTGATCAAGCCGTAATGCGTACGCGACGCCCCAGCCGTCCGCGCCAACTCTGTGGAGAATAAGAGGGGCAAGCTCCCGCGCGTATGGTGGCCCGCCGCCCCGAGCGCATCAGGCATCGGATGGTCGTGCCCGCGTTCTTCACCTGACGAGAACACGTTCACTTGAGGTAAGACCTTTTTTAGGAAAGCAACGCTGAAATCTGACGAGCCGTGGTGACATGCTTTTGCGATATTCACACGAAAAGGATTTTTGGAGCCGTAGTGGGCAAGCAAGTGCTTTTCCGCTGGAATATTCAAATCGCCAGAGAAAAGGAAAGAGTGTTCCCCGTAAATCAGCTTGAGAACAATCGAATGCCCGTTAATGGTATGTGACTTACTTGCCTGTCCTTTTGGATTCTCCGGCGGCGGGAAGCCGACGTATTCAATACGTCCACTTCTCTGAGTAGGTACAGGCCCAAGGACCTCAATGCGGAGAGTCGATTGGGTCCCAGAATACCCGGAAAGCGTTTTGTCTCGATTGGTGATTCGGTGAACTCTGGCCAGTCGGCCGTCCACATGTGCGTTCCACGCCGCAAGCCAGAAGTCGTTGAATCTGCTCATGAGGTGTCCATTGTCAACCAAATCCCCCGCATCCTCGATGGAGTTAAACGTTTCCGTTAAAACCCTTACGTCCTTGCCACTGATCGTCCGATTGCGAAAGATGCCAAGATCGAGTTCTTTTCCCGCATTCCCAGAATATCGAATGATTCCGTTGTGATAGATGGTTCCAAAGGTGAAATCATCATCTTCAATTAGCCGTGTCAGCCCATGAAAATGATCATCGTCCGGATGACTGACAACGATGGCATCAATATGAACGTGGCCTTGTTCCTGAATGATCGGCTTGTAACGATGGCGCATAAATCGATAAAAGTTGCTATTCGGTCCGCCGTCGATCACTATAATACCTTTCGCAGATTCGATGATTGCCCCATCACCCTGGCCGACATCAACAAAGAATATTTTAAGACCCGGGTCGTTACGCACCTCGTTTTTGGAGACCCACCCTCCATCCCCCCGGTTTGGCCTCGGCTCCACATTGAGCCAATTGTTTTGCCTCTCTAGCACGCGTAGCCAGGTACCGAGCAGGACATGGTTTCTCGGAGAGCTCTTCTCGTTGGGATGCTCGTAAAGGATGGTTTCTGGCTGGTCTGCGTAGACGATATCACTCATCTCGTCCCCTGTTGATATTCCCTATTCCGCCTATTCAAAAACAATTACGTCTGACTCGAACAATCTGTCCGTCGGCCCCACCTGGCTCCGTTCACTTCATGATGACCAGTCGGTTTCTGTCTACAGAGGCAACATGCATTATTCGTATATCCTTGGTTTGCGGGTTGAAGCAGATCTTGAGATGGTCATCTTCCTCAATTTCCCACTTCCCCTGGCTTTCATAAAGTCCATTGGTCGGAGCAATCCCGATCTCGATGCATGAGTTGTCGGATTTCAATTCAAAACCGGTTCGACCGCGTGAAGGAGGAAACTCGAAGTTCGAGGGACGATATACCGTTTCTGTTTCTGAATCTTCCTCGTGCGAATGAATCCAACGTCGGTACAACATCTCCCACTTGACCTTCTTCTCGTTCATCGTCCCAATCCTGCACGCGGCTTACGAGGTGCCAAGCTCACTGCGTGGGCCCGCTAAGGCTGCCTGCATCCGCACCACCTGCCCTTTGGTGAATATGAACATCGCAGCATCGTCCACATAGTCCATGTAGTTCATGAACATGTCACCGTGCGGGCCATTGTTGCAAGATATCTGCGGAAAAGTTGGTTTGCCAAAGTGTTTGTCAAATTGATCCGGTGTGTCATCCACGAAATCGGTATCGCGACAGGTAGGAATGCGATTTTCACCCCAGATGTGCGACAAATTGAGGTAGTGTCCGATCTCATGCGCTGTGGTTCGCCCCCTGTTGAATGGGGCTGTCGCGCCCCCGTTCGTACCGAATGCCGTGTTGAGGGTCACTACGCCGTCGGTTTCGGGGGGACCACCGGGGAACTGTGCATACCCGAGTATTCCACCCGTAATCGTGCACACCCAAATATTGAGATACTTCTTCGTGTCCCACGGCTCGATGCCGCCGGTTGCCGACGACTTGACGCCATCGTCCAGAGGACTGAATCCCCCCTGCTCGGTTTTCGTGCGTGTGATCCCCGAAGTCGCGCACCGATCAGGGTCTTTCTTGGCGAGGGCGAATGTGACTCGGGCGTCACCTACAAGAGGTTTAAACGGAGCCGGCACCTTCGATATATCAGCGTTTTGGGCGCGAAAGTCTTTATTCAAGACGGCAATCTGGCTCTTGATCTGAGCATCGGAAATGTTCTCAGACTCCGTTCTGTAGACCACATGCACAACCACAGGAATGGTGATGACTTCGAGACGAAGGGCAGCGTCTCCGGCCTGCCTGCAGTAGTTTGTGAAATGCTCAATCCGTGCCTGATTTGCACGGAACTCGGGAAACCTGTCCAGGAGTCCGAAATGTGCCTGTATGCATGCGCATGAACGTCTCGAAGGCGCGGTTACTTTTTCCAGTTTTGTGGCCCTCTTCTTAGCCATGTTACCTCCTTTGCGTGATGGGGCACTTCTCCCATTGATGAAGATAACTCAAAAGATGGGCATATGCTACATCGAGGCGTGTGCCGGAGGGGGGCTGGGAGCTATGCGTACCCCGGGTCCATTTCAACTTCCTGCTGAGAGTTGAAGGTTGAGAGCTGAGTGCTCACCTTACCTATCGATCACCCACGCGACGACCCAAAGGGGGCAACCCTGAGACCGGTAATTTCTACCCTGGTGGGTTTCCTGCGTGTCAAGCCTAAACGGAGCTCTTTTCGCCTTAGCCCTTTATTTTCAAATGGTTACAAATATGACACTCCGCAGGAACACAACTTGCATTTATGCCGCAATGTGTTATTACATTAGACAAGGGGTTTTGTGAATGAATAAAAGTGTCCTCATGGGGATCGACCCGGGGCCGGGAGAGGTTGACGTCCTCGTAAATCCTCCACCGGAGGTTCTTCGCCAATGCACCATCGCCCCCGGGATGGGAATCCTCTACCATTATCATCCTGATGCCGACCGACGTATGGTCGAGGGATTTCCCCGATTTATCCAGAACGGCGAGGGGCGACTCGTGATCGCCCACTCAGCAAAGGAG
>JAAXQN010000013.1 GCA_012974305.1 Candidatus Methylomirabilis sp. | reverse complement strand
CCCCTAGCAAGCCTTCGTCTCCCCTCCGTGAAGAATTCCATCTAAACATGACCAAGATCATATTTTTTCCTGCCACCCATCATTGACCCGGGATCGCCGACGTCCTACCTTTTAAGCAACAGAGCCAAAAGAGCCGAAAGGTCGGTTGAGACCATGCGCCTGAGCCGAGAGAGCGAGTACGGACTGAACGCAATGATCTACCTGGCCCAGCAGCCGCCAGCGACGATCCTGCCGCTGAACCAGATCGCCGAGGCGAGAGATCTCCCGGCTGGGTTCCTTGCCAAGACCTTTCAGAAGTTTGCACGGCACGGCCTCGTCCGATCGTTCCGGGGCCGCCGGCGCGGATACTGCCTGGCTCGCGAGGCCTCGGAAATCCGCCTTCGAGAGCTGCTCGAGGCGATCGAGGGTCCGGACCTCTTCCAACGGTGCGTTTTCTGGGGCGGCAGATGCGGGGACAGCAACCCCTGCCTACTTCACGAGGGCTGGCGGGAGATCAAGCCCCAACTCACCGAGTTCCTCGAGGGCATGACCCTAGCCTGTCTGGCCCAGAATGAGAATGGAGGAGCGGATGCAGCTTCGTTATGAGCCTGCCTTCCTCGAATCGGTCCTCTCCACGTTGATCCGGGAACGGGAGGCGAGCGGCGATCTACGCTTCACCCACGAGTACCACGCCCTGACCGATCCTGCATACCACCTCGCCCCAGCCGCCCGCGAGGACGCCTTCCAGCGGATCCACCGACGCCTTTTTCGCCGGTGGAATCTTGCGGCACCATTCGAAGCAGTCCTCACGGAATTTCCCGAGCTTCAAGAGCAGGTCCAGACCCTTTGGGTTGTCCAGGTCCCGTCCTCTCGCGATGAAGGGGCCGATCTCCAGTTTCCAGATCGGGCGGCGGCGATCGTCCGTCTTTTGCCTCGGCGTCTCCTGGATTCGCCGGGCCTCGGACGTCTCCTACACCATGAACTGACCCACCTCGCCGATATGCTGGACCCGACCTTCGCCTACCATTACACCGAGCAGATCCTCGAGATCCTGCCTGCTGAGGAGCCGCTGGTCCGGGATCGGTACCGCTTGCTGTGGGATATCACCATCGACAGCCGACTCCTGCGGGCCGGGCGTGACACGGTAGCCGACAGAGAACAACGGCGAGCCGAGTTCGAGGCTCAATACCGCGGCGTCCCCGCTCTCCTTGTGGAGAGGGCATTCGGGCGACTGTGGGAAATGCCGCGACCCTCACATCCACAACTCGTGGAGATGGCCACCGATCCGGCTCAGGCCCTCTTCCAGGCCCAAGAGGCTCTCATTCGTTCTCTCCGAGGCTCCCGCTGCCCACTCTGTCGCTTCCTATCCCGGTCCCTCCGACAGGGGATAGAAGAGATACCGCGACCGCTGGCGGAAGAGATCCAACGGGATTTCCCGGAGTGGCGGGTGGAGCGCGGGGCCTGCGAACGATGTCTGGAAGCATACACCATCGCTCAAGCAACGTCATGACAGGGGCTTCAAACGCTTTCTCACTTTTCATCGACCATCCCGACAGGGAGAGGATGGCGAGAATCGGATCCCGAAGAAAGGGGGATGACTCATGAAAATAACCCGTAGGACCTTCCTGAAGGCGGCCGTGACCGGCGCGGGAGCTCTGGTCGCAAAGGATGCGCTCGCCCTGACGTTCCTCAAGCCCATCGATGTTGAGAATCCCCTCGGTGTGTATCCCAATCGTGGCTGGGAACGGATCTATCGAGACCAGTACCGCTATGACCGGAGCTTCACGTGGGTCTGTGGCCCGAATGACACGCATATGTGCCGCCTTCGAGCCTTCGTCCGAAACGGGGTCGTGATCCGAAGTGAGCAAGAGTATTCCGATGGGCGCCACGGCGATCTCTATGGCAACCAGGCCTCGGTCAACTGGAATCCTCGTGGTTGCTTGAAGGGCTATACCTTCCACCGACGGGTGTACGGTCCCTATCGCCTCAAAGGTCCCGTGATCCGCAAAGGATGGAAGGAGTGGGCGGATGCCGGTTTCCCCTCACTCTCGGATCAGCCGGACCTTCGAACACGCTACCGCTTTGACGACCGGGGAAATGACGATTTTGTACGGATTTCCTGGGACGAGGCCTTTCGCTATACAGCCGAGGGGCTGGCGGCGACCGCCACGACATACAGCGGCGATGCGGGAAAACGCCGGCTGCTCGCGGACGGGTACGACCCGTTGATGCTCACCCACTGGAATGGCGCGGGGACACGGACGATGAAGTTTGGATCGAACCTTCCCATCCACGGCGTCATCGGGAAGTTCGGGATCTACCGGTTCGCCAACATGATAGGGCTGCTGGACCATCACGTCCGAGGTGTCCCGGAGGACAAGGCCGTCGGGCCCCGAGATTGGAATGAATACACCTGGCGCGGCGACCAGGCCCCCGGCCAGCCCTTCGTCCATGGCCTCCAGACGTCCGACTGCGACTTTAACGATCTTCGCTTCACCAAACTGCACATCCAGGTGGGAAAGAACCTGATCGAGAACAAGATGCCGGATTCTCACTGGATGGTGGAGACCATGGAACGGGGCGGCAAGATAGTCGTCATTTCGCCAGAGTACAATGCCCCTGCGACGAAGTGTGACGTCTGGATCCCGGTCCGGCCGGGCCTGTCGGACACCGCCGTCTTCTTGGGAATCGCCAAGATCCTCATGGACGAGGGGTGGTATGATGCCTCCTTCGTGAAGGAGTTCACCGACCTGCCCCTCCTCGTCCGGACCGACACCCTGAAGCGCCTCAAACCTCAGGAGATCTTCCCTGGCTATCGGAACCGAGACCTCTCTCGGGGGCCCAGTGTTCGGATCCACGGCCTCACCCCTGCCCAGCGGGAGATCATCGGAGATTTCGTCATCTGGGACCAAAAGACCAACGCCCCACAGCCGGTCACCCGGGATGACGTGGGGGCCAAGCTTCGCGCGAAGGGCCTCGACCCCGCCCTGGAGGGGACCTTTCAGGTCCGTACCGTGGACGGCACCCCCCTCGAGGTCATGCCGATCTTTGAGATGCACCGGCGGCACCTCCGGGACTACGACCTCGAAACAGTCGAGGCGATCTCCGGGGCGAAGAAGGACGTCGTGTATCAGCTCGCGAGGGACATCGCCACCATCAAGCCGGTGGCCATCCACATCGGCGAAGGAATCAACCACTACTTCCATGCCACGCTCCACAACCGGGCAACCTACCTCCCGCTGATGCTGACCGGCAATATCGGCCGCCACGGGGCCGGCGCGTTCACCTGGGCCGGTAACTACAAAGGGGCCCTGCTGCAGGCGTCATCCTGGACAGGGCCTGGCGTCGGTGCATACACCCACGAGGATCCATTTCACCCAACCCTGGACGAGCATGCGCGGATCACCCACGCACAGCTCCGCAACACCACCACGGGGGAGGAGCCCTCCTACTGGGGCACTGGGGAACGGATCCTGGCGGTGGACACCCCGGAGGGCCGCAAGGTTTTCACCGGCGTCTCGCATCTGCCCTGTCCGACCAAGGCCATGTGGTACAACAACGCGAACTTCATCAACCAGGCCAAATGGGTGTACAACCTCATCGTACATGTCTTCCCGAAGCTCGACATGATCGTCGACCAACAGATTGAGTGGACGGCCTCCGCCGAGTACGCCGACCTGGTCCTTCCGGCGAACTCCTGGATCGAGTTCCAGGATATCGAGTGCGGCGGGTCCTGCTCGAACCCCTTCATCCAGGCCTGGGGCGGAGACGGGATCAGACCCCTGTACGATTCCAAGGACGACGCGGCGATCTTCGCCGGTGTGGCTGAGGCCCTGGCGCAGAAGTTCGGGGAGCCGCGGTTCCGCCATTACTGGAAGTTTGTGTCGGAGCAGAAGGCCGCCGTCTACCTGCAGCGGGTCTTCGACAGCTGCACCACGACCCGAAGCCAGGACGACTCTTACCAAGTCGACAAGCTCCTCAAGGGCGATTACGGTGCGCCCGGCACCGCCTTGATGCTCTTCCGAACCTATCCCCGGGTTGCCTTCTGGGAACAGGTCCATGACAACGTTCCCTTTTACACCGACACGGGACGCCTCAACGCGTACTGCGATCTCCCGGAGGCCATCGAGTACGGCGAGAACCTCATCGTTCACCGGGAGGGGCCCGAGGCGACGCCGTACCTGCCGAACGTCATCGTCTCGACGAGCCCCTACACCCGGCCACGGGACTACGGCATCCCCCTCGAGGCGATGGAGGCCGATCTCCGCACGGTCCGGAACATCAAGATGTCCTGGGCCGAGGTTCAGAAGACGGTAAACCCCCTGTGGGCACGGGGGTATCGCTTCTTCTGTTCGACTCCCAAGAGCCGGCACTCGGTCCATTCTTCCTGGTCCACCGTGGACTGGAACTGGATCTGGTCTTGCAACTTCGGCGACCCGTATCGCATGGACAGACGGGCGCCGGGGGTCGCCGACCGGCAGATCCAGATGAACCCGCAGGCGGCGAAGGACCTTGGACTGAATGACGGCGACTATGTCTACGTGGATGCCAACGCAGCGGATCGCCCCTACGTGGGGTGGAAGCCTGCGGATCCGCGGTACCGTGCGTTCCGGTGCATGGTACGGCTGAAGTTCAATCCGGCCCTCCCCTACCACTTCAGCATCCTCAAGCACACAGGCTGGATCGCAACCGAGCGAAGTGTCCGTGCCCACGAGAGCCGACCGGACGGGAGGGCGCTGTCCCCTGAGACGGGATACCAGGCCTCCTATCGGTACGGCTCGCAGCAATCCATCACCCGAGGCTGGCTCCCGCCCATGCATCAGACCGATACGCTGTTCCACAAGAAGACAGGGGCCATGGGTTTCGTGTTCGGTTTCGATGTGGACAACCATGCCGTCAACACGGTCCCCAAAGAGACGCTGGTCAAGATCACCAAGGCCGAGGATGGAGGGCTGGGCGGCAAGGGGATTTGGGAGCCGGCCCGGACGGGATTCACCCCAGGGAACGAAAACGACTTCATGAAGCGGTACCTGGCAGGGGAGATTGTCACCATCAAGAAACGCTAGGGGCAAAGGCTCGGAGGGGACGGGAGATGATGAAAAAACCGTTCGAGGACGATGACCCGATGGAGCTGACCGGCGTGGCCCTGCCCGGAGGCGATATGGAAGAGGCGGCGGAGGCTTTGGTGGAGGAGTTCGTCAGGATGGGGTTCGATGATGCGCATCTCCTCCATCTCTTCGAAAGCCCCTTCTACACCGGAACCCATCAGATCTACCAGCAGAAGGGAGAGGAATACGTGAGGGCCCTGATCGAGAAGATCCGATTGCGATGGCGCGTGCCGCGCGGGAACGACCCTCGTGAGGCTAATGAATAATGCATGAGGAGGAAGGCGATGCCCAAGGTCTACAACTGGCAGCTCGGTCGAAAGATGCACTACCCTTACGAGGAACGGCATCCCCGCTGGCAGTTCGCCGCCGTCTTTAACATCAACCGCTGCATCGGCTGCCAGACCTGCACCATGGCCTGCAAGAGTACCTGGACGTTCTCCAAGGGGCAAGAGCAGATGTGGTGGAACAACGTGGAGACGAAGCCTTATGGAGGATACCCGCAGTTCTGGGATGTGAAGCTCTTGCAACACCTCGATGAGGCTCATCAGCGCGAAGGGACTGAAGCGGCCTGGGATGCCTCACAGAAGGACGGGACCCGGAGACCCTACGGTGTCTTTCAGGGAATGACCATTTTTGAGGCTGCCCTCAAACGGTACGGCCCGGAGGGGCACATGAGGGCCTTGGGTTACATCCCGAGCGACGAGGAGTGGCGTTCCCCCAACATTTACGAGGATACTGCGACCGGCCACCAGGGGAGCCGGGGGGAATTACATCCCCCGGGAACCACGCTGCCGCAGCATAAGACTTGGTTTTTTTACCTGGCGCGCATCTGCAACCACTGTACGTATCCCGGGTGTCTCGCGGCCTGCCCGAGGAAAGCTATCTATAAGCGTCCAGAAGATGGGATTGTCCTGATCGACCAGCAGCGATGCCGGGGCTATAAGAAGTGCGTCGAGGCGTGTCCCTACAAGAAAGCGATGTACCGTCCGACGACTCGCATCTCGGAGAAGTGCGTCGCCTGCTATCCCCGGATCGAAGGGAAGGATCCCCAACTGACCCCCGACGGCGTGCCCCTCGAAACCCGGTGCATGACGGCCTGTGTGGGAAAGATCAGGCTCCAGGGCCTGGTCCGGATCGATGAACGAACGAAAGAGTGGACCGAGGATCGGTCAAGCCCGCTCTACTTCCTGGTCAAGGTGGAAAAGGTCGCTTTACCGCTCTATCCACAATTCGGCACCGAGCCCAATATCTTCTATATCCCGCCCCGGTGGGTGCCGCGCCCGTATCTGCGGCAGATGTTTGGACCCGGAGTGGACCAAGCCATCGAGCGGTACGCTGCCCCATCCCGCGAGCTGCTAGCCGTCCTCCAACTCTTCCGGATCACCCAAAAGGCCATCTTCCGGTACGAGATCCGGGAGGGGGAAAAGATTTTCGAGACCGAGATCGGGGGCAAACCGTGGACGATGTATAACGACACCATCATCGGCTATGACCGGAACGGCAAGGAAGTGGTCCGGACGGCAGTCGAGGAGCCGACCTACGAGCGCCCGAAAGAGCACCTGAACTCGATCTGAGCGGGGGGGGCCTGTCCCTCCTCGGGAGGACATCATGAAGACCTCATCGCGCCGGTTTGACGAGGCCTTAGCGCGGGGCCAGGTGTACCGATTCCTCTCCGCGGCATTCACCTATCCAACCGAGGTGGGTTACGCAGCACTGCAGGCAGAATTTAGCCAAGAGGCCGCCGGAGCCCTCGCCGTCCTGGGGTGGCCCGTAGATGGGTTCGAGGAGCTTCACAACGTGCTCCGTGACCGGCCGCGAGAGCAGTTCGAGTCGGAGCATGTCGCGATCTTCGGCCATACCGCCGCAGGTGAGGTCCCCCCGTACGAGGCGCGTTACGGCGCCGGCCACTTGTTCCAGGAGACGCACTGCATGGCAGACGTCGCAGGCTTTTACCGAGCCTTCGGCCTCGAGGCGTCTGACACCTGCCCCGAGCGACCGGACCACATTGCGGTGGAGCTGGAGTTCATGCACGTCCTGGCGATCAAGGAGGCGTACGCCCTCAATCGGGAGTGGTTGGAGCAAGCGGAGGTTTGCCGCGAGGCACAGGCACAGTTCCTCCGGGATCATCTCGGCCGGTGGGCCCCCGCGTTCCTTCGACGTCTCGCGGATGACGGAAAGAGCGGGATCTTTAACGTGCTGGCCGGTGTGACCACGGCCTGTCTTGAGGCAGATTGCCGTGCCCTCGGCGTCCGGATCGAAAGCGTCGCGCTCGAGCTCGCCCCAATCGATTTCGAGCCTGCTGGATCGGATTTTCCCTGCGGGGCGGAGGGTTGCGGAGGGGATCCGACCCTGATCCGCATCGCGCCGAGGGCCATGACGCAGGCTACGTCCGCGAAGGAGGGGATGGAATGATCAGGAGGATCTTCAGAGGCACGATCGTGGCCGTCATGGCGCTGACAATCGCCGTCCCGGCATGGGTGCCGGAGGACGGACAAGGGGCGGAGATGGCACCTCACGGGAAGAAGGCTCAGGTAAACAGAGAGGTCCTTGCTCAGGGCAGGACCCTATATGAAAAGAAGTGTGCCGTCTGTCACGGGACCGACGGGAGGGGAGACGGGTCCGCCGCTTACCTCCTCTACCCAAAGCCTAGAGACTTCAACAGCGGCGCGTTCAAGATCCGTGCGACCACGACCCTCCCTACCGATGACGATCTTTTCAGAACCATCACCAATGGAATCCAAGGGACCTCCATGCCCTCCTGGGCCTCGCTCACGGACCAGGAGCGGTGGGCATTGGTCGCCTATGTCAAGAGCCTCTCCCCGGTGTTCAAGACGCAACCCGCCGGACAACCTGTCGCGATCCCAGAGCCAATACAGCGAACGCCTCGCCTCCTTGCCCTAGGGAAAAAGTTCTACACGGAAGCCGGCTGCTTCGACTGCCACGGGACTTCCGGTAAGGGGGATGGGCCCGCCGCCGCCACCTTGAAGGACGAGTGGGGCTATCCGATCGTCCCGTACGACTTCACGATCCCCGGCAAGATGAAGGGGGGTTCCACCGTGAAGGATATCTATCGGACCCTTCAGGTGGGGGTTGGGGGAACCCCCATGCCTTCTTATGAAGGTGCACTCACCGAGGAGGAGACATGGGCGCTGGCTTATTACACCCTCTCCCTCGCCCAGAACGCAGCAAAGGAGGCGATGCCGAAGGAGTCGGGAACGATCAGGACGTGGTTCGTGCCGGGGAACCTCCCCCTCGACCCGCTTGCTCCGGCATGGGCCAAGGCCCCTCCGACGGTCGTTCCCCTGAGGACCCTCTGGATACGGGCCAAGACGATCGACCAGGTGACAGTAAAATCCATCCATAACGGTAAACAGATCGCCTTTCTCCTCGAGTGGGATGATGCCCTCGTAGACCAGGAAGTTCTACGAAGCGAGGATTTTCGAGACGCGGCGGCTATCCAGTTCCCAGTGAAGTCCAAGAAGCCTCGCGGCACGGGCAACCCTGAACCTTCGTTCACCATGGGAGAGAAGGGAGGCCCGGTAAACATCTGGCACTGGAAGGCGGATTGGGAAGCGGACCTTCAGCGATACCGTGACGTTCAAGACCGCTACACAGGTATGGCGGTGGACCGTTACGTGATCAATGGAGGCGCCCCGCCAGGAAGTCCAACCACCGCACAGGTGAAAGACCCGACGTCGACCCATGATCCGACCTACCTGGCCGGATGGGGGGCAGGAAATCTCCTCTCGAATCCGCTGCGTCGCTCGTCGGTGGAAGACCTGAATGCGATCGGCTTTGGGACGCTCACCTCCCAACCATCCGAAGACCAGAACGTTCAGGGGAGGGGCATCTGGAAAGAAGGCACGTGGTTGGTGGTAATGGTGAGAGAGACGCGTTCGAAAAGCGATCGGGATTCGCAGTTCATTCCGGGCCAATCCCTCCCCGTGGCCTTCGCGATCTGGGACGGCGCCCAGGGGGACCGGGATGGGCAGAAGGCGGTCTCGGTCTGGCAACGCGTGGAGCTAGAGAAAGCCGCCGGGAAATGAAGGTCGCCTTCGAAATTGGAGCGACTACGTCAAGGCGAGAGAAGCCACCGATCGCTTTCCCGCCGATGTTTCTAAGATATTAGGAGAGCCGGGTTCTCTGGATATTCACTTCCTTCCCGAGTATGGAGGCTCCGGCACCGCCTTCACCACATTTAAGATTATAAACAGAGTATCTACGATCAACCGGTAGCCTTGCATGCCTTTCTGTTGTACCGACAGTGGCACCGAAAGTCGCTTTCCGCCGTCGCCGCCGTCCAGCTCTGCGGCGCCGGTCACCGTGAAGCCTCTTTCACCATGGGCGATGCGAATAGCCCCGTCAACATCTGAACTTGGAAAGTGGATTGGCGAGCGGGCCTCCAATGGTTCCGGGACCCGCTAAACCTCTTACAGGATTGGGGGGGATGATGCAATCCGATCATGAAAGTAGCGGCCGAAACCCCACCCCAACTGAAGGCCGCCCTGGCTACAACGCGCGAGAAATAGCTGTGCCCTCTACGATAGCCATCACCCTCAGAAACACGCTCGTGCACTATTTCAGAAAAATGAGGTCAACGGCCATAAGCCCGCCCAGGGTCAGCCCCTCCGAAATTCTCTGGTCATGGGTGGGTGGCTTCTGTGGTATCGGTGCGGTGTCCTTTATCAATTTCAACCTTATTGAAAAGACAGACCTGCTCATGGTCATAGGATCGTTCGGGGCCTCAGCCGTGCTTATCTATGGTGTCATTCATAGCGACCTTGCCCAACCAAGAAACCTTGTCGGGGGACACATCGTTTCCGCTATTACAGGAGTGACCGCCTATAAGATGTTGCATCCGTACCTCTGGTTGGCTGCTGCTGTGGCAGTGGCCACGGCTATTGCAGCCATGCATGCGACGAGAACCGCGCATCCACCCGGTGGGGCCACAGCCCTGATTGCAGTCATCGGGAGCGCGAAGGTTCATGCCCTGGGCTACTTATATGTCATCCTACCGGCCGGATTGGGTGCGACGGTCATGCTGGTGGTTGCACTTCTCGTGAACAATATTCCCAACACTAGGAAGTATCCGAGGTTTTGGTACTGACCCGGTAGGTGACAACTTAGTTCTTGGAGGGATTAGCGGAGGAGATCCTGCACACGACCACCACTGCATCCCGCTGGATCTTCTTTTTCCCCCATAGCCGACCCTTCCAAGCATAGCCCACGGTCTCCATCTACCTGCTTGGATGCTGTCCATGTGACGCAGATCATGTTTTTTTCAAACTTGCGTCATTGATCCGATATGAGCGAGGTCTTATCTTTCAATGAGAGGAGTCAGCTTAGTACCGACTCTATCGAGATGAGGTTTGCCTCGTCAGGAGGAAGAGACAATGGGCGCTCCATGGATTGTTATCGCAGCCATCCTTGCCATCGCATTGCTTTACGTCTTGGTTCCTGTCGTTACCGATGCCTTTCGCCGGTACCGCAGAAGAAAAATCCTCCGATGTCCTGAAACGGGGAGAGACACAGAGGTCGGTATTGACGCCTCTAAAGCAGCACTCACCTCGGCCTTCGGCCCACCGGTCCTGCGTGTGAAGGATTGCTCGCTATGGCCTGAGCGAAAAGACTGTGAACAAGGCTGCCTCCCGCATTTGAGGGAAGCGGATAGTCCGCACCCAAGGTGAGAGCCTAAGGTCATGCAAGGACAAGCTCACCATCAACTCGTCATTGTCGGCGGTGGAAACGGAGGGATCAGCGTGGCGGCCCAGCTGCGCAAGGCCCTGAAGCAACAGGACATCGCCATCATCGAGCCCTGCCGCAAACATTACTACCAGCCCCTGTGGACGCTGGTCGGCGCCGGCGTTTTTCCCAAGGAGGTGACCGAAAGAGAGGAGGCATCCTACATTCCGTATGGGACCACGTGGATCCAGGATGCCGTAACCGAATTCCAACCGGATGACAATACGGTCCTCACCCGTGATGGGAAAAAAGTGAGTTATGACTTCCTGGTGGTTGCGCCAGGTATTCAAATTGATTGGGACAAGATTAGCGGGCTCAAGGGAAACATCGGACGACACGGCATCTGCAGCAATTTCGCCTACGAGTATGTGGACAAAACATGGGAGTATATCAGGAACTTCAAAGGGGGGAACGCCATCTTCAACTTCCCCAACACGCCGATCAAGTGCGCGGGCGCACCCCAAAAGATCATGTATCTAGCCGACGATTATTTCCGAAAGTCAGGTGTGCGCGACCGGGCAAATGTCATCTATGCCTCGGCAGGCAAGGCGATTTTTGGGGTCAAGAAGTACGTCAACCCGCTTAATCAAGTCGTCGCCCGCAAAGCCATCGAGACCAGGTACCATCACAACCTCATCGAGATTCGGGTCGAGGCGAAGGAAGCGATCTTCGAGCGCTTGGACACCGGCGACAAAGTCGTCTTGCCGTTCGAGATGATCCATGTCACACCCCCCATGAGTGCCCCCGACTTTGTGAAGCAGAGCCCATTGGCCAATGCATCCGGGTGGGTGGATGTTGACAAATACACGCTTCAACATACCCGCTATCCCAACATCTTTGGCCTCGGCGATGCGAGCAGCCTGCCGACTTCCCGAACAGGAGCTGCGATTCGCAAACAAGCCCCTGTCCTGGTGAAGAATCTCGTCTCGGCAATGCGGGGGAAACCACTCACTGCACGATACGACGGTTACGCCGCCTGTCCGCTGGTCACGGGTTACGGGCGCCTGATCATGGCGGAGTTCGACTATGACGGCAATCCAAAGGAATCGTTCCCCTTCGATCAGTCGAAGGAACGGTACAGCATGTACCTGCTCAAGGCCTATGGCCTGCCACTGATGTATTGGCATGGTATCTTGAGAGGACGCCTCTAGCAGGGTTGCGGGACATCCACGTCCCCCAAACAACAAAGGTTTTTTGCGTCATAAGAGACGGCTTCTGACCTTTTACCGTACGAACCACTGAAACATATGAACCCATATACGTACATCGCCAATGTATCTGAGTTGTTACCGGACATGCCCGCCGATAGCATCATTAGCCGCACCATTTACACCGATGAGCATGTGAAGGCAGTCCTCTTCGGCTTTGCAGCAGGTCAGGAACTCTCAGAGCACACCGCTTCGCAGCCCGCTATTTTGCATGTTCTGCAAGGCGAAGCCAACTTGAC
This sequence comes from Candidatus Methylomirabilis sp., assembly GCA_012974305.1. GTDB lineage: Bacteria > Methylomirabilota > Methylomirabilia > Methylomirabilales > CSP1-5 > CSP1-5. The sequence goes on along the minus strand of JAAXQN010000013.1, from coordinate 10,149 downwards.
GCTGGGTGATGATTCGTTGGAGGCCCGGGCGGGAGCATGGATCCATATGCCCCCTCAGCTTCGCCACAGCATTTATGCGAAAACCCCCGTGGTGATGCTCTTGCTGCTGATTAAGACAGCGATACCACAGAATCCAGATGATCCTCCGGGTTAAAAGGACACCCGAAACACGCTAACACGGAGTTCGGCTCGTCTAGCCTGGACACCCGGGGCGTTTATAAAAGGGATATGCAGCGCCTGCGAATTGAGGACGGGCAATAGACTGGAAAATCTCTGTCCTGTGGGGCATATATGTCTCACGCAGCATGTCCTTTATGCAAAAGGCTGATCAGCGTTACACGAAAAACTGTCCTGCGGCATCCCTGCCCCACTTGCTTTTGTCTGCCGTCCCGCCCTTTTCGAAGTCCCCTCGCCACACCGCCTTTAAAATCCGCAGATTAGCCTGCATGAAGCGTTCACACCTTGCCCAGAAGGGAAAGTGGCATTCCCATTGCTGCCCCATCCCCTTCTAATCCCCCGCCCAAATCCGTCTTGACCAAGTGCCAAGCCAGGAGATATGTATGAAGGGTGAGAGGCTGCTTCGGCGCGGAGCTTTGGCTCATCCGCTGGGCCCGCTCGCGGCGGGCCCCGCTCGGCCGGAAGCCTGCGACAGAACTCGTGGGTGCGTCAGAATAGATTGGGGTCTCTCAATGGGTGAGCGAGAAGACGATATCCAATGGACCGAGGAGAGCCTTCAGCGAGTGGAGAAGGCTCCCGGCTTTGTCCGTGCAGGGATCTACAAGCTCATGCGCAAACGGGGAAAGGAACGGGGGCGGAAGGTCATTACCTCGGAGTTTTTGACGGAGATTCGAAACGAGTCGATGCTCCGGGTGGCGAAGAGCATCAAGGGCTTCGGCTTCGAAGAGCTCAGCATGGATGCCTTTGAAGTGGCAAAGCAGAAGATGCGGAAGCTCCCCAGGAAGGTGACGGTCATCGAGCAAATCAAGACGTTCTTGGGCCAGAGAACGCAAAGCAACGACATGATCGTCGCCAAGTTTACGCGCTACCTTCAGATGATGCCAGAGAAGGGGCTCCCCTGGACAGAGGAGGCCTTGGCTCGGATCCAGAAGATCCCGCCGTTCGTCCGAGACATGGCCACGCAGGCCATCGAGGACGAGGCGAAAAAACGGAAAGAAAAGATCGTCACCCCCGAAGTGGTAGAGCAGATTCTCACCCAATTTTCGCAGGCTCCCTGTACTGAGGGCGGAGGCGCAGAAGAAGCCACCCAGACGGTGGGTACCAGAGTCGAAGGCCCCCTAGACGGTATCACGATGCTTTGGACGGCAGAGGCGGAAGAACGGCTGAGGAGGGTCCCGGTTCCCTTTATCCGCCGAACGATCATCCAGAGGGTCGAAGCAACTGCCAAGCTCAAGGGCCTCCAGGTGGTTGATTTAGAAACGTACGAGGCCGGCCTCGCCGAGAGAAGATCCGACGATCTAAGCTGAAGAAGTTCATCCTCTTTTCTGATCTATATCATTGACGGGCGACCGGAAACGGATCAGGAAGATTTGGAGGTTCTTTGATACGCGCAGCACCCCGGCCATCGCCGTCATCTCGAACATGGAAGGGCGCCACAGAGGTGAGACCTCCGAGGAGCTGGGCCAGACTTTCGGTATCCCCATTCGAGTGACGATCCCGCACGAGCCTGCGCTCGCAACCTTCCAGGCGGGGGCCGCTCCCTATCTCATCGCCCAGAAAGGGACGGAGGTCCGCAGAATCTTCTTCGACCTGTCAGAAGATTTGGTGGAGTACCTGGTCGGGCTCCATGACGAACACGAGGATGAGGAAGACTTTTAAATCAGAAAGCGACTTCGGTGGGACAACGTCTTGTCCCGTGTGGCACGTGTGTCCCAGGGGTTATCTCCGTGTAACATTGGACCCGCAGACCTGATCTGCGTCATGAGAAAGGCTGTTGCGGGACATTCCTGTCCCAGTCTTCTCTTGCTCCTTTTACTGCTGCCTGCCCTCCGATTGGTGCTATCTCCTTTAAAATAAATGGATTAGTTAAGACATGGCTCCCATTTTTCTCCCGAACGGGACGTGGCACTGCCCTTGCTCCCAGACCCCTCAACATCCAGTAACAGCCAGGACCGGAGGATTGGGATGGACCGACATCCGGGAGGTCGCATGCGCCAGCTCATCCGCTGCCACCGTATCCTGGATCGCCTCTCGAATAGTCGCATCGGGTATAACGCCAGCCAACTTGCTGAGGATCTCGGGTACACCACCAAAACGATCTACCGGGACTTGCGGGCCCTCCGCGAGGCTAGCGTCCAGATCTGGTACCAGGCTCGCTTCAAGCGGTATCAAATTGTGAAGAATAGATTGGTCGAGGGGCACCTCGGTGAGTTCGGCCACCATCCCATTGAAAGGGACTCCGGAGTCGAGGAGCTCCGGGTAGGACTCGGGGAGGCCAGGCGATATCTCGGCGTGTCCCCCCGGTTCCTGAAGGAGCTGCTCCTGCGGCAGGAGATCCCGATCATCCGAAATGGAGGAAGGGTGAAGCTGAAGGTTGGGGATTTGGTCAGATATAAGCACCTGAGGAAACCCGACACACCGCAACTGAGGGAGGGGACGAACAATGGTCAACCCGATGCGGAAGGGATCACCCGGCGGGGGCTGCCCTTACCTACATCGGCAGCCTGACCACGCGGAAACGCCGATCCCGGCGTATTGCCGCGACCCTGCTTCAAGGCTCAGTACGGTCCCCGGTTTCTGGGAGTATTGGAACCGCTGTACGACGGTAAAACACATCCGCTGCCCGATGTATAGACGCCATCGACGGCGCAGTCACGAGACCAGTCTCAGGAAAGGGATGGAACACCCGACAATCACCCGGTGATAAGCAAGAGCTCGCAGAAGTCTACGGGAGTTAAGAGCCGCCATGAATCTGCAACAAGAGCTTGCCCAGAAAATGACATCTACCCGGTACTTGTATTCAGACGCCCCGCGTAACGTCTACTGGGAGATGACGATTGCCTGTGATCTCGTCTGTAAGCACTGCCGCGCCGAGTCCATTCCCTGCCGCGACCCCCAGGAGCTGACCACGGAAGATGGAAAAGCCCTGATGAGGGACGTCAAGACCATGGGCAGCATGATGATTCTGACGGGCGGAGATCCCATGAAGCGGGAGGATCTGCTTGATCTTATCGCCTATGCCCGGGACATCCGATTGCCTCTCGGAATCACGCCGAGCATGACTCCTACCCTGACCCGGGACATCGTCCGCCAATTCCGAATGCTAGGGGTCGCTGCCATGGGGATGAGCCTTGATGGGCCCAATGCGGAGGTTCACGACACCTTCCGAGGAGTCCCGGGAACCTTTGAACACTCCATCAAAGCCCTCCAGTGGGCAAAAGAATTCCACCTCCAGGTGCAGGTGAACACCACCGTCACCCAGGAAACCCTCCCCCATCTGCCCTCTCTGTACCGCTTGTTGCGGGAAGAGGCATACCCCCCTGTTCGCCGGTGGACCCTGTTTCTCCTCGTCCCGGTCGGGCGGGGAGCCACTCTGGGCCTTCCGTCGGCCGAAGATGTAGAAAACCTCTTCGCCTGGGTCTACTCTCTCTCCAGGGACGCCCCCTTCCACGTGAGCACCATCGAGGCACCTCACTATCGACGGTACTGGATTCAACGAAAGCTCGAAGAGGGGCTGTCCTTCGAAGAGATTCAGCGACTGGGCAAGCGAATGGGGTTCGGGGTCCGCGACGGAAACGGGGTGATCTTTGTCTCCCACAAGGGAGAGGTGTATCCCGCGGGCTTTCTCCCTGCTCCTTTCCTGGGGAACGTTCGGGAGAAACTGCTGTCCGACATCTACCGGAACTCGCCCTTACTGATGGAACTCCGGGATATGGACCGCGTGACGGGAAAATGTGGATGCTGCGAGTTCCGCTGGATCTGCGGGGGTTCTCGGGCGCGGGCCTACGCCGTCACCGGCAATTACTTGGCGGAGGAACCCCTGTGCGTCTACAACTTTAACGGAGACAGACCCCCGGCGAATCAAAGGTGAGTCCGAAAACCTCTCAGCCACACATGCGGACGGGGTCCAAGGAGGTAACGATGCAAACGAACAGCTGTTCTGAGTGTGGAGGAAGACAGAGTTGCCTGCTGGTCAGCGAGCTCACGCCCGAAGAGGTCGAGGCTACGAGGGGGATTCGCCACACCCGTAGTTATCAGTCCCGACAGACCCTGTACCACGAGGGAATGCCCGCCTTGGGCATCCACATCCTTTGCTCGGGTCGTGTGAAACTTTCCCGAGGGGACAATAATGGGCGGCAGCAAATCCTGCGAATTGTGGGTCCGGGAGAGATCTGTGGGGAAGAAGCCCTCTTGGAGGGGGCCCCCTACACGAACACCGCTGAATCGCTCGAAACCTGTCAGAGTGCCTTCGTGAGACGCGAGGCCTTTCTCGACCTTCTCGAGAAGCAGGATCGAATCCTCCTCCCTCTCCTCCGCCACATCTGCCAGGTGTTGGTACAGACCCAGATTCGCCTCACGCACGTGGCCCTCAATGATGCCCGGACCCGGATGGCTGCGCAGCTCTTGGATCTTGCAGAGCACTACGGAGAGCCAGGGCCGAAGGGAACCACTCTCCGCCTAGCCCTGCGTCGAGGAGAACTCGCTGCCCTGGTCGGCATCAGCCCCGAGACGGCGATGCGCCTCCTGAGCCAATTTCAGCGCGAAGGGCTTCTGGAGGTGCGCGGCAGGCGCCTCACCCTCAAGTCGCCGGAGCGACTCCGGGCCCTCCTCTGAGGCAAGGAGAGAATCCGGGAGGGCTGATTAGGAGGGGTCGTCAACGCCCGAGGATTCCCGTTTCCCGGAGATCCCGAGCTCTTTCATCCGCTTTCGTAGGGTGTTCCGGTTGATTCCCAACAGCTGTGCGGCCTTCAGCTGATTCCCGCCTGCCCGTTCCAATGCAGCCTGCAGCAGGGGGCGCTCCACAAGCGCAAGGACATGTTCGTAGAGCTGTCCCTCTTTTTCATCGCCAACGCGTCTTAACTCTGCCCGCACTTCGCGCGTGAGTCCACCTGGGGTTGCAACATCCTCGGCCCCCGCAGGGCGGGTTGCGGCCAGCAGGGATTCAGGCAAATGTTCCGGAAGAATGAGGCGTGTCCGCGAGAGAAGGCAGGCCCGCTTGATCACATTCTCGAGTTCCCGGACATTGCCAGGCCAATGGTACCGGAGGAGGCACTTGATGGCTTCCGAAGAGATTTCTTTGCCGCCATCTCTCGCATAAAGCTGTAGGAAATGGGTAATCAGCACTGGGATATCCTCGCGACGTCCGCGGAGCGGCGGGAGCATGATCGTCACTACATTCAACCGGTAAAACAGGTCCTCCCGGAAGATACCTCGTGCCACCAACGCCTGGAGGTCTCGGTTCGTCGCGGCCACAATCCGGACGTTCGTGGTGATGGGAACCTCACCCCCTAATCGCTCGAAGCGACGCTCCTCGAAGATCCGGAGAATCTTTGTCTGCAGCGCCGGGTCCATCTCGCCGATCTCGTCGAGAAAGATTGTTCCCTTATCGGCCAGCTCGAATTTTCCCCGACGGGCGGTCAACGCCCCGGTAAAAGCCCCTTTTTCATGGCCGAACATTTCGCTCTCAAGCAGGTCTTTGGGAATGGCAGCACAATTGACCGTCACAAATGGACCATCATGTCTCGGGCTATTCTTGTGGATCGCCCGGGCAACAAGCTCCTTACCGGTTCCGCTTTCACCAGCAATGAGAACAGTAGCATCGCTATCCGTCACCTGACCGACCAGCTTGAACACTCCTTGCATCTCAGGACTTGTTCCCACGATCTCGTCCAGTTCCTGGCGGTCCTTGAGCTGTGCCTTGAGCCGGTTCAGTTCGCGCGTGAGACTCTGAACCTCTAAGGCCCTGCGGACGAGCAGGGTGAGCTCCTCAAAATCGAAGGGCTTGGTGATATAGTCGTACGCCCCCCGCTTCATGGCCTCGACCGCCGCCTGAAGGCTCCCAAAGGCGGTCATGACGATCACCATGGCTTCGGGATGACGGTCCCGCATCAGGGAGAGGGCCTCCAGCCCGTCTAGGGTAGGCATCTTGATGTCCATGAGCACGAGATCGGCGCTCACCCGCTCGGCCGTGTCCACTGCCGCCTTCCCATCCGAGACCGTGTAGACAGCGTACCCCGAGCGCTCCAGGGCCTTTTTCAAGGTCCAGCGGACACTCTCTTCATCATCCGCCACGACAATTTTTGTTTTCGCGACCTCCGACACATCTACTCCATTTACTTTTATTGTGTCGCCAGCGGAAGGAGGATGGTAACCGCGCATCCCCCCTCTTCCGCATCATTGATCTCCATGGTTCCCCGGTGATCCCCCACGATCCGATGGCAGAGGGCCAGCCCGAGGCCGGTCCCCTTTGGCTTGGTGGTAAAGAAGGGGTCGAAGAGGTGTTGCCGGACCTCGAGCGAGAGACCAGGACCTTGATCGATCACTCTCACCACCGCCACCGACAGCCCAAAGCATCGTGGAGAGCGTCGTTCATACCCAGTCTCTAGGGTGAGCGCTCCTCCCCCCTCCATCGCCTCGGCCCCATTCCGGATGAGATTGAGAAAGACCTGACGGATCTGGTCGGGATCGGCAGCGATGAGGGGAACCTGGGGATCATAGATGCGGCGAACCGTGATGTCTCGACGTATCAGCACTGGCTCCTCGAGAGCCAAGAGCTCTTCCAGGATCTGGTTGACATTGCATTCCACCACGCGGGGAGGGCTAGGTTGGGCGAAGGCGAGCATCCCCTCCAGGAGCGAATTCAGCCTATCCACTTCTCGGATGATGATGTCGGTATATTCCTTCAGGGAAGGAGGGAAAGAGGACTCCGCCTCAATGAGCTGTGCAGCCCCCCGGACCCCCATCAACGGATTACGGATCTCATGGGCAATACCTGTGACCAGTGTTCCCAGGGCCGTGAGGCGCTCTGCCCGGCGGACCTGATCTTCCAGCTCTCGAATCCGCGTGACGTCCCGAATGAGCAGGACTCCCCCCCGGGCCTCTCCGCCTTGGTCAGCCAAAAGGGAGGCGATGGCGCTCACTGAGACCTTTCCCAGAGAGGTCACCACACTGGCCTCGTGCTCTGCATGAGCCCGCCCGGTCTCAAAGGCGCGATCAACGAGGGCGATGAGGGGAGAGGAATCCCCCAAAAGGCTCGCGAGAGGCTTGCCGTGGGCCATGGTGGCCGAGATCCCCAGCAGCTCTTCCGCTGCCGGGTTGAGCGAGGTGACCCTCAGTTCGCGGTCGACCACGACCAGCCCATCCTGCAGGCTCCCCAGGAGGTCCTCGTAATAGGCTTGCATGTTGGTGAGGGCCTGCTGGAGTTTTTCGACTACCTTTTGTTCTCGCAGTGGCCGTCTCCTCTCATCCTTTCCGGGACGCCCGAGGCCATCATAACCTAACTTGTTGCGGCGATACAAGCCAGCACACCCGTATCGGCCGATCCACACTGCTCTGGATTGATATAGCGGTCTCTCCCTGGCATTGCTGTTACCTTGACAGTCCTGTGGGGCCATGATACAAAAACGGGGCTGCTTGCTCTCGCATGCGTGGTCTGCACCCTCTTACAATTACAAGACGAAGGCGTCGGCTCAGCCCCGAAACGCACAACGACGAGGTAACATGCCCTCCCCTTTCCCTTCCTTTAAATCGAAAGAGGCCCTTCAAGCCCTCTTCCGCCCGAGTAGCGTGGCCGTGATCGGAGCCTCTACCGCACCGGAGAAACTTGGATATCAGATTTTCAAGAATCTCCTCGATGCGGGCTTCCCCGGCAAAGTCCACCCAATCAATCCTAAGGCCCCCGAAATCCTCGGATGCCCGTGCTATTCCAACATCGACGCCGTTCCCGATCAGGTCGACCTGGCCGTCATCATCATCCCCGCACCGCTGGTCGCCGATACCATTCGACGGTGTGGTAGCCGGGGGGTGAAGGGGGCTATCGTGATTAGTGGCGGTTTCAGCGAGACCGGACCCGAGGGAGAGGTAATGCAAGAGCAATTGGTCGAGGCCGCCCAGGAATCAAAGATGGCGGTCATCGGACCCAACTGCCAAGGGGTCAATAACCCTCACCATCCCCTCTGCGCGTCTTGGCCCCTCCTCACCCGGCGAGGTCCGGTGGCGGTCATCTCTCAAAGCGGGACCGTCGGGGCAGCCCTTATGGACTGGGCTTCCCAGGAAGAGCTGGGGGTTTCCACCTTTGTGAGCCTGGGGAACAGGGCAGATGTGGACGAGGCCGATCTCATTCACTACTTTGCCCAAGATCCCAATACGGAAACCATCGCGATATACATGGAGGGGGTCAAGGTCGCCCCAAAGTTCCTCGAAGCCGTCAGGCAATGTCAAAAGCCGCTGGTGATTTTGAAGGCGGGACGAACCCCCAAGGGACGTAAGGCTGCCGAATCCCACACCCGGTCCCTGGCGGGTCGCGACGAGGTGTACGAGGGAGTCTTCCGTCAGTTCAGCGTTCACCGGGCAAACGACTTAGAGCAGCTGTATGACTTCAGCAAAGCGCTCTCCTACCTCCCCCGCCTCAAGGGCCCCCGGCTTCTCATCGTCACCAGTTCGGGAGGCTCTGCAATCCTGGCCACCGATGTAGCAGAGATGACGGGGCTCGACGTCGCGTCCCTTCCCGACCAGGTTGCGCAGAGACTTCGGGAAGTCCTACCAAAGCATTGCATTGTCGGTAACCCCTTGGATCTCACCGGAGATGCCACGGCACAGATGTACCGGCAGGTGGTGGAGGCCGCCGCGTCCCACTTCGATGCGATCGCCCTGATTTTTGGCGATCCGATTCCTGGCGCCTCAGAGGTGGTCGGTAGGGACCCTCTCCAACTCGTGATCTACTTGGGCGGGGCAGAGGTGGAGCGGCAAGAGCGACTGCTCTTTCACCGAAAAGGTATCCCTGTCTTCCCTACTCCTGAACGCGGAATTCAGGCCCTGAGCCACCTCCTCTGATAGGGAATCATCATGGCACTTGCCTTGGGGAGAGCCATTCAGGAAGGTCGAAATCTCCTGGAGCCGGAGGCTTACGAACTTCTCGCCTCTTACGGGGTGTCGGTCCCCCCCCACAAATTGGTCAGCTCGGCCGAGGAGGCCGAGGCGGCGGCGACTGAGATCGGCTACCCGGTCGTGACCAAGATCGTCTCCCCGGACATTCTGCATAAGACCGAAGCTGGCGGGGTTCTCTTGAACCTGAACGATGCAGCCAGCGTCAAAGCAGCTTACGGGCAGATTACAGAGCACGCCCGGCAGGGCAAGGCAGCAGTTCGGGGTGTTCTGATCAGTCGGATGGCCCCTCCGGGCACCGAGGTGATCGTCGGTCTCACTCAGGATCTTCAGTTCGGGCCAGTGATGATGTTTGGCCTGGGGGGAATTTTTGTCGAGGTCTATCAGGATGTCAGCTTCCGGCTCATTCCACTGGCCGAGCGGGACGCAGCCGCCATGATCCACGAGATCAAGGCCTTTCCCTTACTCCAAGGCGTGCGGGGGAAAAAGCCCGCAGACCTTAAGGCCCTCACCCATCTCCTTCTGAAGGTGTCACAGATCGCCCAGGAGAATCCCGAGATTTCCGAGATGGACCTGAATCCGGTTCTGGTCTACGAAAAGGGCCTGAGCGTCGTGGATGCCCGGGTTCTCCTCCACCAAAGAGCTCCCACCGCCTAGCCGGAGACCGATCACTCACCACCACCAGGCTTTACCATCGAGGTGATGACCTCCTTTAAGACGCCGGCCCGTTCTTTCAGCTCTCGTAGGCGAGTAATCTTGGCCATCAGATCTCGCTCCGCATCAACCGCGGCTCCGAGGAGGTCGCCATACTTATGGAGCGCCTCCTGGTACACCTCGTCCTGAAGGGTCCGAATCCGTCCCCGCAGTTCCTCCACGGTCCCATGGCGGCTACCCTCCATTACTTCTCCACTGATGGCCTGCATTTCTTTTGAGAAATGATCGAGAAGATCCGACAGCCCCCCAGCCATTGCTTCTACCTTCTCCATTTGTTCCTCCTCTCTGGTTCCCTTTATTTCGACCAAACCTCCCGGTAAATTCACCTTTGGACCTCATACTTGATTCACACCTCTACCCATGGTCGCCCCCATA
>JAAXQN010000003.1 GCA_012974305.1 Candidatus Methylomirabilis sp. | reverse complement strand
CCTTGCTCCCTCTCCACGGGAAGATCAAATGCAGATTCTCTTCCTTGTCTCCGTTGTTCCTACTCCGAACTGAATAATTGCTTCAACTGTGCCAAGAACATAGGGCGATGAGGCAACCTTTTGAATTCTCTCGCTCGACCGAGCCGTACGGCCCTCTTTTTCGGGCGAAGCGTGGATCTGGAGAGGGGGGTAAGTCTGCCATGCTGTCAGGAGGCCATTTGAGACAGACAACATGTCACACAGGGCGTCGTACCCTATCTCAACCCCCTGGTAAGCCCGCAGTGACATGCCTGGCCCTTGACACCCCCACCACAACGGACGATACTTGGGCACTCTTCAGGAGATGGGCGAGAAATTGAAATGGCTGTGACAGTTGTGACCGCTGACGTGATCATTCGGTATCCCGACGGCGGAATAATCTTAATCAAGCGGGGGAAAGAACCCTTTCTGGGATCCTGGGCTCTCCCAGGGGGAATCCTGGAGGAAGGAGAAACCGTAGAGCAATGTGCGGTGAGAGAGGCAAAGGAGGAAACAGGAGTCAGTGTCAATCTCAGGGAACTGGTTGGAGTGTTTTCCGAGCCGGGACGGGATCCGCGCGGCCACTACGTTACAATAGTTTTTCTCGCCGACCCTATGGAAGGTTCGCCACAGGCAGCCTCTGATGCCGCTGATCTGATCATCACGAAGGGTTTCCGTGACCTGCCGCTGGCATTTGACCACGCAAATGTCCTTCGCGCCGCTTTTCCGGAAGGTGCCTAAGCTTACCTAAGGGATGGTTTCGTAGTCCCTAGCGATCCAATCTCCACTTACTAGGGAGTCGATTTCTCCATCGGAAATGTATTCCCCGATCACCCGCGGCGATGCTCCCGGGACCTCCAAGAACTCTATCCCCGTCCGATAGACCCAGCCTCGCTCGCCGCTAGGCCAGACCTCATAGCGCTGAGCCTCTGAACGAACCGCCCTGCACTTGAGACGCACTTCGTGTCCGGGGAAAGAAAACGTCACGAATGAGATGGTATGTGGTGGGATGATATTCAAGTGTTCGACTAGGGCTCCGCTACGGCTGATGTCGACGACATGGGCCCTCTTACGAGTTGCGGTAATCCGCCCTTCGAGTCGGCCCCCTACGGCCAATCGCGCATGACGCCTCCTGTCATCCTTGACCTGGTCCACTCGCACGACTACCCTCCTCTTACATGCTTGGTCGTGATGAATCGCTCGTGCTGCCCGCTGGTCATCTCCAACAGGCATTCCGGCAATCTGCTGCTCGTCCACTCCCACGCCGGCGCGTCCCACTCAGGCGGAGGCCGAAAACGAACACCATCCTTCTCGAGAACACCGACATCGGCCCAATACGAATCGCATCGATTCGTCGTTGGCAGTAAGACTATGATCGGACGCGAGATGTCTTCATGGGACAGGATGGTCACCACGGTTCCGTCGTTGTAGACATCGTACCTCGCGGTGATGGTAAAGCTGCCAATCTTTTCTCGGTAGGCCACGGATTCGATGATCTGCCTGCCGTTTGGTGTCCAGTTTGGCGGCCAAGTGACGAGCAACAGTGTCGCGATCAACGCCGTTTTCATTGCCCGCTCGCGTCTCCTTTCCTCCCGGACAAAGGGAAAGACTCTGTGTGCATCCCAAAGGCCAACATGAATGGGAGCGCTGGATCCAGATCAATCACGCCTTTTGTTTTTAAGGACTTATCGCGATGGGGAGTAGCCGTGATTCGTTGCGGAGTGTTCAAATATCGGATGCAAGGCATGCATGAACATGCAAACATTGCGGGGCATGCAAAGCGCGAAGTTAAAGCGCGACCTAGACCTGAAATCGGGAAATGCAACCTATTTTCACGGGACCGATTTTGGTGAAATAGAAGGCAAGGATGTCGGTGGAGAAGAAGGATCAGGGTTAACAAATGGGGAAAAATTTGAGGAGTACGGGCCCTAGCGAGACGGGGGGAGCAATCGAGAGGAATCCGCGGACGCCTGCTGGTGAAGACGATCAACCACGCTGCCGATCACACCAGCCATGTACGGCTCGGGATTGAGGAACTGCACCCCCATGCCGGTAACGGGTTCCGTTTTACGCCCCCCTCCGCGAACCCACGCTACCCGTGCCGGCGTCGATACCGGACGGACCAGTATAGGTGGCGCGAAGTCAAGGAGGATCTCAGTTCCCGTCGCGAGCGGGCATTCGGTCGCAATGAACATCCCACCCTGGCTGAGATTGAGGCATGTCCCGTGATGCACCATCTCGGCTTGCTTGACCTCGACGGTGAACCGAACCGGCACTCGGGGATGGGACCGCTGATTGGCGTGATTCATCCACTGAAAGACTCGGTCCAATTCTGCTTCAATCTCCTTTTCCTTCAAAGGTTCCTTCCACGCATCTTCCTTGCGAACATTCTGAAAAACTTCACCGTGGACGAGGTGTTCAGGGTCTATTCCTGCGACGCCAGAATCCTCTCCGGTGATCTCCATGTTTTCGAACCGGAAAAAACCTGCATCCCAAGTCATTAGTTCGAGGAGCACCTGTTCGATCTGGTTTCGGACCGCCTGGTAGAGCACCTCTGGGGTAACGAATCCCTGCTCGACCAAAATCGTGCCGAGCCGCTTCCATTGGGGGGAGAGGTGCTGCAACTCGAGGCCGATCCTCAGTGCGTCTTCGGTCAGGTATTCATCCTTGATCAGGATGTTGCCTAGGGCGTTCTGGACCGAGTCACAGGCAGCGGAGACCACTTCCCCGTCCCGAAAAAGAAATACTCCCGAACTTCCCAGGCGGGTGAGGGTTAGCTTACCCGACTTTTTAAGTAGTCCCAGGTACTGGAGAATATCGAAAACGGTCAGGCCTTCGAGCCGTCCTGTGAATGCCAACGTTTGTCCTCCGTCCGCCGGGCGGGGCCACAGGGATCTCCGCCTACGTGGCCCCGGCTGCATGTTGATTATTTCCAGAGAGGAATTCACCGAGAGAGCACTGTGGGATTGAAATTGCGGCAATTGTGCCAAAACTCTGGTGGACGGGGACAAAGGGTAACCTTCTGAAATATCCCGCTCGACTGAGGCCTGGAGCCGTTTTTCAGGCCAAATCTGAGTGCTGAAGAGAAAGGAACTCTGCCATGCTGTCGTCGGGCCGTTCGAGAGTGGACAGTTTGTCAGCGACGGGGCTACACACGCCCGAGGGCTTGTAATCGAACCTGCCCTCGGTGCCCTAGGTGGTCGCACTATGGGCCATGTGTCAATGGCGGCACGGCGTTCGTCGCCGGTGCTAAGACCCTCACGACAACCCGACGGTTTTGGGCCTGCCCTGCGGGGGAGTTATTGTCAGCCGCCGGGATCTCTTCCCCAAACCCGACCCCGGAGATTCGATGGGTTCCGATCCCGAGTTTTAGCACCAGGTACCGCACAACAGCCGCGGCCCGTTCCCGACTGAGCTGGAGATTGTACTGGCTAGGACCGACCGAATCGGTGTGTCCTTGTAGTTCCACGAGCGTACCCGGATCCTCCTGCAGCAGGCGACCTACCTCGACCAGAGAAATAATTGCGGCATCCTTGAGATCCGCCTTGCCTAAGTCAAAGTAGACCACGCGCGCCCCTTGTACTACATACGACGAATTGTGAGACATCTTGTTCTCGACGTCGAGGATTCTAGCCATGGCCTCATCCGCTTTTTCGTTGGCCTTTGCCGTTTCCTGTCCCACCTCCCCTAGGCGTGTGTTAATTCCGTCCACCTGCTGCTGGCGTGTCTCTGCCTCCTGAGCGATCATCCTATCTCGGATCCCCAGCTCGTGTTTGATGTACTCGTAGGTCGCACAGCCCGAAGCGAACAGGATGATCACTAATGATAGAAATATCCGTGGGCCTGATCCATGCTGAACCATAAGACGTCCTCCTCCTAAACGGTCACGCCAGCTCTACAATAGAGACGCCATGGGAGAGCACAAGGCACGTTCCATGCCAATCCAGGGAAAGTTTATCCGCGGGAGAAGAATTCACCTTAATCTTTCGGTTTTACTCACGACCCTGAGCAAAAGCTTTTAGGGGGTGAGGCTTTCCTCCTCAAGTGACCATGTAAGATTTATATGGGGGGACCTAACGATGAGACTTGACGGGCACGGCTCTTGCGTGTATCGTCGCCGTCAGAGTGGACCGTTTTAAGAAGTACCCCGTCGCGAGTGGACAAGGACAATCCCGGCCGAAGGAGACTATGATCCATCTCGGGCAGACCCTGGGTCGTTGGCTCTGGAAAGGGCGGGAAAATTCCTCCACGTGTCCTGCTTGCGAAACCTCACTTCCTCCCAAACGCGCCTTCTGCCCTCACTGCTACATGGTCCTTCGACCGGAGGGGATGGCGGAACTGCACCAGACACTCCAGGGGGCGAAGGTCCGCGAGGATATTTATATCCTGCGAAAGCTCCACGATGGAAACGAAGACGTGGTCATCTCCCTTGCCAAGGCTTCAGAGCCTGAACTTGACGGGCAACCTACTTCACCTCCAACGGAAAGGATCCCCCGACAGGCACCACCGAAAGAGGGCGGGTTTCCTACTCGCGCACCAGAGCCCCGGAGTCGAAAGCAAAAAAGTCAAAACCTGATGACCTATGCCTTTTCCGTTCCTCCCTCTGCCGGGCCCGAGAATCTCCCTTCCCTCATCCGGTGGTTTTTGAATCACGACCGCCTTATTCCCAATAACCTGGATATCCTAGAGGAGGCGCACCGAATCCTTTACGGAGGCGAAGGCAGTTGGACATACGAGCGCCACCTCGCCCGGGCTATCGCCGATGATCTTCGCACCTATAATTCCTCAGACTTGCTGCAGGAGCATTTGATCCTCCTGACGACGGTTTACGCTCGGACGCTCCAGGAGCTCCTCAGCCTCGGGCCCGACCAGCAAGACCTTCGGTCCCCTACCGACCTCCCGGAGTCCGAACGGCAAAGGATGTGGGATCTCTGTCTGCGGTTTGGTCTCACGGCCACACGGCTGCGGGTGGAAGGCTGGATTTATCAGTTGACCTATGGTGAACCTCCGAGCGTCAAGAACCCCACAATTAAGCGCCGGTAACTTTTACAACTCCCACCGTGTAAATCTTACATTCTCGCCTTCGAAGAAATGGTCTGCTACCCTTCACTACTGCGTTGAGCGTTGCAACAGAAAACCTAGTAGATCGGCGTGCTGTCCACCATCAATGCCTATGCTTCTCACGGTATGGCATGGAGATTGCCGTTTTCAGATCCCGAATTCCCCTCGTCGAGCGTGCGTGGATCGCGGAGGCCCCCATGATCGGGGCACGCACGGATCCCGGGCCGGGGAAAGCATCAAAGAGGGTATGGACTCAGAGCGAGGACAAGAAAAAAGAAAGGAGAGAATTATGCGACGGAGCTTCGCGCTAATAATCGGCCTGCTCGTCACTTCCTTTGCCCACGGGGAAGCGGCCAAGCAACAGATCTACCAGGGTGAAGGGGTCGTCCAATTCGTAAATGCGAAGGAAGAGATCCTCGTGGTGGAGCACGGACAGATCGAGGGGTTCGCCGACGCCATGACCATGAGCTACCAGGTCAGGTCCTTAGATCTCCTCAAGGGGCTCAAGCAGGGGCACAGAATCAAGTTCAAGGTCGATGGGGCCACGGAGGAGATCATCGAGATCAGCCGAGTGGAACGCATGGCCCAAACCGATCAGCCGAGACAAGAGAAATCCGAAGCCGCCAAGCCGGCCGTGCAGCCGGACGATCCCCGGGTGACCCGGGCTGCCCTCGCCACGGAGGTCATCGACCGAGAACCCGCAGAAACGTTTTCCCCGATTTCCGCTGAGATCGGCCGGCTTTACTATTTCACCGAGGTCGCCGAGGCGGGTCCCCCGAGGGAAATCCTCCACGTCTGGACGTGGCAAGACCGCAATGTCAGTGAAATCTCGCTCAAGGTCCAGGGGCGGCGCTACCGGACCTGGAGCTATAAGACCGTTCCCCCGACCTGGACCGGCGAGTGGCGGGTCGAGGCCCGCACGCCAGAGGGCGCGGTCCTCTCCTCTAAGAGCTTCCGGGTCGAGGCTACTCAGTGAACAATCTCACCAAAGGAGGATAGCGAAGAACCCGCAATGCAACCGTCCCCTGAGAGGTAAGAATCAGCAACTTCATCTCTTCGAAGTCTACCTCAAGGTGTCCAACCTCCAGAGACCAGTCCGTCTGGTCTCTCAAAGATCACCCTCATCCGTCCTAATATCTAAAAGCCATCACGACAGGCGGCGTGTGCTTTACCGAGGTCGCTCATCTCCTATCCGTAGGCATTTGCTGCCCATTTCCCGGCAGCCGCCTAGGGATCGGCACAGTCTGAGAAAAGCGGCTGTCACCAAACCTCTTTATTTTCAACAGGTTATGGGGTAGCAGGGTCTTGGCACAGTGATTGCGAAGGATTGCGAAGGGAAAGGTATATCACTAGGTCTAGCCCCGACCATATAGCGGCAAGTCTACACCTAGCACGGGGGAATCGGATGAAGCCATCTCAGGTCCTCGTTGTAGAAACTCCCTCAGGGACAGCAGAAGATATCCAGGGACTTCTTTCCTCTTGCGCAATCACGGACGTGGCCGTCGCCAAGGAGTCCGAAGCGCTCAATCGGCTGCGCCGTGGGGAATTTTACGCGGTCCTCTTTCACGAAGATGCACCGATGGACGGCCGCGGGCTTCTCGTGACCGCAAAAAGGGAGACTCCCAACACGCCAGTCATCGTTATAGTTGAAGGCACGGACCCGGGCCGTTGCGCGGAGTGGACGGCCGCCGGGGCCTTCGAGTGCCTGGTGAAGCCGGTCGACCCCCCCTCCTTGCTCGCCGCGATGCAACGGGCACTGACCCGGAGCCAGCTGTGTGCTGCCGGCAGTGTCAAGTCCACCAGATCACGACAGCGAAGTGGTGAGTGGTCCTTTGCGGAGATGGTCGGCGACTCCGAGGCGATGCAAGAGGTGTATTACTCGATCACGAAAGTCGCCCAGTCGGACGCCAACATCTGTCTGTACGGAGAGAGTGGCACGGGGAAGGAACTGATCGCCCGGGCAATTCATGACAGCGGCCGCCGGCAGGGGCGGCCCTTCGTAATCCTGGATTGCGCCGCTATCCCCGAGGGACTCATGGAGAGCGAGATGTTCGGCCATGTTCGCGGGGCCTTCACCTCGGCCGTGGGGGATCGGGTGGGGGTCTTCCAACTGGCGGACACCGGGACTCTGTTTCTCGATGAGGTGGCCGAGCTCCCCGTCCCTCTGCAGGCGAAACTGCTCCGGGTCATTCAGAACCGGGAGTTTCGGCGGGTGGGAAGCAGCCATCCCGTCCGGGTCGATGTCCGCATCCTCGCCGCCACGAACAAGGACCTGCCTGATCTGGTCAAGCGGGGTCAGTTCCGGGAAGATCTCTTCTATCGCCTGGATGTCATCAGCATCACCGTCCCTCCTCTCCGGAAGCGGAAGGAGGACATCCCCCTGCTGCTGGAGCACTTCGTGGAACAGTTCAATCGGAACAGCGAGAAGCAGATTCGGGGGATCAGTGCCCGGACCCAGCGGCTGCTCCTAAAGTACGATTGGCCAGGCAATGTACGGGAACTGCAGAACTGTATCGAACGGGCGGGGGTCATGGCGGACGAGGACATCATTGACATTGGGGATCTGCGCCAAGTGCTGCACCCGGTCGCGCAGGCCGCGGCGCAGACGGAAGGGGGGGCCGGCCTCCGCGACATGGAGCACACCCTCATCCAGGACACGTTGCGCCAGACGCGGGGCAACAAGACAGCCGCGGCTGCTTTGTTGGGAATCAGTTTGCGGGGGCTTCATTACAAGCTGAAGAGGCTCGAAGCTAAAATGCCTCGGGAGAACACCTAGCCCCCCGGTCCCGGACCCACCGGATAATTTGCACCGTCCCTACCCGGCCGAAGTGCTTAACTTCCGAAACGAACCTGTATCCGGTCGCCGTCGCGAGGAACGTAGGAGCGAGGGTCATTAGTCTCTCTGCCGTTGATGCGGACTTCCAAAATCCCTGGCGTGCCGCCCGGGCACGGGTCCCCCTCATTGTAGAGACGACCCCCCGGCAGTTCAATCATTGACCCGGTGAATCGCAACCCCAGCCCGTCGAAGAAACGACCCAGGTTGGACTGCCTCCTGGACTCCGGTTGCGATACCGGGTGGATGTGGATCCGGTATTCATTCCCGTGAGAGTGAATGCCACCAGGTGATCGCGGCAGCGGGGGCTCGCGTTTTCCGCAGACCTCGATCTCGAGCGTAGCATGCCAGTGGTCTCCGACCTGTGGTAGAGGTGGCTCAGTCCAAATGTAGAAAGGAATTCCGACGGCTGCAATCAGAACGGCACCACCCATAAGCGTGCGGCGAATACGACGCGCTTTCTTTTGCTTCTCATGCCGAGCCTTCTTTTCCGCCCTCGACTTGCCCATGGGGACCCACGTCGAATTAGGAATATGGGAGCGGGAGCCGGGACAAGGCGCCCTATGGCGTGACCTTCACGATAATGAGCTTCGGGGTCAAGGCGGTGCGGCAGGGACTGATCTTACCCACATTAGGTATCCGGATGGATGTAATCACCGATTACCTGTAGTGTTTCGTCAGAGGGTTCGACAAATTGTAATCCGGTGTGGTAGATCAACTCCCGCTCCCCGTCCGACTGCACCTCTATCCGATCAGCCACCGAACGGGCCACGCGACACCTCAGGCGAATTTTCTTTCCCCCAAGGTCAAGCTCCAAGGAGGATGGAGTACCTGGTCGGACAACGCTGGCATGCTCAATCAGAGCCCCCCCAAGACTGATATCCAGCAAAACGGCATCCCAGATGACAGCGACTCGCCCCTTGGCCTCCCCTTTCACAACGAATCGGGCGTGTTTCCGCCGTCCTAGCGTTTGTTCTTCCTTTGCAACTTCCCTGATCGGGGCCGACACCTCATCGCGGGCGATACCCGGTGCTTCATCTTCGGCGATGACCTGTATCTCATCCCCGGCAGGTACCAACGCCTCATCCTGGAGGGGTGCTAGCGCCTCATCTTCGGCGACGACCTGTATCTCATCCCCGGCGCCTACGGGCGCATCATCCCCGACGATAAACCGGACCTTATCCTGGGTTGTAGCCCGTGCTTCACGCTCAACGGGGACCGGTGCCTCATCCTCGGAGGGTACTAACACCTCATCCTCGAGGGTCACAGACGACTCATCCTCGACAATGACCCGTACCCCATCCTGGGCGGCTACGGGCACCTCATCTCCAACGCTAGCGTGCGCCTCTTCCTCGGTGGGTACCGACGCATTGCCCTGGAGGGGTACCCGCCCATCATTCTGGGCGGTCGCGTTCGCCTCACATTCCTGGGCCGGTACCGGGGCCTTGGCCTTTCGACTTGCACCGGCCTTGGCCTTTGAACGCTTCGGTCGCCCCTTCTCTCTTTTCGTTGCCACAGCGACTCCTCGGAACTATCGCCGGTTTCCCTTTCTTCAATCTCCCGGGCCCTATAGGAGCGGAGGAGTGGTCTGAGGGGCCCGCCTATGGGGGGATTCGAGGGACTCTTGTCCGGATTGCCAGGACTTGCAATAACCGTGCTAAGCCCACCCGTGAGAAGCTGTATTCCTCTTACTCCGGCGGCGCGTTGAAGATTACCTTAAGCCATCGTCGGATCTCGACAGTTTCGAAGAGTCCTGCATTCACGTACGGGTCGTTGCGTGCAAATTCCTCCACCGCTGCACGGTCCCCCATGTCGACGAGGAGGAAGCTGCCCGTCATGGTCTGCCCGTCGTCGGTGAGCGTCGCGCCGCCGGCGACGATCTGCTGTCCAAAGCCCTTCGCGTATTCGAGATGGGCCGGCCGAGTGCCCTGCCTGATGTGGGCCGAGTTCGGCTTATCGGTTGTCAGGATGACGAAGTACATGTGTGTTCCTCCCTAGGAAACGTCAAGTGTGATGTTCGCCGAGCAGTCTCTCAGGACTCCACGGTTTCGTCAAGAGTGGCCAATAGGGATTCCGCCTGAACGGTCAGATTCTGAATGGGTTCAAACGAGACGGTGGATCTGTGACAAGACTGTGAGAGGGTCCCCAGTCGAGGGGCCGATGCAAACGGAAGACCCATTCCTCCATCACCGGCTCAGGAGGGTGAGAAGCGAAGCAGGAGCTTTCGGCGGTTGTCAAATTGTTACAGCATAACCTCCGTTGTGTGATACTTCCACTTCCTGTGCATGGAGTGGCACGGAAGAAGGAATGCTTCGGCGTTTCTTCGCCTGCTTCGGACGGGACGGCGCTGGGACGGACACGGACAAGGCCTGTCGGAACTTCTTGTCCGCGAGAACCGTCTGCTCAAAGACTTTGGCGAACAGGGTATCCTGTCGCGGGTCCTGGGGTTTGTAGCGATCCGCAATTTCTTTTAACTGGACGAAAAACTCTGTGGGTCGGAAGTCGGCGGTGCGGACGTAACGCTCAAAGGCCTTCTGGCGCTCATCGAGGTATTCAGCGAGGGTCTCGTATTCGGATTTCACCTCCGACTTGCGGAAAGACTCAATGATCTTCTCCTGCTCCGAGAAAATCTGGAGAAGGCGATTCAACCTTTTCTCGACCAGCTCCCGGTAGACGATCTCGATCGCCTGCCGCTCGTCTTCCAGATACCCCTGAAGTGGCCGGCGCTGTTCTTCGACATAATGACTCGCCTGCTCCAAAAGGTCACTGTGTGTAGCAAGGAACTGCTCGAAGGCCTCGAACTGTTCCCCGCCGGCTCCAGTGAGATGGAACGTCATCCGTTCGAGGTTCTGCTCCTCACCCTGAATGTACTGACGCATAGGTTTGAGCCGACCCTCCAGGTGCCTGAGGGCTTGGTCGACGTTCCGTTGGTGCTCTCCCACATGGCACTGAAACGGAACGAGCCGTTCATCGAGATAGGCTTTGAGCTGGTCAAGGACCTGCCGCTGTTCCTCGAGACTCTGATAGATCTTCTGTAAGGCTCCTGATGCAGACCATGGATACATCTGCTACCTCCTCTCAAGGGCTTTCATACGCGCGTGAGTGTCATTTGGCTTTCGCTGAATCCCATAGCCTCTTTCCCAATTAGGCAAAAGAATAAGGTCTGGAACCGACCCCATTGTGCATGTGGGGTGCCAGCATCAATCCGATTTCCACGCGGAACCGTGGGAGTCTTTTATTTCAAGGAATTGCGGCGCACGGCCCGAGGAGGATCTTCCTCCGTCACTGCTCGAGACGCATGAAGATTGTGCACCACAATCTTTGATCCGACGTGTCTGAGGGTCAAGAAATGTCAACTTTCTTGACACCTTTGAGGATAGAGTGCATGGGTGAAACATTTGCACCAAGTGAACCCCTGATTTAATAGTAACTTAGATGGCAAGCCGGGCGGGGTCGAAATTGAGAAGAGCGGTAATCATGCCGCGTCCGTATCGGCCCCTGTCCGGCCAACCTCTTGAGGGTGTGGGGAGGAGTCGCATCTTGACAATGTTTTGGCACACATACTAAGGTATGGGGCCATGGCTCGTGCCCCCCGTGTGTTTGCCCCCGGGCTGCTCTGCTATGCCATCGTCAGAGCCATCATCAGACGGAACGACTGCCCAAGGACCTGTCGCAGCAAGCCAAACGATCAGGCCATCCTCGAGCGAGGTGGGCACGGACGAAGGCTGACCCCCGGTCTGTGAGACAGAGCTGGATGTGTTGTGATGGTGTTCACCGACAAACTCTTTGAGGCGGCCCGTCCGATCTGGGCCGCGCAACTCGAGCACCCGTTCGTAAAGGGGATCGGGGACGGGTCACTGGACGAGCGGTTGTTCACAAACTGGGTCTTGCAAGACTACCGTTACCTGAAGGAATTCGCCCGGATCTTTGCGTGGGCCGTGGCGAAGGCCGATCACCTGGAGTCGATGGGCTGGTACGCCGCGGCTCTGAACTTGACCCTCAATACCGAAATGGATTTACACCGGCAGTACGCAGCGCGTTTCGGCATCAGTCCGGAGGACCTCGAGGCAGCACCGATGTGGCCGACCACTCGGGCCTACACCGACTTCCTCATTCGGACCGCAGCGGACGGCGATATGGCGGATCTGATCGCGGCGCTGCTGCCATGTGTATGGGGTTATGTATACATTGCGCAGCACCTCACACAAGGTGATCCGCCGAAGGATCAGCGCTACGCCGACTGGATCGTGCAATACGCCTCGGACGAGTTCGCCGCGGCGGCCGAGTGGCTGAAGGCGGAGATGAACCGCCTAGCGGAAAGCGCTAGCGGGGAGAAACGGGAGAAGCTGACCGAACTGTTTGTCCTCTCGAGTCGTTACGAGTGGCAGTTCTGGGAGATGTGCTGGGCTGGGGAGAGGTGGCGGGTATGAACCGCAGCGTGCCGGAGGGACTTTTGTGGGCACGAGGGGGGAGCTGATTATGGGTAAGAAGGCTGGTCCGAAGCAAGTCGCTTCCGCAGAAGAGCTGCTGTGGTCTATGCTCTTTGAACAGGAGGCCCTACGGCGCGTGCTCGTGCGCAAGGGGATCGTATCCAACGAGGAGGTGTTCGAGGAGATCACGGCGGTTCGGCGAGACTTAGCAGGGAAACGGGGAAAGTAACGGCAAGGAGGATGCTGGTATGAAGATGAGCGGTCGGGAAGGACATAGAACTGTTTATGCCTTATCTCAACTACTGGTTCTAGTAGGGATACTAGTCCTATGCGGACTTGCGTGGACGGGAGCAGCAGAACGAGGCCGTGCGATTGCCCGTTCGTATTCCGTCCCAGTTCCACGTGGATTTATTATCCTGGTGGACCAGAAAAATCGACAAATTGAGCAATTGAGATCGAAGGGAGGCATGGTCTTAGTTCAGATAGAGAAACCTTCCTACGAAAACGCCTTTCTCGCCAGCATCGTGGTCGTGCCCGACAAAATCCCGCGCGACATCAACCCGCAAGATAAGACAGCATGTGCAAAGATCGCGAAGACGACTGCTGACTCCCTGAGGGGTACGGTGCAGACTGCGGAAATCGTTCAGTTATCAGATGGAGAACACTGTCAATATACCGCGCGCTCGCAGGAAAACACAAATCGAGGAGCAACTGGTACGATCTTCTCGACACCCGAGGAAGTATGGGTGGTTACTTGCAACTATGACACGCGCGACACCGCAGCCATATCGGCGTGTGCGCAAGTCGTTGACGGATGGAATTTCGAGTGATGCCGAGGGGTACTGTCTATGAGAACGGAGCCTTTTTTCGCCGCCTTCGCGGAAGCCTTTCGGGTGGTGTTCATTGACGGCAAATCCGATATCGAAGTGCCAGTCGCGGGTACGGAATGGATTTTAATCGGGTATCGCGCGGAGGGAACCTATGAATTCGGGTTTTACCTCAAACGAGGATTTCCGGAGGAGGACAATCGATAGGGGACCAGATCAGGGTCTTGGCTTGCCACTTGCAAATATGCACGTGAGAGCGATGGGCACGTCGACAGCCTCACTGGGCCCCGGAGGCTAGGGGGCTCTGATCAGATGCCGGATTCCTTGACAAGGGAGGGCGGCTGTGCTATCCAGGATGAAATCTTGAAGCCCACCCAATGGGCCATCTCCCAAAGGGCCATCTATGGAGCCGCATAGAGTTCTGGTTCTCAACCGATCCTTTGAACCCCTTCGGGTTTGTGACGTGCGCCGGGCCATCGTCCTGCTCTTCACCGGCCGTGCAGAGCGGGTAGAGGATACGGCCGATCTCATGCGATCCCCCTCTATCGCCATATTCGTCCCATCGGTCATCCGGCTCCAACGGTTTATTCGGCGGCCGTTGAACCACACCCTCTCCTTCAATAAGAAAAACATTCTCAAGCGAGATTGGTACACCTGTAATTACTGCGGCCGTAACAGCGGGGAGCGGATGACCATCGACCACGTGATCCCCCGGTCTCTGGGAGGGAAAACAATCTGGGAAAATGTCGTAAGTGCGTGTCGGTCCTGCAACACCCGAAAAGGTAGCCGGACCCCCCAACAGGCCGGGATGCGGCTCCTCCGGAAGCCAGTCAAACCGATCTCTGCCTTATATCTAACGATCTTGGCCCAGTCGGCCCGCCACTTGCATGTGTGGGAGAAGTACCTGCCCGCTAAGGCGGTCAGGTCACTGAAAGGCAACGGAAATAGCCAGGAGGTCTACACATGCAATGGCGACGTTCAATCCCCCTTGTCGCTCTCCTAGTCTTCGTCTCAGTCACCCTTCTGCGAGTTCAGGCGCAAGCGAGAGAGCCGCGTAGCTGGTCTGAGGCACCCCTGCCGACCGAGGCTCTGCATCAGGTCCAGAAGAGTGACAACCTTCACCTCTTGGCGGCGTATTATTATGGGGATGCCCGTCAGTGGGTCCGAATCTTTCAGACGAACCGGAGCACGATCAAGCACCGCAACCTGATCGAACCCGGCCAGACCTTGCGCATCATCCTCTCCCCCGGGTGGACCCCTCTGGAACCCTATGACCAGTGGAAGAGTCGCGTCCAGAGGCTCATACCTGCTGTATTGGCCCCCACCCCTCAGACCCCCCAGCAGACTCCCAGCTCTTGGGAACCGGAGGGGTCGTTCGACGGGGGGATGAAGCAGGCGGCTATCGGGACGACCGATGGTGGCGACTCGCCTCAGGACGTCTGGAGACGCGCCAGGGCTGCGGCGCAGCAGGATGACATGCGCGCGTTCTTCCGACTGATTTCGCCGGACGCTCGTGCCATGATGGGCTTCACCATGGTCCAGGGCGCCAACATCGCGATTAGCATGAAGGCCGCGATGCAAGGCGGGGATGCAAATGCTGCCCAGAGGGAGTTAGACGCCCTGCTCAAGAAGCACGGTGTCAAAGAGTTGCCGAAGGGTGTGCCCCCGGTCAACTCAGGTGACAAAGACGCTGTCGCGAGGGCGGCACGGGAGATGTTCGATGGCGTCAATGTGATCGCGCTCATCGAGGACCTCCAGGCCCTCATGGCCAATATGGGGTTTGAGGGCGGCAGCTCGAAGATCACGGGCAACGTCGAGGGCGAGCTCACGAACCTCAAGATTGAGGGTAACCACGCCACCGCCACGGTCGGCGGCAAGCCGGGGACGTTCGTAAACGTAAACGGCCGTTGGTATATTGAGCCGGACCAAAGCTAGCACGTCCCCACCTACCAGAAAGCCAAAATCCTCTAAATCCCAGGTCGGCCCCCAGTGTGTCCCGGACGGTGACCGTGAGTTGCACCACCACCAACCGTCCATATCGATCCCGGTGGGTCCCTTGTCTTTCCCCCCCCTTTCAGCGATAATCCTTCCAGACAAAAACAAAACGATAATCCAGAGGGGAGCATGCCGCTCTTCAAGCTTCACTGCGACTTCGAACCCAAGGGGGATCAGCCCGGGGCCATCCAGCAGCTCACGGAGGGGGTCCTCAACGACAAGCGGCATCAGGTGCTCTTGGGGGTGACCGGGTCGGGGAAGACGTTCACGATGGCCAATGTCATCGCAGCGTTCGATCGGCCGACCCTGATCATCGCACATAATAAGACGCTGGCCGCCCAGCTCTATAACGAGTTCAAGACCTTCTTCCCTGAAAACGCCGTCGAATTCTTTGTCAGCTACTACGACTACTACCAACCGGAGGCCTATATCCCCCAGACCGATATCTATATCGAGAAGGATGCCATGATCAACGAGCACATCAACAAGCTGCGCCACTCCGCCACGCACTCCCTGTTGGAGCGACGGGATGTCATCATCGTCGCGTCGGTCTCGTGCATCTACGGGCTCGGTTCCCCCGAGGCCTATCACGGCATGATGGTGTTCCTCGAGCAGGGGGGATGGTGCCAGCGGGAGGAGATGCTCCGGAAGCTGGTCGAGATCCAGTACCAGCGAAATGACTACGACTTTCACCGGGGGACCTTTCGCGTCCGCGGCGATGTGGTGGAGATCTTCCCCGCCTACGCCGACGCGGCCGTGCGCGTGGAGCTTTGGGGGGAAGAGGTCGAGGGGCTATGGGAGATCGATCCGCTCACCGGGGCGAAGCTCAAGCGGCTGCACCGGGCCCCCATCTACCCCGCTAACCATTACGTAACTCCCGAAGAACAGCGGCAGCAGGCCCTTCATGCCATCGAGGAGGAGCTGGAGGAGCGGGCCGCCTGGTTTGACCAAAACGGGAAGCTTCTCGAGGCGCAGCGTCTGCGGCAGCGGACCCTTTTTGATCTCGAGATGATGCGGGAGATCGGCACCTGTAAGGGGATCGAAAACTATTCTCGACATCTCACCGGCCGGGCGCCCGGAGAGCCGCCTCCGACGCTCATGGACTACCTTCCGAAGGATGCGTTGGTCATCGTCGATGAGTCCCACCAGACCATCCCCCAACTTCACGGCATGTACCGGGGAGACCGGTCGCGGAAGGAGACCCTGGTCGAGTATGGGTTTCGCCTCCCCTCGGCCCTCGACAACCGGCCGTTCACCTTCGCCGAGTTCGAGCGATGTGTGAACCAGGCAATTTATGTCTCGGCCACTCCCGGCCCATACGAAATCAAAAATGTCGGTGGGGCCTTCGTGGAGCAGATCATCCGGCCGACCGGCCTGATTGACCCCGAGATCGAGGTGCGACGGACCCGGGGGCAGATCGACGACCTGATGCATGAGATTCAGGTTCACGCCGCCAGGGATCAACGGATCCTGGTCACCACCCTCACAAAGCGAATGGCCGAAGAGCTGACCGACTATCTAGCCGAGCACGGGATCCGAGTGCGGTACCTACACTCGGACATTGACACGTTGCAACGGTACGAGATCATCCGCGAACTCCGCCTCGGGAAATTCGATACCCTCGTCGGGATCAACCTGCTCCGGGAGGGGCTCGACATCCCCGAGGTTTCCCTGGTCGCCATCCTCGATGCGGACAAAGAAGGGTTCTTGCGCTCCGCCGGCTCGCTCATCCAGACCATGGGTCGGGCCGCGCGCAATGTCGAAGGCAAGGCGATCCTCTACGCCGATACCACGACCAGATCAATGAATGTGGCGATCGACGAGACCACCCGGCGGCGGATCCTTCAGACGGCGTTCAATCAAGAACATGGCATCACACCAGAGAGCATCAAGAAGCAGATCACCGATGTCCTCTCCTCGATCTATGAGCGAGATTATTATACCGTGCCCGCGGTGGCGGACGAGGAGCGGGCGAAGTACATCCCTCGTGAAGAGATCCCTCCCCTCATGGCTACGCTGGAGAAGCAGATGAAGCAGGCGGCCAAGAAGCTGGAATTCGAGAAGGCTGCCGAGCTACGGGACCAGATCCACGATCTGCAGCGCCGCATGCTCGGGATCATCGATCAATAAAAAACCCAGTGCAGAAAAGTGCTGAGGGTACAGCAGTACAGGGGTGCAGTGGTGCAAGCGGCAAAACGTTTTCAGGAGTTAGCGTTTTGGCTTGCGCAGACTCCGGCTTTCTAGCTCTTTCCCCACTGGTAGCCTCACAAAGCTTCTAGGACCAAGAACGGGGACTTCGTATGGCAGGCGACAAAGGGGAAAAAATACTCAGTCCTGTGGCCGAGCAACAGGCCATTTTCAGAGCTGGTTTGTCTGGCTCCGGTTCTCCCACAAGATGCGACCAAAGCCTCGCCAATAATTGTACTTATCCCTTTTTCCGTATTAACGGAAAAGTTCAGCGGCGCGCCCGTTTCTGGCGCGTCCGCTGGATCGAATTGTTAGGCGTAAGTTCATTAGTTCGCAACGTCCCCTCGCTCTCTTCCAGATCGAGGAACCCGAGTTGCTGAAAACGTAGGAAGAGTTCCCGGCAAACCCACGCATCGGTGGCGGCGTAAGCGATTTGCTTCGGCATCAGCCGGGGGCTGGCCCAGTTGGAAGTGGAGGAGCCCTTGGTGACGCGAAATCCGAGCAGCTGCCCAGCCAGATTGCGGATGCCTGATTGTTTGATGCCTTGCCGTTGCGCCACGAGGCTCAGGTCAACGATGTTTTGAGGTTCAAACGGAAAAACCCTCTTGAGATTCGAGAAATCGTCAGCCAGCCCGATGCCTGCTTTGATGAGTGCCGGATTTTCCAGCATTTCCACCAACGCGCCAGAAAAGTCCATCCGTTTCAACTGAAAGAGATACACCACGGACGCGGTGGCAATCTGTACCAGGCAGGGCAGATGAAATTGACCTTTGTGGAACGCGGGCTTCGTTTCCGTGTCCAGTCCCACCACCTGTTCGCCGTGGATCACATGAATCGCCCGCTCCACGTCCTGAGCCGACGAGACCAGGCAAGTCGTCCCCTCGTATTTCCGGATCGCCAACTGGGCTATTTCCTCTCGGGTCATGGTTTTCATATCTCGTGCCGAACTCCTCTGATCAGCCTAACTATGAGTAGCCTGTTCCGTATAACTCCCCATCCGGGTCAGGATATCACGCCGGCTGCCCGGGAATTCAACGGCAATTTTACTGTATTTGTCATCGGATACGCAAATCCTTCCGGACCTCCCGCAAGACAAACACTGCACAGCGGGTCAGGATATCTCGCTTCCTGGTTCGGGCGGCCATGCCAGGCCGTCGGCCGGGCTGCGGACTCCCACGCCCCCTCGATTAGGACATGGATATAGATCATAAGCAAATCAGGGGACATAATACATGTTTTCGGGAGGCGCTTTTACTCGAACCAGGCACCAGTTCTCTGGAAATCCTCGCCATGGGCGAAAGGTATTAGCCTGCCCACGTGGGAGTCAAGAAAAAATCAGTATTGTGTCCCCGAAATCCTGCAACAATGTCCCCCGTCTTGGGCTGAGTGATTTTGATTCCGAAGGCCTTGGCGTTCGGTGCGGCGCTTTTGCGGCTAGACCAGAGATAGACACCTAGGGCGAAGACCAGAGCACCACCGATTCCGCAGGCAACACGCGAAACTGGATCGTCAATGGGAAAAAAGGACTGGTACCGTACACCCCCACCGACGCTGCCGAGAAACAGCAGGATGCCATCAACAATGAGGAGAACAGGTACTGCGTCGACCAGACGATCCACAAGGTGTTTCAAGAATTCAGACACTTGGAGTCCTTGGAGCGGCGGTTACGCGTTTGACGCATAATGGCTGCGAGCTCAGCGGCCCGGTAAATCTATTCTGGAGCGAAGGCCGCGCGCTGGCCGGGTCCGCTGCAGCGAGTTGTTATGCTCTATCGAGTAGCTATTTCCCTTTCTCCTTCTTCCTTTTCCTTTTCTCCTTAATTGTTAGCTTGGGCTTTTTTTGATCTTCTCTTCTCCCTTTGTCTTTCTTTCCTTTATCGCCCATATCAACCCCCTTTGAATTGGAAATGGCAAAATCAGCTGTTCTGTTCTTGTCTGTGATTCATCATGCCGACTATCTACTGAAGAGCATAACTATGAGTAGCCTGTTCCGTATAACTCCCCATCCGGGTCAGGATATCACGCCAGCTGCCAGCAATTCCACGGCAATTGTACTGTATTTTTCATCTCATAGGCAAATCCTTCCGGACCTCCCGCAAGACAAACACTGCACAGCGGATCAGGATACCTCGCTTCTTGGTTCGGGCGGCCATGCCAGGCCGTCGGCCGGGCTGCGGACTCCCATGCCCCCTCGATTAAGGACATGGGTATAGATCATGGTGGTCTTGACGTCGCTGTGCCCCAACAATTCCTGCACCGTCCGGATGTCGTAGCCGTCCTCAAGCAAGTGCGTCGCAAATGAGTGGCGAAGGGTGTGACAGCTGACGGGCTTGGAAATCCCGGCTTCCCGGACAGCCTCTTTGACAGCCCGCTGTAAGACGGATTCGTGAAGATGATGCCTCCGTCTCTCTCCGGTGATCCGGTCGGTGTAATTGGTGGTTGCGTAATTGAGTATGGTGTCCCCCGAATTGGCCAAAATGGTTCCCTGACTCCAATTGGTACAATTAAGTCGTTATATATTAAGTAGTTATGATAAATCAGCTATGGCGGTCTGGCTCTTATTGACAAATTATGCCTTGACATGGTCTATTTATTTGACATACTATAGCTTGTCATGGCTGTTTTGATTGACAAGCAATACTTTGTCAGATAGTAGAACTATGTAAAGCTATGGCTTTTCAAAAAGGGGCACGGAGACCATGCATACACCGCTTAAGCTCTTGCGCGTACGTCAGATAGACGACCGGACCCGCCCTTGGAGGCAGCTCCGGAAACAGGCGCCTCCACGTGGGGGATGGATCAGGGCCATACGACAGGCTCTTGGCATGACCACCAGCCAACTCGCCGCTAGGCTTAGAGTCACACGGCAAGCGGTTGTAGACCTCGAGCGAAGAGAGACCGAGGGCAGTGTAACACTCTCTGCGCTGAGAAAGGCCGCCAACGCCATGGAGTGTGATCTGCTTTACGCCGTTGTTCCAAGGCGACCAGTAAAGGACATACTTTGGAGCCGTGCACGTGCAGTCGCAGCCAAGCGCCTCGAGAGGATTGCGCATTCCATGCATTTGGAGGACCAGACAGTTCCGTCTGAAGAATATAACCAACAGGTCGAAGACCTTACCGCCGAGATCATGCGGAATTTCCCGCGTGAGCTCTGGAGCAAAGAGGTTACATGAGCCTCACGGTCATGCGCGTTGTCCGCTTCGAGCATGCCTGATTCGCTTCCGGCCGGTGCGACCCCTCTGGATCCTGATGAGGCGGTTGGTCTCATTCCAGAACATCTGTCGACCCGAGGGGAACTCAACGCTTGGGAGCAAGTCAACATCGCCAAGGCGGACGACTGGTTAAGAAGGCGACAGAACGGCGGGTCCGTTCTCAACATGGACTTTCTGCGAGAGCTCCATCGTCAGATGTTTTCTAACACGTGGAAGTGGGCCGGCAAGTTTCGCTGGACGCTCAAGAACATTGGTGGGCCGCCAGAGGCGATCCCTGAGCAGACGTACAATCTCCTTTCTGAAACTCGATATTGGATCGAACATCATACTTACTCGGTCGATGAGATCGCCGTGAGATTCCATCATCGGCTGGTTGCTATCCATCCTTTCCCAAACGGGAATGGGAGGCACGGCCGACTCATGACGGATGCCCTGCTCGCGGAACTTGACGCTCTCCCGTTCCCTTGGGGATCCGGCTCAATTGACGATCGGGGCGCGGTTCGCGACAGGTATCTTCACGCACTTCGCTCGGCCGACTCGGGCGACTACACACCATTGTTGGCGTTTGTCAGGAGCTAGCGTTGGCGCCAAGTACGAAAAGGGGGGCAGAGTACTTTTTCGAGGCTTGACGGGCGGATCTTGCGAGGTCTGCCCCGCGATTCACCGACCAGGCGTCTCCCGACCTTAGTTTTGATCTGCCCCTGAAAGAAGATCGCCTGGCGATTGTTTCCGCGCTGGATGATGTGATGCGGAAGGGCAGGGATCGTGATGCGACGGGCGCGCGCCATGATAGGGTCCCTCAACGTTCAAGGTTCCCCCCCTTAGTGGCTGGACTACCAGGCGTCAAGAAAATAGTTCTCTGACCCCATTTTTTTGCCCAAACGCGCTAGCTCAGGGGCGCATCGCTTCTGGCGTGCCGCCTGGAGCGCCGGGTTCGGCATCATCTTTCTCCTTGCCTTCGGGATGCTTGCTCACGAAATAGGGGTTTGCTGCTTCATCGAACCCAAAGGTAACGGATTTTGCCTTGTAGAGAAAGCAATTGACGAGATCCGCAGCATTGATGTCGAACAAGGCGACGTTAAACCCCTCCCCCAAAAGGCTCTTGTACACGATTCCGTCGAAACCGTGGCTCCGGAATGCCTCGGCGAGAATCTGTGTCGGGGCGTAATTAGCGCTGGATTCGTCCATGCTCAATGGCTCGGAAAAAGCGTGATCAATATAGGCCCAGACGGCCTTTTCTCGTTCGACCGGCCCGGGTTCCTTGCTATACACATGAGAGACTATATTCGCGTGCTCCACTGAACAGTCGACAAATGCGAGATCTTTGATGGTCTTGAACTGGCCGACTGATAAGTATGATCCAATCCATGGCCGCACTTCCGCCATAGCCGTGTCTTTGTCCGTTGCGAGATACAAACACGCTATCCCTTTAGGATTCACGCGACCCTCGCGGGCGGAGTGAAGCAGGGGTTTCATCCGTCCCGGGGGTAGGGGCGCCAGATCTATAGACCCCTCGTAGGAGAAGGTCTCCCAATCATGGCCCTGTTGGGCTCTCCAAAGATGTCGGCCGCTAGGAAGGACCCTCTTGCGAGCTTCGCTCGTAGCTATTACCGTCCGCAGGAACTTATCAACACGATCTTCGAAAACGTACCTTGCGTTGTGCTTAACGCTTTGAGCGAAATTCCAGTAGTCTCGCCACGAATCAAACTCAGCCATGAACCACTCCGGCGAGTCTAGCATTAGCTGCCTGTGCCCAACTCTTAACCCTTACGTACTCGCCGATATTATACTACACGGTCTGCAGGTTAATACCCGGCAGATGAATCTAATCCAGTGGACTAATCCAGTGCCTACGACCAAATGCCGGGGATTTTTGTGTGGCAGGAGGGGCAGGTCCCACCGGAGGTGACGTGGTTTTCCATGATATGAAACCCGGTGCGGACAATGAGGACGGCCTTGCAGCTGGGGCAGAAGGTGTTTTCGTACTTCCACACCCGACCCGG
>JAAXQN010000276.1 GCA_012974305.1 Candidatus Methylomirabilis sp. | reverse complement strand
GTGGATCTTTGAGGACGGCCCGGGCGATGGCGATACGCTGCTTCTCTCCGCCTGAGAGACGCACCCCCCTTTCGCCGATCCGGGTCTCATACCCTTGGGGTAGCCGTTCGATGAACTCGGCCGCGTGTGCGATCCGCGCCGCCTCCTGAACCCGGTCCGACGTGACCCCCCACTGGCCGTAGACGATGTTGTTGTAAACCGTGTCGTCGAAGAGGATGACCTCTTGCGTGACGATTCCGATCTGCTCCCGCAGGGAGCGGAACGTCACGCGGCGCACATCGGTCCCGTCAATTTCCACGCGCCCGGCGGTGGGGTCATAAAAGCGTGGGATGAGGTCCACTAGGGTGCTCTTCCCGGCGCCGCTGGACCCCACGATGGCCACCAGCTGTCCCCCGCGAACCTCGAAGGATACATCCCCCAGGACCGGTCGGCTTCCGTCGTAAGCAAAAGACACACCCCGGAACGCAACGGCCCCTTGTACCCGCGACAGGGGAACAGCATCAGGAGCCTCCACGAGGTCCGGCCGGATATCCATCAGCTCGAATACTCGCTTTACCCCTGCCATCCCCCGCTGGATATGGTTGTTCATACCACCCAGGCGTTTGATCGGTGTGAAGATTGAGATCAGGGCACCCAGGAAAACCATGAACCCACCCAGGGTCAGGATCTGTTGCAAGACCAGATAGCTCCCAAAGACCACAACCCCCAAGATTCCAATACCCCCCAGGACCTCGAGAACGGGCCAGGAGAGCGCGGTTACCCGCGCGATCCGAATAGCGGCCCGGAAGGACTCTTGGTTCTTCCGGGCGAAGCGAAGCCGCTCGTACTCTTCCGCCACAAATGCCTTCACGATCCGGATACCCGTCAGGGCTTCCTGCAAGATGGTGTTGAGCTCGGCATACCGCTCTTGGACCAGCAAGCCCCGGTGACGGATCTTGTTGCCGAATCTGGCGATCGGAATGAAGAGCAAAGGGAGGACCAGGAGACAGAGGAGAGCGAGCTGCCATTGGAGGAGAAGGAGCAGGGCGCCGAAGCTCAGGATGTAGAAGGGCTCCCGAAGGGCTTGGCTGAAGGCAATGGTAACCGTCTCCCCCAGGAGGTTTACGTCCATCATGAGGCGTGACATGATCTCGCCGGTGGACCGCTGGTGGAAGAAACCCAGCGAAAGCCTGTGGATAGCAGCATAGAGGTCATTGCGGACGTCCATCATGACGTGCTCGGCGACGTAGCTCATCATGTACTTATGAATGTAGAGCAGGATACCTTTTACAACTATAAGGAACAACAGGAGTCCGCAAATGACAGCCACTACTGTAAGCTTGTCCGCTTCGCGGACCCAGGAAAGGCTATTGACCAGAGGTCCCAACTGATTCTGTAGCGCCTTTGGCAGGCTGATAAAAGAAGGGGCGTCCTTTGGGGAGAGGACCAGGTCGAGGACTGGTTGGATTGCGCCGATCGAGACCGCGCTCAGGATCGCTACCAGCAACATGGCGAGAATGCCGAGGCACAACTTCCCCTTGTGGGGAAGGGCGTACCGCAAGAGGCGCAGGAACTCAGGCATGGACGATGACCCCTGTGGCGGCCGCGTGCAGCCGCCATACCCTTTCTGATCCGTGGCTATCGGACGATGATGCGGCGCTGAGCTTCATATCACCCCGGCTTGCAAGAGGTCGTGCAGGTGGATCACCCCTTCGGGCTGACCCGCAGGATCGATAATAGGAAGAGAGGTAATCTTATATTGCTCCATCACCTGAACAGCTCGCGCACCGAGCTCGTCACTGTCGATAACCTTGGGATGACGGGCCATGCAATCCCCGACCTTCCGATCGAGGAGATTAGTGTACTTCTCAAGGCCTCGTCGCAGATCACCGTCTGTGACCACTCCTATAAGCCGTCCTCCGGCATCGACCACCAACGTCATTCCGAGGCGCTTCGTACTGATCTCCAAAATCGCATCTCGCATCAACGTGTCTTCGGAGACGATAGGCAATTCGGGGCCGACGTGCATGAGGTCTCGCACTCGTAAGAGGCGGCGACCGAGCTGCCCTCCCGGATGGAACACTGCAAGATGCTCCGCCTTAAAGCCCCGCTTCTCCAAGAGGGCCAAAGCTAAGGCATCCCCCATGGCTAGCGCAGCCGTCGTGCTCGCCGTGGGGACAAAATTCAATGGACAGGCCTCTTCATCTACACTTACATCGATCGCGACATCGCTCTCTTTGGCCAGGGTAGAGTTCAGATTGCCGACAAGCCCAATCAGTTTGACACCGAAACGCTTTAGGGCGGGGAGAATCTCTACAATCTCTGTGGTGCCGCCACTGTTGGACACTGCTACAACCACGTCCCCCCGGACGATCATTCCGAGATCCCCATGACCACCTTCCGCTGGATGCACGTATAGGGCTGGGGTGCCTGTACTGGCCAATGTGGCCGCGAGCTTCTTAGCGATAAATCCGGACTTCCCCATCCCCGTCAGCACCACTCGGCCCTGGCATTCGTAGAGGATATCTACGGCTCGGACGAAGTCATCGTTTAGTCGAGGAATAAGGGCTGCCACTGCCCCAGCCTCAATCTCCAGGACTCGCCTTGCTCGCTCGAGGATCTCCATGTCTCTAGATGCTCTCCTTATTGTTCATTTCAGGTTCGTACCCTAGGGTTTTGCGGGAGAAAAGTCAACTGGAAATGGCGCCAGCACACACAATAAACCTTCTAGTCTCAGGGACTTGGCCTCGGCCCCAACATTTTCGGGGACCGCCTTGGCCTTCTAATGCAACTCCGGCACGACACGGATGAACGTCGGTCTAGCCCGGATTATTCACATAGAGTGAATAATCTGCCCTCCGGGCTTCGACTCCGCCCCGCGTGCGGGGCGTCGCTCAGGGCTAGCCTTGAGTCCCGCCGCAGCGGCGGGACGCATTATTCATGAAGACCCCGGTTCGTGAATAACACAGGCTAGGCCTCCGATTCAAGGCCGTAGGCATCAGCATAGCCCAAGTTTACTCTTTCCCCTGATAAAAGTCGCGGATCCCCTCCGCGACGCAGGTGATTTCATCCTCGCTCAGTTCCGGGTACATAGGGAGCGATAGCGTCTCTCGGGCTGCTGTCTCCGTCACAGGAAAATCGTATTCCTTATAGCCGAGGTACTGATATGCCGGCTGCAAGTGAAGTGGAATGGGATAATACACACCGGTGCCGATTCCCCGTTGGCGGAGGTACACCTGAAGCCGATCCCGATCCTGAGCGCGGATGGTGTACAGTGCGTACACCGAGTTGGCATATTCCATGATTGGTGGAGTCGTTACCGGCTCGATATCCCTTAAAAGCTCGTCGTATTGCCGCGCATGCTTTCTTCTTGTTGCGTTCCATCCATCGACGTACTGGAGTTTCACTAGGAGCACCGCGGCTTGGATCGAGTCCATTCGAGCGTTCAATCCCTCTGTTTCATGGATGTACGGACCCGTCTGACCATGGTCCCTGCGTATCCGGATTTGCTCCACTGCCTTGAGGTCTTTGGTAACGACCGCCCCGGCATCCCCCAACGCCCCCAGATTCTTTGAGGGATAAAAGCTAAAGCAGGTCAGGTGACTCACGCTGCCAAGGCGACGTCCCTTGTACTCAGCCCCAGTCGCCTGGCAGGCATCTTCAATTATCGTCAGGTGATGGACTTGCGCAATTTGCTCTATGGCCTCAAGATCTGCCGACTGTCCGTACAGGTCTACCGGGATGACAGCTTTTGTCCTCTCGGTGATGACTTCCTCTATCTTTTCCGGATCGAGCGTGAATGGGCCAGGCAAGATATCCACAAAGACGGGCTTTGCCCCGACGCAGGTAATCGCTTCCGCCGTCGCGATAAATGTGTAGGGGCTGGTGACGACTTCGTCTCCCTCACCAACACCAGCCGCGAGCAAGGCCAACTGCAAGGCCGCAGTTCCTGAGGAAACGGCACTGGCATAAGCCACTTCACAATATCGGGCGAAGGCCTCCTCGAATTTCTCAATAGATGTTCCCTTTACGAAGTGGCAGTCGGCGAGTATTTCAGCAATAGCGCGCTGAATCTCCCCCTCGAGTTGTCTCGTTTGCCTTTTAAGATCGATGAGAGGAATCATGCGACCTCGAGTCTCGTGATATCTATTCCCGCCCTTGACGGCTGATGATCGTGTCTAGGATACAGTGGCAAAGGGTTAGATGCACAATTTCAACGTGACCATAGGTGTCTGAAGGGACATAAAAATTCAGATCTCCCGCAAAGCGGAGCGGAGTGTCGTCAGAGAATCCCGCCATCGTAATCACTTTGCAAGCCTTCTCTTTTGCCACATTGACAGCCAAGAGGATATTTTCTGATCGGCCAGAGCTACTGATTGCCACCAGCACATCCCCGGCATCGGCGAACATCTCGAAGGGCTTCGCAAATACCTGCGGGTACCCAAAGTCGTTGCTGACGCAGGTCAATAGCGAGGAGTCGTTAAAGGCAATCGCTCGCATGCCTCCATTTTTCCAATAGTCCACCGCTAGATGACTCGCAATAGCCGCACTCCCCCCGTTTCCAATAAATATCACCTTCCGCCCGAGCGACGTCTGGGCGACGATAATGTCCATTCCAGCTGAAAGACCTTCGGAAAAGTCCAGTGATCTCTTCTTGGAGTCCGTCACCTGGACGCCGGAAAAGAGTGTTGCGATCTTTTCAAAATACTGGAGGATCGGTTCCCCCATTGCGAGAGCCCTCCATTTTTGAGAAAAAAGCCGCCGATAGTTTATCCGGTGCTCACACCCTATTTCTTTAACTGGACACTTTCGGCCTGAAACCATGCTGCGGTTTCTCGAAGGCCCTCCTCAAGACTCACGCCCGGTTCCCAGCTGAGGACCTTACGTGCCCGCCCAATATCTAAGACACTTCTACGTATCTCTCCCTCTTTCGGCGCTTCAAACTGACCTTCTTTCGAGCTACCAATAATCGTCGCAAGGTGATTTAATATTTCGACGACACTTGTCTCCCTTCCCGTTCCAATGTTAAATGTTGAAGGTTCTCCGTGGAAGGCATCCCCACCTCGTAGAAGCAAATCCAGAGCAAGAATATTCGATCGGACGACGTCTCGGACATGTACGAAATCTCGCGTCTGATGTCCATCACCATAGATGACGGGATGCCTCCCTTGAAGCAATGCCCCGACGAAGATCGCCACGACTCCTGCTTCTCCATGAGGATTCTGCCGAGGACCATATACATTCCCGTACCGCAAAGACACAGAGCGGATCTGGTGTGTCACCCAGTAACACTCGAGATATTTCTCCACTGCTAGTTTGGCGATACCATACGCATTTATGGGTTTCTGGGGGTGATCCTCAGTGGCCGGATACCATTTCTGATGACCGTATACAGCACCTCCGCTTGAGGCAAAAATGAAATTAGGAATCCCGTATTTTTGAGCAAGCTCCAAGAGGTGGAGACTCCCCAAAATATTGATGCGTGCATCGTGGACCGGATCGGCGACGGATCGGCTAATACTTGCCTGCGCGGCATGATGATTCAACAGCGTAGGTCTTTCTTTCGAAACAATCGCTTCAAGAGACGAATCTAATATATCTACCTCATAAAAGCGTGCATCCGGATTTACGTGATTCCTCGATCCGGTCTCAAGGTTATCAACCACCACCACCTGGTGACCTGCCTCGATATACGCATCAACGACATGCGATCCGATAAATCCCGCCCCACCTGTAACCAGAACCTTCGTCATAATCTCGGTTGTCAAATGACGTTGATGGTCCAGAAACCTCAGCGTCCTATCCCGCAATACTCAATGCCGAGGGATCTCATTTCCTCCGGATCGAGGATATTGCGCCCATCCACGATCAGGGGCCGCCGCATCTTCTGTTTAACCCGCGAAGGATCAAGGCGTTTGAATTCATCCCATTCCGTGACGATCGCGGCCGCGTCTGCACCATCAAGGGCATCATAGGGATCGTTACAAAACTCTACCGAAGCCAAAACATGTTGTGCCTTTGCCATTGCCTTCGGGTCGTAGGCCTTAACCGTTGCCCCTTCCTTCAAGAGTTTTCCAATGACCTCAAGGGCCGGTGAAAATCTGATGTCATCCGTATTTGGTTTAAAGGAAAGTCCCAGAACAGCGATGGTCTTCCCTCGGATAATCCAAAGGCGTTCCCGCAACTTCTCGACGAAGACGTTGATCTGGTCTTCATTGATGCGTTCCACTTCTTTGAGAAGCCTGAGATCACACCCATGTTTCTCTCCAATGCGGACAAAGGCCTGAAGATCCTTTGGCAGACAAAATCCTCCAAAGCCAATTCCCGCATTGAGAAAGGCTCGTCCAATTCGCGGGTCCAGACCCATTCCTTCCGCCACCCTCGAAACATCCGCCCCAACTTTTTCACACAAAGCAGCAATGAGATTGATAAAAGAAATTTTTGTCGCCAGGAAAGAGTTTGAGGCGTGCTTGATAATTTCGGCGCTGGCCATGTTAGTTACCAAGAATGGCACGTTACCAGCCTGAGGGCACTTCTGATGGATAGGACAAGAAAAGGTGCCTCGAATCATTTCCACGCCGATCACGATGCGATCAGGATGGAGGAAGTCTTCCAGCGCTGATCCTTCCCGCAAAAACTCAGGGTTCGAGGCAACATCATACTCAGCGGTTCCCTTCTGGCCATAAAGCTGTAGCGTCCTATCAACCCAAAATCCGGTTTGGACGGGAACGGTACTTTTCTCGACAATGAGTTTATGGCCTTCGGCGACCTCAGCAATACGTTGCACGACAGTTTCAACAGAGGAGAGATCGGCCTCTCCATGTTCAAGAGGAGGAGTGCCCACGCAGATAAATATGATCTGGCATGATCGGACTCCATCCTCGATTTTCTCCGTGAACGTGAGTCGCCCTTCGTTGACTGCTTGGGCAATCACTTGATCCAAAAATGGCTCGTAGATAGGGACCTCGCCTTGAAGGAGCCTCTGGACCTTCTCTCGGTCGTCATCGACGCCGACGACCGTATTCCCTATATGGGCAAAGCAAGCCGCCGTAACGAGCCCCACGTAGCCAACACCGACGACACAGACTTCCATAGTTATCTCTCCAGGTATCCCCTTCCCGGTTTGCCCTGCGCGATTTCCTACTATCTGTCTTTCTTTCCTTCTCTTTCTTTCGTTAGGGAGGACGACATCGCTGCTAGCAGATTCCGAATGTCTTGTGCTCGAGACTTCGGACAGATCAGGAGGCCATGCTCTGTCTCCGCAATGATCAGATCCTGTAGTCCTATCGTGGCAACGATCTTACCTTCGCGTCCGTAGATAATGCAATTCGAGGTATCCACGCCCACATGCCGACCGATGACTACATTGTCCTCTTCATCCTTGGTAAAGACGCGATCCAGAGCGGTCCACGACCCCAGATCATCCCACCCAAATCGTCCGTGGACCATATACGTGTTATCGGCCTTTTCCAACACCCCGTGATCCATGGATATCTTTTCAAAGGTTGGATAAATCTCCGCAAGCACCTTCCCGTACTCTGGGGCTTCCAGAACAGAGCGAATCCGCTCTAGCTTTGACCAGTGGTCCGGCAGATGCGTTCTGATCAACTGCTGGATGGTTCGATTATGCACCACAAAGATCCCTGCATTCCAGAAGTAATTCCCTGCTTCCAGATAGCGTTCGGCCGTCTCCTCATCGGGCTTCTCGCGGAACTGGAGGACCGCATGGACGCCGCCGCCGATCTCGGGCCCGATTCGCATATATCCGTATCCCGTCTCCGGGCGATCGGGTTTCACCCCTATCGTGACAATTCCGTCCCTCTCCTGGGCAGCCCGGACGGCCATCTCTAGCGAACCCAGAAATGCAGATGTATTCGGGATATGGTGATCGGCGGGGAGAATCACGACAACCGCATCAGGGTCCCGACGTTCGATGAACAGAGAGGCAAACCCGATGCAGGCGGCCGTGTTTCTGCCCACGGGCTCGCAGATGAGATTCGCCCGAGGAAGATCCGACAACTCTTCTTGAACGAGGGCGGCATGCTGCTGGCCGGCAACCACGAACTGGCGGTCGATGGGAATCAGGGATTCAATTCGGTCTACTGTTTTCCGGAGCAGACTTGTCCCACCCAGGAGGCGTAAAAACTGCTTGGGGCAGTCTGGCGTACTCAGAGGCCAAAACCGTTCCCCCGAGCCTCCAGCCATGATGACCGCGTAAACATCGTGGTTCATTGGGTTAGTTGGGTTTGTTGGGTTCATTGGGTTTGTACAGTTCACGGAGCCCGGTTTCAGGTGTTGGGTGTTGGGCCTTAGGCATCACCAATCACCAACCACCGGTTACTCCTCACTAACCACTCGCGTGTCTGCACGCTTGTAGTCGTCCTCAAGGCGAACGATATCTTCTTCGCTAAGCAGCTCGCCTTTTTGTACTTCAACTATCGCGAGGGGGACCGACCACGGGTTTTCCAATCGGTGAACAGTCCCCACTGGGATTACAAAAGATTCGAGGGGACCAAGTTCCAGTACCTGCTCTCCCACGATGACCCGCGCTCGTCCGGAGACAACAACCCAGTGCTCGCTCCGGTGATGGTGAAATTGCAGGCTGAGGCGATGTCCAGGCCACACCTCGATAAGTTTCACCTTATACCCTATTCCTTCGTTTAAAACGGTCCATCTACCCCAGGGACGCTCTTCCGCTAGTTGCGATGACATCGCCCTCTTCTCAAGCAACCACACCCAGATCCCTCTGGACTGTGGTTAATTGGTTTTCCAAAAAGGACCGTAGGCGTTGCATCCTTTCCTGCGAAGCCGCTTCAAAGCGAAGGATCAATGCGGGTTCGGTGTTGCTCGCGCGAATCAGCCCCCATCCGTTCTTCCCTACGAGTCGAAGCCCATCCACGGTTACCACCTCTTCAGCTTCGTCGCGGAATTCTGCCGGCATAGTCCCCCCTTCCACCATGCGTGAGATCCCTTCGGCGAGACATCGGACGACCTCATGTTTGCGGTCATCAGGGCAGAAGACCCGGATCTCAGGAGTTGCAATCCATGCAGGAAGATCTCCAAGCAGATGCGAAAGGGCCACTGTCGGATTCTGTTGCTTTGCCGCAACCAGGACTTCGAGCAGACGACATGTTGCGTAGATGGCATCGTCAAAACCGTAGTACCGGTCGCCAAAGAAAAAATGTCCACTCATCTCCCCGGCAAGGAGGGCCCCTGTCTCCCGCATCTTGGCCTTGATCAGCGAGTGGCCGGTCCGCCACATCAGAGGAATCCCTCCCCGGGTCCTCACCTCGTCAAAGTAGAGCTGGGAACACTTGACATCCCCGATACATATTGCCCCGGGGTTCTCCTTTAGAACCTGCCGGGCATAAAGGGTGACCAACCGGTCACCCCAGACAATCTCTCCCCGATCGTCGACCACCCCCAACCGGTCTGCGTCTCCGTCATACGCCACCCCGAGGTCCGCTTTCGTCTCCACCACGGCCGATTGGAGATCGGCCACATTTGCCGGGACCACTGGATCTGGATGGTGATTAGGAAATCGGCCGTCCGGTTCACAGTAAAGCTCAATTATCTCATACCCCAGTCTTCGAAGTAAGCCTGGGACCACTAAGCCCGCCGTGCCATTGCCAGCATCTACCACAACCCTGAGAGAGACATTCGC
This sequence comes from Candidatus Methylomirabilis sp., assembly GCA_012974305.1. Classification (GTDB taxonomy): domain Bacteria; phylum Methylomirabilota; class Methylomirabilia; order Methylomirabilales; family CSP1-5; genus CSP1-5. The sequence continues at coordinate 736 of JAAXQN010000276.1, read as the reverse complement.
CTCTCCCAGCGGTCCGGATGGTCGAAACTGGGTCACAAGGAAGTCGAGGTAATCTGGCAAAATGTCAGTTGTGCGGCACTTCCCCCTCTTCGAAAACGAAGTGATCTCCTTACTCTCCAGAGTTGTTCTGATCTCTTGAATCGCCTTTTCATACATGGTCTGCTTTCCCCTGCAAAGTTTGAAGCCATTAAACTCTGCAGGATTATGGCTCCCCGTGACGATAACGCCCCCAGCAACCTCATGCCGGAAGAGATAGAAGTAAACTAGGGGAGTCGGGACGATTCCGAGATCGACAACATCCAATCCTGTAGAGACCACCCCTTCGATAAGAGCCTGGGAAAGGGATGGAGAGCTTTGACGAACATCTCGACCAACAGCCACCGTACCTGGCTCGGGATTCTCCTCCCCTCTTACAAGAAGAGTGCCAAAGGCCTTCCCGATCGCCTCTGCAGCCTTCGGGTTCAGGTCGTTTCCCACGACCCCCCGGATGTCGTAGCTACGAAAGATGGCAGGGTTTATAATCAGTAGCTATCCTCAGAACAAAGCGATCAATCTATACGCTGCGACGGCGCCGTCAAAAGCTCAAAGTTGAATCGGATATCGTTTTTCGGATCGTCTGGGTTTTCCGTATCCCGATGCGTATAGACGATGCTCAGGGCCCAACAGCATGTTTGGTAAATCAAACCCACCTTGTTCTCCGTAAACACGCCCCTTTCGGCATCAAACCGTCCCAGGT
>JAAXQN010000143.1 GCA_012974305.1 Candidatus Methylomirabilis sp. | reverse complement strand
CCGTAGCTGATCGTTGAGATCCGCTCGGGATCAATCCCCCCGGCCATCAGGTAGTCGCGCACCGCGTTGGCACGCCGTTCTCCCAACGCCAGATTGTACTCGTTGGTTCCCCGCTCGTCGGCGTGCCCCTCGATCACGACGCGGGCCCCGGAATTGTCATCGAGCACGCGGATGTTTTCGTCCAGAGCCTCCCTTGCATCCGGCCGGATGACCGACTTGTCAAATTCAAAGAAGGCATCCTGAAGGGAGACTTCCTCGATCACCACCACCTCCTCCTCGACCACCACCACCACCTCCTCCTCGACCATTGCCGGCTCCGGCGCGACCATTGCCGGCGCAGCGGTCCGTACCTCGGGCTTCTTGGGGCACCCGCTCAAGAGCAGGGCCATGGGCAGGAGAAGGACCAAACCCAACACAGATTTCCGCCAGCTCATCATCAAACTTCCCCCTTTCCGGTGCAGTGCCTTCGACGCTCTTACCATCGCCTGCTTGACCGCATAAACCCCTTTATTCCAGCTCATCGATGTTGTAACTGATTGCGGTTCCCCACCAACCTTCCTGTTGGGCCTTCTCAAATTCCGCCCTGGTCAGTTGCGGCTTTTCCCCGCCCCGGGTGGAGTACGCTAAATGTGACCCCGAGGCAAAGTGGGGGCCGCCTGGCGGAATCCCGTACGGATTCTTCGTGCATGCAACCAGGCCTCCAGCCAACATCAATCCTACGACAACCAGCCCAACTTTCTTCCGCATGATCCACCTCCTTTTTCAATTCTCCCATGTGCCACGGTCTGCGCCTCACATGTTATGCCTGAACACCATGCGCCTGTAAATCGGGGCTGCCCCTGTTTTTTCTATCGGTGAAACTCCTATGCTTTGCATCGGGAATATCCCCTATGCCCGGCGGGCCGAGGGGAAATGAATCGGTCCTTTCGGCAGGGAGTGGACAGGTCGGTCTTGGGCCTCCCACGGAACGAGCCGGCAAGGACACTGCCGAAGATCGTCACGCTGACGTCACAGTCTATTTTCGCTGCAATATTTTCTTTTTCTGCTTTTCGTATTCGTTTTTCGACATTGCACCGGCTTCATACGCTTTCTGTAAATCCAAGAGTTCTTGTCCGGTGGTCGTCGTTCGAACGTCAGTTTGGGTTTGTGACTTTGCCCCGCCCCCGCCACACCCGGATACGGTCGTGGCGAGAATCATTGCGATCATGACGGCGGTCATCCCTGGTCTCTTCATCGTTGCCCCCCGTGTTACATCTTTGGTTGCTTCGCGGTGTTCTTCGCTCGACACATGTACCGTTACGCGGCCCGGTCAGGGCTGCGCCTTGAACCGTACAGACCTCCAGTACGACTCGGCCTCCGATTTGGTGTGCTGGCTGTTGATTTGGATCCTGATGGCCTGGACCTCTTTCACCTTGCTCCCAAAGAGCTTTTTATAATCCTCCACCACGTTCCGGGTCTCGGTGACCCACTTCCCCAGCTTCTTATCCCCGGATCGGACCACCACCGCGTGGACGGCCATAAACGGAATCGGGGGGGAGATCTTCTCAGTGGTCCCCACGGGAGCGGTGCTGTCCCAGATATAGGCAATCACCTGTTTCTTGAAAGTGCCCCAATACAGAACCACATAGAGCTGAGCCGCCTGATCGTCGGTAGTTCCCATCCATCTGGGATCGGGTCCTTTTCCTGGCTGAAATTCACAACGACCGCCTCTTGCGTTCCGACCACGGTCACGGGAACGTACAGCAGCCCCAGGGTCAGCAGTCCGACGACGAACCCTCTACGTCGTAAATACCGCTTGGCACGTTGGCTCATATGGTGACTCCTGATCAGGGAAGGTTTGAATGACCCCGGGTATTCTTACAGCGGGGTGCACGCCCCGAAGACGAGAAATCCGAACTGGTCCCCGGCAACACTCGCCGACAATTTTCCTGATTCTTCTGAAATGACCATGGTCCATCCCCGGCCGCCCTGGCCGCCGTGTATGATCATTTTGCCGTTATTGTGCTCGAGATTCTTTATCGCAACTTTTCTTTCGCTTTCGCCGGTGGCGCTGATCATCTTTTTCTTGACGTCGATCTTGAAAAATTGGGGGATATTCACGGCCTCGGCCGTGGCGGTAACACAGTCGCCCTCGGCCCCGCACTCGATGATCTCGATCGGGGCACAGAGCAGCGGCACGGATCCGTCATATTTGCCTTTGGCAGCCGCGACGTGAACCGACGCCATGCAGACGCAGATGGCCACACCGATCGCCTTGAGCTTCCTCATCGTTCGTCTCCTTCCCTACTTCACCGTGTAGCCGCGGCCCGACATGCACGCCCCAAAGGCACGATTGTATTCAGAGCGCCCCTGGTTGTACTGAGCCGCCTGCTGCTGCTCCCAGTCCTGCTGCCGCCGCCGATCCTGCCGCCGTCTCATGCCGCCGACCATACCGCCGGTAGCGGCGCCGATGGCCGCCCCCTTGCCCGCATCGCCCGCAATGGCGCCCCCGGCGGCCCCGACCGCGGCACCGCGCGCGGCTCCACCGAGCGCCCCATGCGACCTTTGCTCGGGGGGCGGGCTCGTCGCCGTGGGTCGCGCCATGGGATCAAAGCCGGTCTGCTGCTTACCCCAGTTATAGCACTCGTACTCGTCCTTTTGCTGCTGGTCCTTGCTCTGGCCCTTCTCGGGGTAGATGTAGACATCCGCCGCCAGGGCGGGACCTGCGCAGAGGTATGCGACGGACAGCGACAGCGCCAGTCCCTTGGTCCATCTCATCACGATCCTCCTTATAAAGCCCGATAGTGCAAGGGCTCGTGTTCGGTGAGCACCTGGTGAGAGCGCTCAGCGTTATACCGCCGGGTCTCCGCTTTAGATCCTATATCTAAAGACTCTTCGCTTGTAAATCAGGGCTGGACCCGTTTTTTTTATCGGGGAAACTGCTATGGTTTGCATCGGGGGAATCCCCTATGCCGCAAACAATCTTTCGCTACCTCTCGAGGAGGGACCACAGTATGTTCCACAGGGGAGGGGGGTGTCAAGGACTTCCTACCTCAAGAAACCTCAGCAAATCCAGGCACAGAAACCAACGTTACGGGGGGTCGTAGTGACGCCTAGAAGGCCAGCCGGAATCGTATCTCGAACACGCCAACCACATCATCGTCCGGATTTTCCGATGGGTTGATGATCACTTGATAGCCGGGGGTGAGCTGAATATTCGGAGTGACCTGGACGCGGTAAAACGCTTCGGC
>JAAXQN010000239.1 GCA_012974305.1 Candidatus Methylomirabilis sp. | reverse complement strand
GGGGAGAACACCCCGCACCCTTCACCCTCGTTTCTGAAGAGGATATAAAGAACGGCCTCTGGAAGTTCAACCCTGCCCTTTGTCACACTCTTCAGATCACCGAGAATTACGGGCAGCGACACCTCATCTTCTATACGCACCAACTAAAAAAGAGCGGTAAATATGACCTCACCATCTGGCCATATCATGCCATGTTGGGAGGGATCGGTCATGCCCTTGTTTCATCTGTTGAGGAAGCCATCTTCTTCCATAGCGTAGCCCGGTATAGTCAACCGGAATTCCATGTCACAGGAGACAATCCGTTTACCGAGCATTATTCCGCTATTGGGCCTGAGGTGTTGGAGGGCCCGGAGGGAGAGCCGATTGCCCAGAAGAGCGACAAGTTCTTCAAGAAACTCGTGGAATTTGACGCCGTTCTCATCGCGGGGCAGGCGAAGAGTCACTGTGTTGCCTGGACCATCAGCGATCTATTGGAGCACGTTCTTGCCAAAGATAGGAGCTTGGTCGAGAAAGTGTATCTCTTAGAAGATTGTACGTCTCCCGTGGTTGTCCCGGGGGTCATCGATTACTCGGATCAGGCGGATGCCGCATTCCGGAGATTTGCGGATGCGGGCATGCATGTGGTTCGCTCCGCCGATCCCATTGACCGTTGGCCCGGCATCAAGCTTTGAGAGCGGTCCGGTCCGCCGGCTCGGGAAGGCATCCTTCGTCGGCGGAAAGTTCCGCGGGGTGCCCTGGTGATAGATTTCTATTACGTGCAAAGCGGATCATAATGCATCAGGACGGCCACCCCCGCCTCCGCTCCGCTCCGGCGGCGGGACCCCGGCCGTACGCAAGCCAGTTTCCACCTTCCTCAGGATTTTCTCCCCTCGCCGGCCTCACCGAACACCTCATCCCTGACACCTCACACCGTTCCAGGCTGAGCACTGATAGCCAGACTGATGAAGTCGTTGACAGCATGGAGTTGACACCGTACAGTTTTTAATGATGGACACGAGCTTTAAGGTAAGCGAGCTGTTTACCTCGATCCAGGGGGAGGGAGAAGTGATGGGTATCCCTTCCCACTTCGTCCGGCTCTACCGGTGCGACCTCACGTGTAACTGGTGCGATACGAAGTACACCTGGCTCGATCAGGATCATGCAGTGGAAGGGAAGGACTACAGTTCGATGACGATGGGGGAGATACTGGGATGGCTTCGGGAGGAACCCAGGGCGCCTCTTGTCACCATCACCGGTGGCGAGCCGCTGATTCAGCCGATCCTGCCCCTCGTCACCGCGTTCGACGCGGGGGGCTATCAAGTCGTGGTCGAGACCAATGGACTACACACGCCGGAACAGGCGTTACTCGACGTGGTACGCCACTGGGCTGTCTCGCCGAAGCTCAAAAATGCGGGAATGGAGCTTGAATGGGGTTCCCTGGATTGGCTCGGCAAGACCCAGAACTTCTATCTGAAGTTTGTCGTCTGCGATCCGGTCATCGATCTGCCAGAGGTCCAAGAATTTGTCGAGAGTCGTGGCCTTCCCAGCGCCAAGGTGATCCTCCAGCCAAACGGTTTGGCGTCCGAGTACAAGGCTGTCCTTTCTGGTCTGGCGGATTATGTCCGCGAGCGTGGCTTTCCCTATCGCGTCCTGCCGCAACTACACCGACTCCTCTGGGGGCTCCAGCGCGGCGTCTAATTTCTCTTTCGCGGGCTGAGGGTTCAGGGAATTTCATCAACTTTCGAAGAGTCATGAGGTCTTCGGTTGACAGTTCGCCAGACTTTGCAATCCGCCCGTAGCTCTCTTGCGGGTCTTGAACCATCAACTCACTCACCTGCCGAACCACACCTTGTGCTTTGCTGATCTTGGGGTCCACTAGTTTTCCAACGAGTGGCTCAAAAATCTTGATAAAGAAAGCAAGAATCGGATTTTCAATTTTGGCATATATGGTGAGCTGGCTCTTTACCCACTCCTGCCCATGATCGGCCCTCCCGTACTGAGACTCTTGAAAGATTACGGTCTTCCCTCGCAACGTGATCAACGCCCCCTCGGCGATTCCTTCCGCAAAGTACACACGATGTCCTTCATCCCGGTATAAGATTTCCATATCCCCTTCGACCCCATCCGGGTCATGTCCGTGAAACAGGTCCGGACCTACTCGCGTGATCGTGTAGTTGCCGATCGCAAGGCTTCGGGAAATCGCGGCCCCGACGTCCGGGCGGTCAAGGAGGAATTGGTGAAGAGGACGATTCAGAATCGGATGTTCGAGCGATAGGGAACGCTTGAGAGTGTGATCATTCAGGAGGGTCTCGACCTTCTGTTTCGCCCTTTCATCGAGGACCTCTATAGGGAAGGGAATTGGCGAAGTGGCTGCGAAGGCGGGTAGTGGTGCAAGGCAAGTCAAAAAAATCAGGATGACGCGCTGTGGAGCCATCACGGCGGGGACCACCTTACGACCCTTTGCCCCGGTACTGTCGCAAGAGCGATTTAACCTGATCGAGGAGCGATCGCGGATAGAGCCTGCCCGCCTGGTCCTCCCAGACCCGTTGGCTCGCCTTGAGGAGGTGATGCCGTTCTGCCGGGTCGAGGTCCACTATTTGGATACCGTTTTGCTTCAGGACGGTCAGCGCTTCCTGGTTTTCCCGTCGTGTCTTGACGACCACCTGCCGGGCATACTTCTTAGCCACATCCTTCAGGGTGATCCGCAGATCTTCTGGGATTGTCCGCCAGCGGGATCTTGAGATAAGCATGCCGCCGATCGCGCGGGTAAGCCATTGTGAGGACATATAGGAGACTTGGTTGAACCACTGGAGCGCAATGGCAGCGAGCGGCGGGGCGTAGAAGGCATCAATCAGACCCGTTTGGAGGGATGGGAATACATCGGGGAGCGCGAGCGGAACGGTTGCAACCTGATAGGTCCGGAACAGGGCCTCAGCTAGCGGGTCTCCATACCAGGTCCAAAGCTTGATGCCCTTCAGGTCTTGGTGGCGACGGATTGCGTTCTGGGAGAAGATATGGACGGGGCCGGCTTCGGCGAAGGTCAGGAAGACGAATCCCCGCTTCTCGAAGGCTCGCGCAAAATTCTCTTCAAGTCGCTCGGTGACAAAGTCTGCGTCGTCTGCCCCCTCAAAAAGCAGTGGGAGTTCCAAGACGCGGACCGAGGGGAGTACGGAGCCGAGACCCACTCCGGAGAAGGCTCCACCATGGAGCTGTCCGATGCGAATCTTGCGGATAACATCGGTCTCATCTCCTAGCACCCCTCCCGGATAGAAAACGAAACGAATCCGCCCACTACTCCGTTGTTGTAACTCTGCATCCATTTCCCGAAGGGTCAACATCCATGTGGAGCCCTCGGGGGCGAGCGTGGCAAATTTTATGCGGAAGGGGCCGGCGCTTTCGAGTACTCCAAGGGGGGTGAGGAATAGAAGTCCGATGAAAAGGGCCGCTATTCGACGACCTATTTTCGATGACCGATGACCGTTGTCCGATGACCGTGAGGAACGAAAAGACCTTTCCGGTACTTTGGCATCGGTCGTCGGTTTACAGAAATAACTCATCTATCCTCTCCAAGAGGAGCCGGGCTCGGGCCTTGGCGACCTGATTCATCAGCTCCTGCTCTGGAAACAGATCGTCCGGGGCATCGAGGATCAGGCGGAGCTGCGTCTCGAAGAGGGCACGATCCTGAGTCTGGACCGCGAAGGGATCGGCGATGAAAAGATGCACCAGGAGGAACTTGCCTCCGGTCAGATCCAAGGCCCTGTCGAGATGGGACCTTGCCCGAGTGGGCTCCCCCCCTAATGCTGGGGAACGCGAGGCATAGTAGACGCCGAAGAAAAGGTGGGGCCCGGCATAAAAGTACTCCTCATCCAGCTCTAAGGCGCGGCGCATCATCGCCACGGCACGGGGAAGCTCCACCACCATCTCCGGACGTGTGCGGCTCCAGTTGATGGATCCCGCCCATCCGTAGGCTGTCCAGAACAGGGCGGGGACATCCTCCTTTTGAAAGACTTGCAGCGCCTCCCGAAAGGCGGGCAGGTCCGCGTGAAGAGCCGTGGCAAACGGTTCGTGCCGAAGTTTGAGAATGCGCAGACCGTAATTGCGGCCTCGGAGGTAGAGACGGCGGGCGCGCTCGCGATGGAGAGAAGAAAGCTGAGGATCAGTGCGGTGCGTGGCGATCTTTTCCTCGACGAACGCAAAGGTGTAGGCCTCGAAGCCTTGAGAGGCCAGCAGGAGCAATTCCTGATTGTCGGGAGAGGTCTGGAGAAAAACTTCAAGGAGCTTTAGGGTGGAGGCGAGAGCCTGCTCCGCCAGTCGGAGATCGCCCTCCCGGTAGAAAGTTGCCTGGCCGTCTTGGAAGATCTCTGTTGCCGAGGAGACCGTCATTTGCTTGAGGATCGGACTGCAGGCGGAGACGACAACCGCCATGGTAATCAGGAGGAGGGAAAAGGAACCCTTCACTGGATCTCGGGGGTAAGGGTCATGACGAGGGTGGAGAGCCCGGTCCGCGATTCGTATCCGCGCATGATGTTGAACAAGACGCTCTCGGTCTCATGGCGATTTGCGGCGACGGTGACCGGCTTGCCGTTGACAACCACCGCCTCGAGGCGGGACTCGACAAAGGCGATGTGGCCTTGCCCCTGATCGGTGAAGTAGCTGATCTCCGGTGTGATCTGCAGGCGGATGCGATCACCGGGGAGAATAGTGGGGATGACCCTGAAGCCCGTCGAGACGCTTCGAAAAACCGAGCCCCGCGTGATATACCCCTGGTTCAGGCTGTACTGGTAAAACCACGGGCCATCGGGCACGCTCTCACCTATGGCAATCCTTCCCTCCTGCCCATCGGCCACCAGGAGGAAGAAGGTGGAACTGCTCCGGGAGCTTTTCCATTCGCTTTCCGGAACAATGCCTTTTTCGGGCCCGAAACCCCAGCTTCTGGAGTCGCTCTGCTCGACGACCGTGGCGGAGATCCTCACGTGCCGTGACGGGATCGGAAGGGTGGGGTTGGTCTGGGCCGGCGCGATCGTCGCCGCATAAAGCAGAATCAGACCACTGACCCCGACGAGGAGAATCCGAATGCAGCATTGCAAAGCCGTGCCGATTGATGCCCTCACGGTCCCTCAGCCAGACAATCGGTGTTTCGTGCGGTGGAGGAGGGGTTTCGTGCGTCGATACTCGACGAGCGAGGTCCGATGACCGACGACCGTTGACCGACCACGGATGACCGAAAGAGCTTTTTGTTCCTTTACGGTCATCGGTCATCGGATAACGGTCATCCGTTTTATTTAACCGCGATGGCGATCTCCCGGATCCCGGCATCCCGGCACAGCCCCAGCACAGCCGTGACCGTCCCATGCTTCAAACGTCGGTCGGCCCGGACGACAGCGCTTTTCCGCTTTCCCTGAAACTCCTTGAGCCTTGTCTCCAACGCTTTCATGGTCACCAATTGACCGTCCAGGGTGATCCGCCCCCCTCTGTCCATTTCGATCTGGATCGGTTTCCGCTCCTTCTGCTCCAGTTCAGCCGCCTTGGCCTCGGGCAGCTGCAGATCCAGCTTTCGCTCGACCTTAATGAACGTGGATGTGATCATGAAGAAGATGAGCAGAAGGAAGACCACATCAATCAGGGATGTCAGATTGATCCCTGCCTGCTCCTCATCTGGCTCGCTAAACTGCATCTATAACCTCCCGCTCCTCGACACTAGTGCCACTCCAACCAACTCCTTCTTACCACCCCAGGGAGTTCCGCCAGGGGCACTGAGGGGTTGTAAGGGAGAGGCTCCCCTACGCCTGGGGGGTGCTCAGCGAGGCGAACGGCGATCGCCGAATCCCGAAGGCGTTCGGGACTAGCGGAAGTGCCGCACCAGCGCGGAATGCTAGTGAGAAATAGTTGGTGCGGCACTAGGAGGGCGGTTTAAAGCCAGGGGCGCCCTCCCAACCCCCTCCGGGCCGAGGGGTGCGTCCCCCCCTGGCGACGGGTCGGGCTTCGGCAAGGACCGACGCCCGTTCACCGACCGTCGGGGCCACACCCTCATGATGGATCGCGAGGTCTTCCAGGAAGCTCACGCAGACCCCCTCCATTTCGAGAACCCGCAATTCGATCTTCCGTCGGAAGTAGTAGTAGAGTCCGAGGGCCGGAATCCCCACCATGAGCCCCCAGGCGGTGGTCAGGAGGGCCTCGGCAATGCCGGACGCGACAAACCCAACATTGCCCCCCGAGCCGTGGACGGCGATGGCGTCGAATGACTTAATCATCCCGAGCACTGTCCCGAAGAGTCCCAGCATCGGGGCCATGCTCGCCAGGAAGGCAAGCAGCCCCAGATTTTTCTTGAGGAGGGTGGCCTCTCGCCGGCCGGCATCTTGGATCGCACGCTCGATCTCCCTCGACCCCTGGCTGAACCGGAGCAGGCCAGCCCGCACGATCCGGGAGAGGGCAATATCATGGGTTTTGCAGACAGCAATAGCCTCTTGCACCTCACGGCGGTACCAGTGGCGCCGGATCTCCTCGAGGAATTGGGGGGAGACAATCTTCTTCTTCCGCAGGTTGACCAACCGCTCGAAGAGAACCGCGAGGGCCAGGATGGAGCAGAGGGTGATGATGTGCATCACCACGCCTCCTTTTAAGTAGAGATCCAGCAGGGTGTCTCGAGAGCTCAGGACAAGTC
>JAAXQN010000017.1 GCA_012974305.1 Candidatus Methylomirabilis sp. | reverse complement strand
CATCCCCCCCCTCCGGGCCCAGGTCAATGATCCAGTCGGCCGTCTTGATCACCTCGAGGTTGTGTTCGATCACCACCACGGTGTTGCCGGCATCGGCCAGGCGATGGAGGACCTCGAGCAGCTGCCGGATGTCGTGGAAGTGGAGCCCCGTCGTCGGCTCGTCCAGCATGTACAGGGTCCGCCCCGTCCCCCGCCGGGACAGCTCTCTTGAAAGCTTGACCCGTTGTGCCTCGCCGCCGGAGAGGGTCGTGGCCGACTGGCCCAACTTGATGTAGCCCAGCCCCACGTCATGGATGGTCTGGAGCTTGACCTTGATCCGGGGGAGATGCTGGAAGAAGTCGAGCGCCTCCTCCACCGTCATACTCAGCACGTCGGCGATGCTTTTGCCCTTGTACTGGATCTCGAGGGTCTCCCGGTTATAGCGCGCCCCACGACAGACGTCGCAGGTGACATGGATGTCGGGGAGAAAGTGCATCTCGATCCGGATGATGCCGTCCCCTTCGCAGGCCTCGCACCGCCCCCCCTTGACGTTAAAGCTGAAACGCCCCGGCCGGTACCCTCGCATCCGCGCCTCAGGAATCAGCGCGTACAGATCCCGAATCAGGCCGAAGACCCCCGTATATGTGGCCGGATTGGACCGGGGAGTCCGGCCGATAGGAGACTGATCGATGTCGATCACTTTGTCGATGTGTTCGGCCCCCAAGATTTTGTCGTGGGCTCCCGGTTGCTCGCGCGATCCGTACAGATAGACGGATAGGGCGCGTTTCAGGATGTCCGTGACCAGCGTGCTCTTTCCGGAGCCCGAGACCCCCGTAATACAGGTAACCAGGCCCAGGGGAATGTCTACCTCGATCCCCTTGAGGTTGTGTTCCCGGGCCCCGGCGACGGTCAGGTACAGCCCGGAGGGCGGGCGCCGCACCTTGGGGACCGGGATCTCCAGCTCGCCCGCGAGGTAGCGACCGGTCAGCGAAGCCTTGCAGCCGATGATCTTTCGCGGTGTGCCGAAAACGACCACCTGGCCGCCCGAAATTCCGGCCCCGGGACCGAGATCAATCACGAAATCAGCATTCCGAATCGTCTCTTCATCATGCTCCACGACAATGACCGTATTCCCCAGATCCCGGAGGCGCTTCAGCGTGTTTAACAGGCGGATGTTATCGCGCTGGTGGAGCCCGATGCTCGGTTCGTCTAGGATATAGAGAACCCCGACCAGGCTCGATCCGATCTGCGTGGCCAGCCGAATCCGCTGCCCCTCTCCCCCCGCCAGCGTCGCGGCGGTCCGGTCCAGGGTTATGTAGTCGAGACCGACGTTGGCGAGAAAGCCCAATCTTTCCCGGACCTCTTTCAGAATCCTGCGGGCAATCTCTTGCTCCTTTTCACTCATCGTGATGTCGGTAAAGAACTTCAGGGCATCCTTCACCGAGAAGCGGGTCACTTCGGCGATGTTCAACCCGGCCACCTTGATCGCCAGTGACTCTTTCCTGAGACGCGTCCCGTGGCAAGTCCGACAGGGGCGAAGGGTGGAGATGCGGTCCACATAGGTCTCGATCTGCTCCCGAACCCGGGACGATTCGGTGGCCTTGTACCGGCGATCGAGGGACTCCACGCTCAGCCCGTAGAAATCCGGATGCCGGTCCCCGTCAAACCGGCTGACCCCGCACTTGATGCAGGCGAGGCGCTCTGAGAAGGTGTGATCCTTCTCATGATCTCCCAGCACGTTCACCGTGACAATCCCTTCGCTGAGGCGCAGGGCTGTCTCGAGGGAGTCAGTCAGCCGCCGACGGATATCCGCCCGCATCACCAGCCGATCGACCACGACCTCGATGGTGTGCTTCTTGTTCTTGTCGAGCGTGATCTCCTCTTCCAATTGGCGAAGTTTGCCATCGACCCGCGCCCTGGCGTACCCCTCGCGGCGCATCTGGGCAAAGATGTGCCGGTACTCCCCTTTCCGGCCCCGGACCACGGGGGCCAGGAGCTGGATCCGGCTCTCCTCGGGGAGCGTCAGGATCTGATCGACGATCTGCTGGACCGTCTGGGAGGCAATTGGCTTACCGCACTGATAACAGGTCGGCCGCCCCGCCCTGGCGAACAGCAGGCGGAGATAGTCGTAGATTTCGGTCACGGTCGCCACGGTGGACCGGGGATTCTTGCTGGTGGTCTTCTGCTCGATGGAGATGGCGGGCGAGAGCCCCTCGATCAGGTCTACATCCGGTTTATCCATCTGCTCGAGGAACTGCCGGGCATAGGCGGACAGCGACTCGACATACCGCCGCTGTCCTTCGGCATAGATCGTATCAAAGGCCAGGGAGGACTTGCCGGATCCAGAGACCCCCGTAATCACCACGAGCCTGCTCCGAGGAATCTCCAGATTGATCGACTTGAGGTTATGCTCCCTTGCCCCCCGGATGATAATGGCGTCGGCGGTCATGCCTACCTCTCGGTTGGTGAAGTCAACTGTCCATTATACCCCATTCGTTTCCCCACACAAGATGGGTTGTCAGTGGTTAGTGGTTAGTGACTGGTGCCTTGCGGAGTTCAGGGTTGAGAGTTCAGCGTTCAGAGTTGAGAGGGAAACTCAACAAACCCAATGAACCCAACAAACCCAACGAACGGCTGGGGGCAAGGATTCTGGGATGCTTATATATAAGGAAGGGAGGACTCTATTCCTGTCATGTCGAAAGGGCGGAAACTTACAACTTCTGGGTAGACAAGCCTTCTAGCCTTCTAGCCTTCTAGCCTTCTAGCGTTCTAGCATTCCAGTGTTCTAGCGTCCTAGCGTTCCAGCATTCTAAAGATCTTCGAAATGGGCCAGGGT
>JAAXQN010000183.1 GCA_012974305.1 Candidatus Methylomirabilis sp. | reverse complement strand
GCTTCTTACAATTGACTTACACTTCCGCTTATAGGGTCCAAACGGACGCCGATCACACGGACACCTGATCGAACCGCGCGATCCTGACGGACCCGCCGGCGTCATCCGCCCCCAGACCCCCACCCTTCCCTTTGGGGTGGGTTGTCCTGTACGGGACTCCGCCCACGCGGTAGCAGGCGAGGTGGGCATGACTGATTTCTGGACGGTCTGCTCACTTGTCATTTGGGTAAACGCCCGGCAAGGGGTTGGGATGATAAAACACCACGAGCGTCGAGTCGCCCCGACGCCCGTGGGATGTTTCTCGTTCATGCCAGTAAGGTCTCTTTTTGAAAATTTATTTACTGTCCCCCTTTGATGGATTGCCGTGCGATGCGATCCTGTTCACGGGCTGCTTCCTCAAATTCATCTTGGCGCTCTTTCCATTGGCCCCACCGTACAAACTTGCTCCACACAACTTGGCCTGTGTCATCGCGGAGGACTTCGTACCGGATGCCTGCTGGTTTTTTGGTTATCCATATCATGGCTTACCCCTTTGGATCAGGTGGCAAGATCACAGTGGGAAATGGTGCACTGAAAATGGAAACGCCCCCCAAGGCCATACTTGATTGTGCTACCCGGCGCGACTGTACGTGAGGGCGAAGGCCTTTGAAACGAGATCGAGGAGTGCTAGTCCGACCTCCTCCGCGGTACTTCCGAAGGCGAGAACTCCGTCTTCGTGACCGCCCATTGCGATGATAGCTCTCCGGGTAACCAGTGGGCTCCGGAAGATCTTCTGCACCTCCTGACACATGGCGGGCGTGCCATAGTCCACTGCGGGATCGGTTACCGGCAGCCCCAGGGTTCGGGCCTGCTGCCAGATCTCGGGAGAGTGGCCATGGAAGACAAAGCGGATGGCTGGGTCAGCGTCGTAGATGATGCCGTGTGTCATGGACTCGGAGGAAGGCTTAATCGGCCCGAAGCTCTCGACGCAGTTGCAGTCGGGTTCATACCGGGTCACCACGCACAGGTCCCCCAGGGTTAGGCTGGGCCGTCCCCCGGTCTGGCTGCCGGTGACGAGGAAGGATCGCGCGCCTGGGACTCCTGGGAAGGGCGGAAGGCGGCCACTCAGATTTCCAAAGCCCACGCCACCGTAACGGTAAGGATCATCGCCCACCAGGCCCGCCCGAAGAAGACGATCCCGCCAGGTGATGAGTGAGTGTGCTACTACACCGTGGACCTGCGGGTCTAACGAGACCCACCGATGTTTTGGTTGAAAATGGATAGTCCCTTCTTCAGACCGCCGATGCATGTCTATGCTCTTCGCCCCGAAAGTTCCTTCAGGAAAAGGGAACATTCGCGGCCGCCATTGCGGGATCACTTTCTTGGAGCTTCCACGTTGATATAATAATGGTCCTGGGGCTCACCGCCAGCAATGCCGGTGGTCATGCATCAGTATGATCGAGGTCACATTTAATGGGTTTAGTCAGGTGGGATAGGGATTCCTACACAAAAAACACCACGAGCGCCGAGATTTCCTCAGCGATTCTGGTTTAGCTCGGCACATTGCTGTTTCTCGCCGTCCCAGACATATCAAGCGCCGGATTCCATCTCACTTTCCCCTTCTATTGGGGGTGGAGATCGCAGTAACCGGGATGAGACCCTTGCGCTCTGCCGCATATCATACATCTGGACTGGCGAACCATTTTCTTCTGCCACGCTCGTTGTCTGCTCTCGGTGGGCATCGCTATTCCTCCTCATCGTTCCGTTTAGAAGTTAAGGCGTGCAGTCAGATTCAGACAGAGGTGGGCGAAGAGCTCATGCCAACCCCGGTTCCATTCCTGCGTCTCCCCCAAATCCCTGCACGATACTTTGGGGCTTCCAGGGATGCAATGACGGTGGCTAGTTGTTGGTATGATTTAGTCATGTGGGATTACTGGACAAAAACACCACGAGCGCCGAGGATGCCCCTGGCCTTTTGGGCAGGTCAGGGGGTCCACTTCGTAGATCTTCTGAATCAGCTTGGCGTGGGACGGGTCCCCACGATCGATCCCCCCTGCCTACTTCTTTAGCTTCGTAAGAACCTCGTCCGTGCTCCAGACAGCGTTGGCGATCATGCGGAAGTTGATCAGCGCCGCTAGATAGCCGTCTCCATCGGGAATCTGTGCCGCCGCCGTAGCGTCCTTGATCACGGCGACCTCGAAGCCCGTCTCGAGGAGCTCGCGCATGTGGGACTCGACACAGAGATTCGCCGACATGCCCGCCAGAATCACCTGATCGATTCCTCGCTTCCGGAGCTGGAGGACGAGGTCGTTCTGTTCTGGGCCGTACAACTTGTGCGGCGAAGCAACGACGGTCTTACCATCGAAGATGTACTTCTTGTATTGGGGCATAAAGTCGGCCCCTGACTTGTCGAATCCTTTTACAGAATAGGCACTCGGCCGGTCGAACATTTTCAGAGCATGCATTACCTTCTCGAGCGCTCCCTCGAACTTCCATCCGAGGTCCGTCGGGTAGTAGTAATGCGGTGAGATGGCCACGACGATGCCGGCCTTCTTTGCCCCGGCAAAGAGGCGTTCGAGGTTCTTCACGGTATTCGTTTCTTTAACGCTGTTCCCGACGAGGCCCCATGAAACACCATCGGGACTCAGGAAGTCGATCTGGGGATCTGTCACCACGAGGGCTGTTCGTTCGAGGTTAAGCTTCATATCGGACGGCGGTAGGGCGGATTCTTTGGGCGACGCGTATTTGTCCTTGGTTGACTGAGCCACAGTAGTGGCCGTACCGACGAGCGTGAGAAGGGCACTCGCTAGAACGCAGCCAGCGACGAGGCCTCTTGTAGTACGCATGGTGACAACCTCCTTTCAGTTGTTTTCAGTTCGTTACTTCGCCCGTGCAGCGCACGAACGTCCGGCACAACGTTCACATCACATCTACTCGAAAGGCCTATACTTGTAAATCGGGGGATCCACTGTTTTTTTTATCGAAGAAACTCCTATGGTTTATATCGGGGAATTGCCTATGCCGCCATCAGGAAGAGGCGAGGAGGCCCTCGTTCCACCTGCTGATTGGTAATCAGCTGCCCACCGTCCAGTCCCAGCAGATCAAGTCTTTCCATGACCCTGCTACCACGGTGCTACCGGCATGATCCCCACTTGAGGCCCCAGGTGAAGGCTGACAATGTCTTTAGGTGCTCTCGCCAGCACTGAAACCCTGCTCCTTGACACCCCTTGCCCGGTGAGGGTCTAAAAACACCACGAGCGCCGAGTTGCCCCGACGCCCGTCGCTACGAGGAGGCCCTGAAGGACTTGTGGGGAGAGGAGGTTGCGAAGGGGGGTGAGGG
>JAAXQN010000136.1 GCA_012974305.1 Candidatus Methylomirabilis sp. | reverse complement strand
TGGAGGGGGGACATGAATGAATTTGGTCGAATGAAACGATTGCCCCCCTATATCTTCAGCATCGTGAACGAGCTGAAGGCCAAGGCACGGGCGCAAGGCGAAGATATTATCGATTTCGGCATGGGAAATCCGGATCAGCCAACGCCCCAGCATATCGTAGACAAGCTCTGTGAGGCGGCTCGGAATCCTAAAAACCATCGCTATTCGGTCTCGCGCGGGATCACCAAGCTGCGAGAGGCCATCGCCGATTGGTACCGCCGCCGGTACGGAGTGGAAATCGATCCCGAGACCGAGGCCATTGTCACCATCGGGGCGAAGGAGGGGATTTCCCACCTCGCCTTGGCGATCGTAGAACGGGGGGATGTAGCGCTCGTCCCGAGCCCCACGTATCCGATTCACGCCTACTCGGTCATCATTGCAGCCGGCGACGTCCGGAACGTCCCGCTGGGACCCGGGATTGACTTCTTCGAAAAGCTGCAGGAGGCTTACAAGAGCTGCTGGCCTCCACCCAAGCTCCTGATCCTTAGCTTTCCTCACAACCCGACAACCCAGGTCGTGGACCTGCAGTTCTTTCACCGGGTGGTGGAGTTCGCGAAGGTCCATCGCCTGATAATTATCCACGACCTCGCCTATGCCGACCTCACCTTCGACGGGTACCAGGCGCCGAGCTTTCTGCAGGTTCCAGGGGCACGGGATGTCGGAGTGGAATTCTTCAGCCTCTCCAAGAGTTACAACATGCCTGGGTGGCGTGTTGGATTCGCCGTCGGGAACCGCCAAATCATCGCGGCCTTGGCCCAGATCAAAAGCTATCTCGATTACGGCCACTTCCAGCCGATCCAGATTGCCTCCATCATTGCGCTGAACGGCCCGCAGGATTGTGTTCGGGAGATTGTTGCAACGTACAAGGCCCGCCGCGATGTCCTCGTGGACGGGCTGAACCGGCTCGGCTGGCCGTGCGACAAACCCCTAGGGACAATGTTTGTCTGGGCCAAGATCCCCGAGGCCTATCGGTCCATGGGGTCCTTGGAGTTCTCGAAGTTTGTCCTGGATAAGGCCAAGGTGGCGGTCTCTCCCGGGATCGGATTCGGCGATCTGGGGGACGAGTATGTTCGCTTTGCCCTCGTGGAGAACCAACACCGGACTCGCCAGGCCCTCCAGGGCATCAAGCGGGCCCTCTAAAATGGGGAAAAGGTCATTGTCTCTTGTCAGACAAGAGGGCGTTGGGTATAGTGAGGTTATGAGCGAGCAACTGGACAAATTCCGAGACGAGTGCGGCGTCTTCGGTATCTATGGGCACCCAGAGGCAGCCAATCTGACCTATCTGGGTCTCTACGCCTTGCAGCATCGGGGTCAAGAGTCGGCGGGGATCGCCTGTTCCGACGGCAAGGCGATCCACCTCGAGAGGGCGATGGGCCTCGTGGCCGATGTCTTTAGTGAGGCGCGCCTCCGGAGACTCCCGGGTCATAGCGCCATTGGCCATGTGCGATATTCCACCACCGGCTCGAGCCAACTCAAGAATGCGCAGCCGTTTCTCGCAGGCACGCGTCGAGGCCCGCTGTCGTTGGCCCACAATGGCAACCTGGTTGACGCCGAACGGGTCCGAACGGAACTCGAGGCTCAAGGGTCCGTCTTTAGTTCCACGTCCGATACCGAGGTGATCCTCCATCTCGTCTCCCGATCCCAGGCGGGGAGCTTGGTCGATGCGGCCGCCGAGGCGTTAGCCCAGCTTCAAGGGGCGTACTCTTTGGTCCTGATGAACGAGACGCAGCTTCTCGGAATTCGTGACCCTCGAGGCTTTCGCCCCCTCTCTCTGGGTCAGCTCAAAAACGAGTACGTGCTGGCGTCGGAATCCTGTGCCTTTGATCTGATTGGGGCGACCTTCGTTCGCGATGTGGAACCCGGAGAGTTTGTCCTGATCGACGAGACGGGGCTGCACTCCTTCTTCCCTCTCCCGGCGGCGATCCCCACGATGTGTGTATTCGAGTATGTGTATTTTTCCCGTCCCGACAGCTTGATTTACGGCCAGCACGTCTCCCGCGTCCGGAAAGAGCTGGGACGCCGGTTGGCCCAAGAGGCCCCCGCCGATGCCGACATCGTGATCGCGGTCCCGGACTCCGGCATTTACGCCGCCTTGGGCTACGCTCAAGAGGCAGGTCTTCCCTACGAGCGGGGCATGGTCCGAAATCACTACGTAGGCCGGACCTTCATTGAGCCCAAGGGTTCCATCCGGCACTTTGGGGTCAAGGTGAAGCTGAACGCAGTTCGTGACGTCTTAGAGGGAAAACGGGTCGTGGTGGTGGATGATTCCATCGTGCGGGGGACGACCAGCCGAAAGATCGTGGATATGCTTCGGTCGGCCGGGGCCCGAGAGATTCACATGCGGATTAGCTCCCCACCCACGGTATGGCCGTGCTACTACGGGATCGATACGCCGACCCGCCGCGAACTCATTGCCTCTTCGCACACCGTCGAGGAGATCCAGCGGTACATCGCGGCCGATTCGTTGGCCTATCTCACCCTGAAGGGTCTCATGGCGGCCGTGGGCAAGGATGACGGGTACTGTATGGCGTGTTGGACCGGCCAATATCCGGTGGAATTTCCGGGCCAAAAAAGCCGGCAAATCAACCTCTTTGCGCAACACGAGTAAGGGAGAAACGATGGCGGTATCGACAGATCCACGCGAGCGGGCGAAGCGGTTGGCGCGACTGATCGTGGCTGATATTGTGCTGTACAATCAGGCCAAGATCGACGAGGGGATTAAAGAAGATACGCTCTTTGATATCCTGGCCGACGATATCGATATTGCCCGTCGGTATTACGAAAAGCACGTAGACCCTGCCGTATCCCAGGAAGCTAATTACTTTGAACTGGCCTTGGTCGATATTTTGGTCAAGGGCAGGCAGGGAGTAGCGTCCAAGATCTGGTAAGCAGCACCTCCCGCATCACTTTCCGCAACGCTTTTCCGAAGAGGACGAGAATAGTGTCTCCCCGGGTCGGATGAGGAGCAGGCCCCCGCCCGGGGACGTTCAGCGGTGTGTCTGGATCACGGAAGGGAGGACTCTGATGGGCATCGTGGCGGTGGTCGCAGGGCTGATCGGCCTGGGGTATGCTCGCTATCTTTCATCGTACGTCATGAAACAGCCGGAAGGGACACCCCTGATGGTGGAGATCTCTGCCGCCATTCGCCAGGGAGCCCGGGCGTTCCTCGCCCGCGAATTTCGCTGGCTCAGCTTCTTCGCCATAGCGATGTTTGTCATCCTCGGGTACGTCATTTCCTGGGGCGGTGCCTTGGCCTATGTGTTCGGGACGTTCACGTCGGCCCTGGCTGCCTACCTCGGGATGTCCATCGCTACCCGGGCCAATGCTCGCACGGCCCATGCCGCCGTGAGCAGCTATGCCACGGCACTGAAGACCGCCTACTCCAGCGGGGGGGTCATGGGGTTCTACGTGGTCGGGTTGGGGCTCTCCGGACTGGGGTTGGTCTATCTGCTCTCGGGCAACGAAAAGGTCTGGCTCTCGTATGCCTTTGGCGCGTCCTCGGTGGCCCTGTTCCTCCGGGTGGGCGGGGGAATCTTTACCAAGAGCGCTGATGTCGGCGCGGACCTGGTGGGGAAGGTGGAGGTTGGAATCCCGGAAGACGATCCCCGTAATCCCGCCGTCATCGCCGATAACGTGGGGGACAACGTGGGGGACATCGCCGGAATGGGATCGGACCTGTACGAATCTTACGTGTCAGCGGTCGCAGCCTCGATGGTCCTGGGCACCGCGCTCGGCATTGAAGAGGTACTCCTGCCGATGTTTCTCGCGGCCGTCGGTATCGTCTCCTCCATCGTGGGGACCTGGTTTGTCCGTCCCCCCGAGGTGGCCGGGTCCTTCGAAGCCCAGGCTTCCCAGGCCCGACGCAGCATGAACGCCGGGCTCTACGTTTCCAATATCCTCGCCATCCTCGGGTCATTGATATTGGTGTGGTTATACCTGGGGGATTTAAACGTCTTTTGGGCGCTGGTCCTGGGGCTGGTTGCTGGCACTGGTATTGGAATCGGGACCGAATACTTTACCGCTGAAAACGCGCCCGTCATCGGCATAGCCCGGGCCGCCCAGACAGGGGCGGCCACCACGCTGATCGAGGGGCTCGCCGTCGGGATGATGAGCGTCATCCCCCCCGTGGTGCTCGTGGCGGTTGCAACGGTAGGCTCGTACCAGTTGGCCGGCCTGTACGGGATCGCCATTGCCTCAATGGGGATGCTGGTCACGCTGGGGACCGTGCTGGCCATTGACTGCTACGGGCCCATCGTGGACAACGCGGCGGGCATCGCCGAGATGGCCGGCCTGGGGAGTGAAGTCCGCGAGCGCTGTGAAGCACTGGATTCGGTGGGGAACACCACGGCCGCCGTCGGCAAGGGCTTTGCCATCGGATCGGCAGCGCTGGCGTCCCTTGCCTGGCTCGCGACCTATTTCAAGGTTGCGCACGTCGAGTCGGTGAGTCTTACCGACGTGAACGTGATGGCCGGCCTGTTCATCGGGGCTCTCCTTCCATTCGTCTTTAGCGCCCTCGCAATGCGGGGCGTCGGAACTGGCGCTTTCGACATGGTTGCTGAGGTCCGGCGCCAGTTCAAGGAGATTCCGGGCCTCATGGAGGGGACGGCCAAGCCCGACTATGTCTCTCCCGTGGACATCGCCACCAAGAGGGCGCTCCGCTCCATGCTGCTGCCGGGGATGCTCGTCATCGTGGTCCCCGTGGGAATGGGGCTGCTCCTCGGCGCCGAGTCGCTGGCCGGCCTGTTGATGGGGGCGCTGCTCAGCGGCTTTTGCTTGGCGGTCTTCATGGCCAACGCTGGCGGGGCCTGGGACAATGCGAAGAAGTACATCGAGGCAGGTCACCTGGGCGGGAAGGGGAGCGAGGCGCACAAGGCAGCGATTATCGGTGATACCGTGGGGGACCCCTTTAAAGACACTGCCGGCCCTTCGCTCAACATCCTGATCAAGCTCGTGGGGAAAGTGGCAGTGATCTTTGCCCCCCTCTTCGTCATCTAGCGCCGACCCAACTTCTGACCGGTGACGGCTCGACTGAGCTCGCCGAAGTCTTGCCGAAGTCTGACGACCGACCACCTGGTTCACGGTTCACGGATCACAGTCCACACTTCGATGACCGATTACTGCTAACCGACGACCGTTTCAATTCGGTGGTCAGTCATCGGTCGTCGGTGAACGGTCTTCGGAGGTGATGAGCGAATTGTTTCGGAAACTACCGTGGTTCCTCGGACTGCTCATTCTCGGAGGGGTCACCGTGCCGCTGTGGGGCGCGGTGCGCGTCGAGACGTCGTCGGTCACCTACAAGAGTGGCGCGGAACAGGTGCAGGGATACCTCGCGAGGCCGGCTGCAAGAGGACCCTTCCCGGCTCTGGTGGTGATTCACGAGTGGTGGGGGCTGAACACGCAGATCAAGGGCATGGCCGAAAAGCTGGCCCGCGAGGGCTATGTGGCCCTCGCAGTCGATCTGTACAGGGGCAGGGTGACTGCGGACCCTATGGAAGCCCACGAGATCATGCGAGGAGTTCCCGAGGACCGAGCGATTCGGGACCTGAAAGCCGCGGTAGCTTACTTGCGGGGCCGCCCCGATGTGCGAGGGGACAGGATCGGGTCGATCGGCTGGTGCATGGGAGGTGGCTATTCCTTGACCTTAGCCATTCACCAATCGGATCTTGCCGCCTGCGTCATTTATTACGGCCGTCTGGCCACTGATAAGAATCTCCTGGATCAGATAGGAGCGCCCGTGCTCGGGTTTTTTGGCGAGGAGGATCGAGGCATTCCCCCGTCAGCCGTCCGGGCCTTTGACCGAACCATGAAGACACTCGACAAAGAGACCCAGATGCATATCTATCCCGGTGCGGGACACGCCTTTGCCAATCCTGGACGTCCCTCGTATCGGAAGGCGGCGGCTGCCGATGCGTGGAACCAGACGGTAGCCTTCTTCGCAAAATTCCTGAAGCCATAAGGGCTTTCGGTTGGACCTCCTTCCCGAAGGTGGGGGATGTGATCCGACGGCCATACGACAACGGCTGGGTCGTGATCAGCCAGATGGATCATGCTCAGCTGTCCGGAGCGCTGATGGCCCGGTGGGGAAATGAGACCTTCGCCTCCCCGACCCCGGGGGCAGAGGTGCTCTTCGCCATCTCGGAGCATGACAACGGCTGGCACGAATGGGAGCGGGTCCCCGAGATTCACCCCGAAACCGGCTATCCGCTGCAGTTCAACGAACTTCGTTTCGAGCCTTTCAGTGCTATTTGGCGTCGTGGGACCGAGCGTCATCGAAAGACGCACCCGTACGCTTCTCTCATTCTTGCCCTCCACGCCGCGAGCCTGGCACGTCGCCGGCTGGAGAAGGCCTCGAGACCGCACGAAGGCCAGGAAGGTGACCGCTTTCTCGGAGAGGAGTGGCCCGACACGGAGGCGGCCAGGCTTCGCGCGTTCATTTTCGAGATGGAACAGCTTCGGATAGCGCTGTTTGATGCAGTCATGGCCGAGTCACAGCGGAAGCGCGAGGAGCTCCAGGCCGAATGCACAGCCAATTTCCGCCTCCTCCAGATCGGGGATCTCGTTTCGCTCGAGTTGTGCTACGGGCTTTGCGAGCCTTTCACTATCGATCAGGTGCCGGCTCTGGGTGGAGGCCGTTCCCTTTTCGTGAAGTTCGAGCCGGTCAGTAAGGATACCGGCGCGGTGAGTCCCTATCCCTTTTCGC
>JAAXQN010000002.1 GCA_012974305.1 Candidatus Methylomirabilis sp. | reverse complement strand
TGGAGACGTTACATGCCGATGGCTTCTATCCCACCATTATGTCCCCCCGCCCCCCCGCGGGAGCGGCAGTGAAGGCGCCGGCTGCTACGGGCGCTGGAAAGCAGGGGCGCAGGGACTGACACCGCTTGAGCGATCGCCTCCTCATCTCCTTGAAGCTGGGTGACTAACAGGGAAAGAGCCGCAGAATGGGGCATTGGCGTCTTTACTGGCAAGTGACGGAGATCCACGGTCGATTTGAGGTGGTCGGCGCCGGGGTAGCCCGGCCGGAGCAGCCCATTCCGGAAGGTGCCATAGAGATTGCGTGTTCTGGGGGAAAGGAGGAATCCATTTGGCTCTACCGGGCGGTCCGGACCCAGCTCACCGGGCGGAGCTTTGCCTCTCACCAAGAGGTATCTCAAGCAGTCCATTCTCTCTTGGGAGAGCTGCAGCGCGCGGGCGGCTAGCCGACATCCGATTGCCTTTGCGGAAAGGAGGAGTATCGATCTTCCACATACCTTCCGCGAGCCCGGCGATCCGGAATCACGGGGGATCCGAGCGGCCAGCGAGGATGGTGTCTAAGAACTAATCAAGGTTGGGCTCGTCGATAGGCAAGTGCCCAGAACAAGAATTTCTCCGGGTGAAGGCAACATCATGGAAAAGATCAGTCCAAACCTCAGAACACCCTTTGAGGAACTTTCCAAGTACGAACACGCCAAGTTTGCCTCAAACGGGGTCCGCGGAAGCCTCTTTCAGGATTTCCGGGATACTTCTGTGGCCGATCTTGCGTGGGAGTCTGAACAACTCGCCAAATCCCACGGCATTTACCTGGAGTGGAACCGGGCCAAAACAGGCAAGGAAAAAGACTGGATGTACATGATCAGGGTCACTATCCCTGGCGGAGGCCCCATCACGCGAGAACAGTGGATGGTCTTCGACGAACTATCCGAGCGCTTCACCATTAACCCCGAGGGCAGTCCGTCGTTGCGGATTACCACGAGGCAAAACATCCAATTCCATTGGGTGAAAAAAGAGCATGTGGTTGAGGTCGTGCGGGGGGTCGCTGAGTCCGGATTTTATAGTCTGAATGGATGCGGAGACAATGTCAGGAATGTCATGGGATGCCCGGTGTCGCGCCTCTCAAGAATCTATGACGCCAATGCCTGGGCGCAGAGGGCGGGAAAATATTTTAGACTTCCCAGCGGAGCCTTCATTGAAATTTTCGCCATAGATCCGAACTATTTACGAGATCCGGAGGAACAATTCCAGTACGGTCCTAATTTGTTGAACCGAAAATTCAAGATCGGCTTCTCGGCGATTCACTTCAATCAGGAAAAGGGGACGTATGTTCCGGATAATTGTGTGGAACTCCGTACGAACGACATCGGAGTCGCGCCGATTGTGGAAGATGGCGGGGTCACGCGATTCCAGGTGTATATCGGGGGGAGCCAAGGGGAAAGGAACGGCAAGCCTACATTTTCTGCGTTGGGAGAAAGTTTTGGGATTGTAAGAGGAAGCGAATTATTGAAAGTCCTGGATGGGATCGTGCAGGTACATCAGGAGTGGGGTGACCGTCAGAACCGGCACTGGGCTCGAATGAAGTATGTCCTGAGAAAGCAGGGCATGGACTGGTTCCGAGAGCAAGTCCGCCGTGTCAGCGAATGTGATTTTGAAACGCCGGACCCCAATCATGATTACGGAGACCGGCATCTACATCACGGGTGGATGGTGCAGCCTTCTGATGGGCAGCTGTGCTACGGGGCCTTCATTGAGAACGGACGGATCATCGATGGGCCGAATGGCAGACTGAAAGCCATGGTCCGATACGTCATGCTGAAATATCCCGTCCAGATTATGACGACTCCCAATCAAGATATCTTGTTTACAAATATTCCGCCGGGCGCCAAGTCGGAATTTGAGCCCTACTTGAAAAGTTTCGGGTACGGGATGCGACACGGACGGCCCTACTCGCGGCTCCGCTTGCTGTCCGGCGCCTGTGTCGGAAGAGACACCTGCCAGCTGACGTATACCGATTCGGAGACATTCGAGCCGTATCTGATTGACGAATTAGAACCGAAATGGGGGGAGATGGCAGAGTCCATTGGGGTCACCGGGTGTGAGCGACAATGTTTCCGCCCCGCCACAAAGACCATTGGCTGGGTTGGCATGGGTCTAAACCGCTACCAGCTCAAAGTGGGCGGAACCGAGGATGGGAGACATCAGGGGGAGCCACTGATTGATCGGGGGACGGGTGAAATGTACTTGCGGAGCGTCCCCCGAGAAGAGGTGGCCACGGTGACCGATGCGCTCTTCGAATTCTATACCGCAAATAGATTGCCGGGGGAAGGGATGGGATATTTCCATCAACGAATCGCCACAGAGTTGATCATCAAGTACCTGAAAGAGAACCCAAGAACAGCCCAATTGATGAAAACGACCTATAAGAGCCCACGAAGTCGGAAGGGGAATGCGCGTGGAAACGAAGAGTCAACTGGATGAGCTACAACATCCACATCTGACCAGGGAGAAATTCCCTGCCATCCAGAAACTCCCAGCCTTTAACTCTCAGTTGGAAGGCCTGTTTATTCTGTCGAGAGCCTGGTGATCCCAAAAATGGCGGGACCTTAGCGAACGACCCCACGTAGAGCGCCTACTGGAAAACTCGTGGCACGCTCATTGCCCATCCTGAAATGGCTCTTCTCCAAGAAAGCCCAATGAGTCTGTTTGAACGTCCATCCGGCCGAGGAGCAGGATCCGTCGGGAGGTATAGAACTTTACAGTAAAACGAGGGGGGTGTACTGTTGATGACGATTGTCCGATATGATCCAGACACGAAACCGAAAGATCGGTATCCACGGGAGATTGTCTCTCCCCCATCTCCTAGCGCGTGTTGTCTTGAGGAAATGAAGCGGACAGGGAAAATGGAACGTGAGGAAGGGGGATGGCCCTACTTCTATAAGCGCTGCCGGGTCTGTGGATACACCGTACGGGAACTTCTTGACGCTACAGAGCTAGGTGAACGTGTGCTAGAGAGAATCCGTGAACGCAGAGAAGCACGCGCCCGGCCCCCCCGGCGGGGTTTCCGTTTCGCCAGGTAAACTGAGCAGCACGGATTATTCAGGTCACGACAGGACCGTACCGTTGGGAGGCGGGGGATGACGTACATCATTGCGGAACCGTGTATCGGGGTGAAAGACCGAGCATGCGTGGATGTCTGCCCCGTGGAGTGCATTTATGAGGGGGAGGAAATGCTCTTCATTCACCCAGAGGAGTGCATCGACTGCGGGGCATGTGAGCCCGAGTGCCCGGTGACGGCGATCTTCGAGGAGAGCGGAACCCCTGAGCAGTGGACACGCTACATCGAGATGAATGTGCAGTTCTTTCGTGACCATCCTGGTATCTCACCGGCTGCGGGGAAGGGCAAGTAATAACGCGCCGTGAGGTTTTGCCGTCGGGTAACGTCAGCGAATTGAGGAACGCATGATCACCGAAGAAGCAATCCTTGGTGTCCTACGGAAGGTCAATGACCCCGAGCTCCACCGGGACTTGGTCTCGCTCGGGATGGTGAAGGAGATCAAGGTGGAAGGGGGGTCCGTGGCCGTGACCGTCGAGCTTACTACCCCCGCCTGCCCCTTGCGAGAACAAATAGAATCGGAGACGAAGGCGGCCATTAAGACCCTGCCTGGTGTGGGGGAGGTTACTGTCAATCTCACGGCCAGCGTCCGCAAGCCTCCCGCTGGCCGCGAGCCGATCCCCGGGGTCAAGCACATCCTCGCCGTCGGCAGTGGCAAGGGAGGGGTGGGCAAATCCACGGTGACGGTGAACTTGGCGGTGGCGTTGGCCGAGGCCGGGGCATCGGTGGGGCTTCTCGATTCGGACATCTACGGGCCCAGCATCCCAATAATGATGGGGGTGCATCGGCAGCCCGAAATGGTGGGGAAGCGGATGATTCCTCCGGTGAGCCACGGGGTCAAGCTCATGTCGCTCGGTTTCCTCCTGCCAGACGATACTTCCCCAGTCGTCTGGCGGGGGCCGATGGTCGGCAAGGCGGTCAGTCAGATGCTGATGGAGGTAGATTGGGGAGAACTCGACTACATCCTGGCGGACCTGCCCCCTGGGACGGGGGATGCGTCCCTCACGTTAGCCCAGGCGATCCCCCTCTCAGGGGCAGTCATCGTCATGACCCCGCAGGAGGTGGCAGTCCAGATCGCCACCAAGACCCTGAACATGTTCCGGACCCTGAAGGTCCCTATCCTGGGGATCATCGAGAACATGAGCTACCTGCTGTGCCCGCACTGCGAGCAGTCGGTAGAGCTGTTTGGCCACGGCGGGGGGCGCAAGGCCAGCCAGCGCCTGGAGGTCCCCTTTCTGGGGGAGATCCCGCTTGACCCCGAGCTGCGCCGCGGCGGCGACGTGGGACGCCCCATCCTCATCGAAAAGCCCGACTCGCCTGTGGCGGCGATCTTCCGCCAGGTGGCGGGCAATCTGGCTGGGCGGGTTAGCGTAGAGGCGTTGATAGGATGATTTCAGTCTCAGACAGGAGGGAATCAAAGTGTTGACAGTTACCGAAGCAGCAGCAGCAAAGCTGAAAGACCTGATATCCCGGGAGGGGGCCGAGGGACAGGCCCTGCGTGTCCGCGTGAGGGGGGGCGGATGTTCTGGTTACGAGTACCAGCTCGCCTTCGATACCCCGCAGGAGGGGGACGAGGTTATCGAACAGCGCGGTGTCAAAGTGCTGGTCGACCCCAAGAGCCTGCTCTTCCTCACCGGCACAGAGATCGATTTCGAGGACGGCCTGACAGGCGCCGGCTTCGCCCTCAAAAACCCGAATTCCAAAGGCTCCTGCGGCTGCGGCCAGTCGTTCCAGGCCTGAGAAGGCCCGTGAATGAGAGTGAAACATTCCCTTAGGAACGTGGCGCTTTCGGGCGACCGCAAAGAGTTTGGGAGCCCTCACTCGGCTGGTCCATGGCTCAAACCCACGCTATTATTAGAGAGTTATGCGTTGACAGGGGGGGTGCTGCATGGTACCGTTAAGACGGTTAGCCACATCCCTCCTGTCCTTCAGGCCCAATCCCCGGAGTCATAGCGTAATTATGCGTCACGAGAACGAATCACACACATCCAAGATGCGTGACACAGATAACGGCCTCGAAAGGGAGAAACCATGAGCGATCCGACGACCACGATCGAATCCTTTGTGAGCCAGGATTACAAGTGGGGGTTTGTCACGGAGATCGAGCAGGATATTGCACCTCCCGGGCTGAATGAGGACATCATCCGCATGATCTCGGCCAAGAAGAACGAGCCCGAGTGGCTGCTCGAGTGGCGCCTGAAGGCCTACCGCTACTGGCTGACCATCAAGGAGCCAACGTGGCACAACGTCCATTACCCGCCTATCAACTACCAGGGCGTAAGCTACTATGCGGCGCCAAAAAAGAAGGAGCTACAGAGTCTCGATGAGGTTGATCCCGAGCTGCTGAGGACGTATGAGAAGCTGGGTATCCCGCTCGAAGAGCAGAAGATGCTCACCGGTGTCGCGGTGGACGCGGTCTTCGACAGTGTCTCGGTGGCGACCACGTTCAAGGGAAAGCTGGCCGAGTTGGGGATTATATTTTGCTCCTTCTCCGAGGCGGCGCAGGAGCATCCGGAGCTGGTCCGGAAGTACCTCGGGTCGGTCGTGCCGTACACCGACAACTTCTTCGCGACGCTGAACTCCGCCGTCTTCACTGACGGCTCGTTCTGTTACATCCCGAAGGGCGTACGCTGCCCGATGGAGCTATCCACCTACTTCCGCATCAACGCCGAATCGACCGGCCAGTTCGAGCGGACGCTGATCATCGCCGAGCCGGGAAGCTATGTCAGTTACCTAGAGGGGTGTACCGCCCCGATGCGGGACGAGAACCAGCTCCACGCCGCGGTGGTAGAGCTGATCGCCCACGACGACGCCACGATCAAGTACTCCACCATCCAGAACTGGTACCCCGGAGACAAGAACGGTAAGGGTGGGATTTACAATTTCGTCACTAAGCGCGGGAAGTGCCTCGGTCGTAACTCCCATATCTCGTGGACGCAGGTGGAGACCGGCTCGGCCATCACCTGGAAGTACCCGAGCTGCATGCTGATTGGGGACAACTCCGTCGGCGAGTTCTACTCGGTGGCGCTGACCAATCATCGCCAGCAGGCTGACACGGGCACCAAGATGACCCACATCGGCAAGAATACGCGGAGCACCATCATCTCGAAAGGGATCTCGGCCGGTCATGGTCAGAACACCTATCGCGGCGGGGTGAAGATCCTCAAGAGTGCGACGGGGGCGCGCAACTACACGCAGTGCGACTCGCTGCTGATTGGCGATAAGTGCGGCGCCCATACCTTCCCGTACATCGAGGTGAAGAATCCCACGGCCAAGATGGAGCACGAGGCGTCCACCTCCAAGATCGGCGATGACCAAATCTTCTACTGCAATCAGCGCGGGATCTCGAAGGAAGACGCAGTCAACCTGATCGTCAACGGCTTCTGCAAGGAGGTCTTCCGCGAGCTCCCGATGGAGTTTGCCGTCGAAGCGCAGAAGCTGTTGGGCGTCAGCCTGGAGGGAAGCGTCGGCTAACGGGGTCAAACTACTCTTCAAAAAGGATCGACCATGCTTGAAATCAAAAACCTGCATGTACGAGCGGGCAACCACGAAATCCTCAAAGGCGTTGACCTGAAGGTGGATGTCGGCGAGGTCCACTCTATCATGGGCCCCAACGGCTCGGGCAAGAGCACCCTGGCGCAGGTGCTGGCCGGCCGCGAGACTTACGAGGTCACCGAGGGAGAGGTCCTGTACGACGGGAAAAACCTCCTCGAGATGGCGCCGGAGGAGCGCGCCTGCGAGGGCATCTTCATGGCCTTCCAGTACCCCGTGGAAATTCCCGGTGTCGGGAGTGCCCAGTTCCTCAAGGCCGCGCTCAACGCCATCCGCAAGGCGCGGGACCTCGAGGAGCTTGACGCCATGGAGTTCCTTGCCCTGGTCAAAGAGAAGATCAAGCTCCTGGGGGTGGATGAAAAGCTCCTCCACCGCTCGGTCAACGAGGGATTCTCGGGCGGCGAGAAGAAACGGAACGAAATTTTCCAGATGGCCCTGCTCGAGCCTCGGCTTTGTGTCATGGACGAGACGGACTCCGGCCTGGACATCGATGCCCTGAAAATCGTCGCCAAGGGCGTCAACGATATGCGCAGCCCGGAGCGTGCCATCATCGTTGTCACCCACTATCAGCGGTTGCTCAACTACGTCATCCCCGACTACGTCCATGTCTTGGTGGACGGCCGGATCGTCAAGTCGGGCGGGAAGGACCTGGCCCTGGAGCTCGAAGAGAAGGGCTACGCCGGGATCGAAGAGGAGCTCAGGGCTGGTGCCAAGGCATAGGCAG
This sequence comes from Candidatus Methylomirabilis sp., assembly GCA_012974305.1. Classification (GTDB taxonomy): domain Bacteria; phylum Methylomirabilota; class Methylomirabilia; order Methylomirabilales; family CSP1-5; genus CSP1-5. Next base: position 16,000 of record JAAXQN010000002.1, on the reverse strand, counting down.
CAGAGTCGGTGAGTGTCGTGACACAAGAGCGGGACTACTACGCTGAGATTTTTGCTGATTTCGAGAAAGCCACTGCTGGAAATGGGCAGGGGTGGCTGCAGCCTGTCCGCCGGGCGGCTATCGCCCGCTTCACCGAGTTGGGCTTCCCGACCACCCGCGACGAGGATTGGCGGTTCACGAACGTGGCACCGCTCGCGCAGATTGCCTTCCAACTCACGAGCGACTCCCGCGTCGAGCTGACGCCCCGAGAGATAGCACAATTTGCGATTCCGGGATTGGGGGATATCCAGCTCGTCTTTGTGAACGGCCGATACGCACCCACGCTCTCATCTACAGGATTACCCGGCCACGGGGTCTCGGTGCGGAGTCTTGCCCAGGCATTCAAGGATGACCGGGATGTGCTGGAGCAGCACCTGACCCGGTACGCCGCCTATGCACATGACGCGTTTATCGCGCTCAACACCGCATTTATGGACGATGGCGCATTTGTGCACGTCCCCCGGGGGAGGGTGGTTGAGAAGCCCATCCGCCTGTTGTATGTGTCGACGGCAACCGCCGACCCGATCGCGACTCATCCGCGTAACCTGATCGTCATGGATGAAGACAGCCAGGCGGTCATTGTCGAGGATTATGTCGCGCTGGACGCTGACGTCTATTTCTCGAACGTGGTCACGGAAGTGGTGGTTGGGCAGAACAGCGTGCTAAGCCACTATATGATCGAGCGCGAGAGCCATCAGGCATTTAGCGTCTCGACCCTCCGGCTGGAGCAGGGCCGTAGCAGTAATGTCACGTCCCACAGGGTGCTGCTCGGTGGCGCGCTGGTGCGGAACAACGTGCACCCGGTCTTGGCCGGTGAAGGCAGCGAGTGCCTGATAAACGGGCTGTTCATGGCCACCGGGAGCCAGCACATGGACAACTTTATGCGGGTCGAACACGCCAGTCCGCACTGCGACAGCCGGCAATTCTACCACGGCATTCTCGATGGGCGGTCGCACGGCGTCTTCAGCGGCCGGATTATCGTTCACAAGGACGCCCAGAAGACCGACGCCAAACAGACGAATAAGAACCTGTTGCTTTCCCAGGAGGCACAGATCGACTCGAAGCCGCAGCTCGAGATTTACGCCGACGATGTAAAATGCACCCACGGGGCGACCATTGGTCAGATTGACCAGGACGCGATCTTCTACCTGCGTTCCCGGGGCATCGCCGAGGACGCCGCACGGGCCCTGTTGCTTTTCGGCTTTGCGGGAGAAACCCTGGAGCGCATGAAGGCCGAGCCAATCCGCAGGTACCTGGAGACACTCGTGGCCCAATGGTTGCCCGAGGGGAAACTCTTGGAGGAAGTTCGATGACCACCCCCGGTAGCACAACGACTGCAAAGGTCCGCAAGGACCTGGCAGCGGGTTTTGATGTCGCCAAGGCGAGACAGGACTTCCCGATTCTGCGCGAGAAGGTTCAAGGGAAGCCGCTGGTCTATTTCGATAACGCCGCCACGAGCCAAAAGCCGCAGGTTGTCATCGACACGGTGCACGAATTCCTTGCAACATACAATTCGAACATCCATCGTGGGGTGCATCAGCTGAGCGAACGAGGCACCGAGGCCTACGAGCAAAGCCGAAAGAAGGTGCAACGTTTCATCAACGCCGCCGAATCGCGGGAAGTCATCTTCGTTCGCGGCACCACCGAGGCCATCAATCTGGTGGCTAACAGTTACGGCCGGCAACACATCCGGGCTGGCGACGAGATCGTCATCTCCGCGATGGAGCATCACTCCAATATTGTCCCCTGGCAGATCCTCTGCGAACAGACCGGAGCAGTGCTGCGTGTCATGCCGATCAGTGACGCCGGGGAGATGTTGATCGACAAGTATGAAAAACTTCTGACCTCTCGGACCCGGCTGGTGGCGGTCGTCCATGTCTCGAACGCCTTGGGGACAATCAACCCCGTCCACGAAATAATCCGGCTCGCGCGCCGTCAGGGGGTGCCGGTGCTGGTGGATGGGGCACAGGCGGTGCCCCATCTCAAGGTGGACGTGCACGAACTGGATTGCGACTTCTACGCCTTTTCCGGGCACAAGGTGTTCGGTCCCACCGGCATCGGTGTCCTGTATGGTAAGGCCGAACTACTGGAAGCCATGCCCCCGTACCAGGGGGGGGGTGACATGATCAAATCGGTCTCCTTCGAGAAGACCGTCTACAACGACCTGCCGTACAAATTCGAGGCCGGCACGCCCCATATCGCTGGCGTGATTGGTCTGGGTGCTGCGATCGACTACGTGAATGGGGTCGGCCTGGACAGGATCGCTACGTACGAGCACGGGTTACTGGAGTATGCGACGGAGGCACTCTCGGCGATCCCGAGCATTCGAATCATCGGCACGGCAGAGGAGAAGGTAAGCCTCATCTCGTTTGTGCTGGACGGGGTGCACGCGCACGACGTCGGCACGATTCTCGATCATGACGGGGTTGCGATTCGGGCGGGGCACCACTGTACCATGCCGCTGATGCAGCGCTTTGGAGTGCCCGCCACCGCCCGGGCGTCTCTGGCCTTCTATAACACCAAAGAAGAAATCGATGTGCTCGTCCGGGCGATCCACAAGGCCATTGAAATGTTCGGCTAATGTCTGACCTTCGTGAACTGTACCAGGAACTCATCCTCGACCACAGTAAAAAACCACGCAACTTTATGAAGCCGGAAGGGGCCGACCGGACCGCGGAGGGGCATAATCCCCTCTGTGGGGACGTCGTGACCGTTTACCTCCAGTTGGAGGATGACGTGATTCGCAAAATCGGCTTTCAAGGGTCGGGCTGCGCGATTTCCAAAGCCGCTGCCTCGATGATGACTGACAGCGTGAAGGGAAAGACCACGGACGAAGCACAAGCCATTTTTGAGAAATTCCATGCCTTGGTGACCGGCGATGGAACGAGCGATCCGAATGACTTGGGGAAACTCGCCGTGTTTTCTGGTGTGAGGGAATTCCCGGTTCGCGTCAAGTGCGCCACGCTGGCGTGGCATACACTGCGGGCCGCGCTCAAGGGGAAAGGGGAGACCGTTTCCACAGAGTAGGATGATACCCGCAAGTGACGATGAAATTGCCGTAACGAATCAAGGGAGGTCGTATGGACATCACGTCCGCCAATGAACTGGTGATCGAGGCCCAGATCATCGAGGCCCTGCGCACTGTCTTTGATCCGGAGATCCCGGTGAACATTTACGAACTCGGACTGATCTACGAGATCAAGGTGGATCCGTCTAACGTCGTTGAGATCAAAATGACCCTCACCTCCCCCAACTGTCCAGCGGCAGGGACGCTCCCCGGGGAGGTGCAGGAGAAGGCGAAGGAGGTTCCGGGGGTCACGGATGCCAAGGTCGAGGTCGTCTTCGATCCCCCCTGGGACCCCTCCAGGATGTCCGAAGCGGCCAAACTTGAATTGGGTCTCTTCTGAGCGTGAACGTTTCGAAGATAATTGACCGGCGCCGAGGTCCAGGTGCCGGGAACAAGGAGAAATGGTTATCGGAGACTTCGTTGAGCGAAAAATACGTGGTTTGACGATCCGCATCGATCGCTCGCTCTGCATCAGCACCGGGAACTGCATGAAAGTTGCGCCGGAGGTCTTTGAGTTCGACGAGGAGAATATCTGCGCGTCCAAGGAGAGCCCGCCGGATATCGAGGAGGAACAACTGATCGATGCGTGCACTGTTTGTCCGGTGGATGCCTTGATCGTCATCGACGGACACGGCAAGCAGCTCGTCCCATAAGTCATGACGTGCACGACCGCCAAAAAAATCCGCCCTCAATGGTGCCCCTGTAGACGATTCCCGTCTCGAGCCTCAAGGTCACGGATCGCTGCAGCGAGTCTTGCCCCCGCGTGAATATGCGTGTCTGCCCGGCAGTAGCCGTCCGTGAGCGCTTTCTGTTATATATGGTGCTGTCACGGGACGGGAGGGTCGCGTGGGGGGACCGAGGGGCGTAGGGATCCATAAGGTCTGAGGACATGGACGACTTTTATCGGGAGTTTATCCTGGATCATTACAAGCGTCCGCGCAACTTTGGGACCTTGGAGAATCCGGATGTCACCCATGAAGAGGACAATCCGCTCTGCGGAGATCGGATCCGGATCGATCTGTGCCTCAACGAGGACCGCGTGGCGGATGTCCGCTTCACGGGTGAGGGCTGCGCCATCAGTACGGCAGCGGCCTCGATTCTGACGGAGAAGATTAAGGGAGCACCCCTCGAACGGGTCAAGGCATTCAGCATGGAGGAGATGCTCGAGGCCCTGGGGGTACCGCTGAGTCCGATTCGACTGAAGTGTGGGCTATTGGCCTTGAAAGTGCTCAAAACCGGATTGTACGGGCTCAAGCATTGGCCTGGAGAAGAAGAGTAGAGGTTTTTCGGAGGTGGCAAGGGCTGGTAGGGACCCGTGACCACGATGGACCGGGTTGGTGTGAAAACGTCATGTGGAGAGGGACCCTTGAGCCGCTTCACGGAAAGCGAGGCCAGCCGTTTCGGCTGCCCGCACTTGGTGACGAGATGGACTGGCCCCCGGCCGGCATCTCTGGATGCCCTCAATAGCCTCATCAACGTCCATCCCACGCTTGCCTACCAGATAGGCTGCAACCATCATGGTGGAGCGGCCGATCCCTCCCTGACAGTAAACGTACACGCCCCATCCGAGGCTCAGGCAATGGTCAATGAAGCGGATGCCCGTGGTGAGCTGCTCTACCGTGGCGGTTTCTCCGTCTGTCGTGGGGAGCCAGAGGGTGCTGTCCAGGAGAAGAGGGGGCTGGGCCTCGGCCCGCATGTCCACCGCTGCCCTGACCCCTAAGGACAGGAGCCGGTCGGTATCGCGCGGACCGAGGGGGGCCGAGCCTTGAAAAAGATATCCGTCGATCTGATTAAGGTCCATCACGGTTTGAAGGCTGGCGCCACAGAGCTTCGGGTGGCGAAGGAAAGGCCGTCGCACCCGACAAGGGATGGACGGCCTGGAAGTGATGGCCAGGACCCTGGCCTCAAACCTCTCACGTGCCATCGAAGCCGATGGTCACCCGGCCATCCTCGACGATGACCGGGACCTCCCGCACTCCCTTGGAGACCTTGAGCATTTCGTCGAAGGTTTTCTTGTCCTTTTTCACATCGATATAGCGAATGGGAACATTCCGTGTGGCGTAATCCTCCCGGGCCGCCGTGGTGAAGGGTCAGCCGTCCTTCCCGTAGATCAGGACTTCGGTCGTCATTGCATAACCTCCCGTGATGAGTTGTCGGTTTTTCATCGTACACCAATTGGCCTTCGCTACAACAGCGAAAGACCGCGCGGATTCCTCCCGCATCTGCCCACATTATCTCGCGGAGCCCTGAGGATACGTGCGAAGCTTGTTCCGCCCGGCTTTCTTGGCGCTGTAGAGGGCCTGGTCCGCTGCTTCTATCACCGTATCCGGATGTGCATGCTGTTCGGTCCGTTCGGCCACGCCGATGCTGATGGTGACGGAAACCGCTTTTCGGGCCGGATTGTTCGGTCTCAGCTCTTTTGGTTTCTTACGAGGCCTGTCGGAATTGCGCGGAGTGAAGCCGGTCGTCTCGACTACCTTTCGGAGTTCCTGAAGATGGGGTATGGCATCCTGCACCGATTTGCCGGGGAAGATCATCGCGAATTCCTCTCCGCCGTACCGAAAGGCTTTTCCGCCGCCCGATACCTTGGCCAGCTGCGAGGCGACCATGCGGAGTAGCTGGTCGCCCGCGTCATGGCCGTACTGATCATTGAACTTCTTGAAGCGGTCGACGTCGAGCATCGCCACTGTATACCGAGCTCCGAGCCTGAGAAGGGCTTCGTTGAGGGCTCGTCGGGCCGGAAGTCCCGTGAGTTCATCTCGATAGGCCATGGAGTAGGAGGTTTCGACCACGGAGATGACGAGGATCAGTCCCGCAGTAGCGAAATAGATCGTCGACACGGGTCCGATACTGGAGGTATTGAGCCCAAGAAACGCCGCCGTCAACGCCCAGAGAAAGGCACTCTCATTGCTGTGGGGGTGACGAGCGAAGCGGATTGCCACCACGAGGAATGCGGCGGCGAACGCCAACAAAACCGGCTGGGTGACGCGCATCCCCGAGATAACACCGGCATCGACAATCGGGTGTTCGAGGAGCGCGGCCACGCTTGCCTGTGTGGGTTCGCAAATGATGGCGACGAGGGGCAACTGGGCGAGAAGTATCCCGAGCCGCCAGAGGCCGTTCGGGGTAAAAATGCCCTGTTCGCTCATGAGGGACAGGAGAGCAAGGTTCAGGGGTAACAACACACCTGCGGCGTTGAAAACGATGCGGCCAGTGGCGGCGGTTGCGGGGTTCGCCGCCGCAAAATGCAGTAGTGCCCAATCGATGAGCACGAGGAGAAGGATGGCGGTCACCAGCCGGCTTCGACGGAACCGCCATCCGAGGAGGATCCCGGCCCCGTACACGGCGTACGGATAGACGCGGACAAGCGTCGAGAGCAAGCCCGGAGGTGCCATCCAATTCAAGAACGCCACAGTGGCGCCCAAAAGGAGGCTACCAGGAACAATCAATGAAAACAGTATCTTTCCCACAGACGACTCCCGATCTGTATTGCGCTTGAGCAATAGTCGTACCAGATCCGGTCGCGGCAAGACGGTCCGTGGATCTCTTTGCGTTTCCCGTTATAGGTGACGCCTCTATGGAGGAGTGTGGGTAAAGAGGGGGGGAAGATTGGCCACGGGTGGGACCTGCTGCGCGCGGCTAGATCGTAAGGACGACCTTGCCAAACTGCCGGCGGTCCTCCAGGAGGCGGTGGGCTTGGGCGGCTTCAGACAAGGGGAGAACTTGGTCGACCACCGGCTTCAGTTTTCCCGCTTCGACCAGGGGGAGGATGGCCATGAGGTCGGCCTTGCTCCCCATGTGAGCTCCCTGAATCCGGATCTGCCGCATAAAGAGATACCGGATGTCGGTCTCGGCTATGGGTCCGCTCGTGGCTCCACAGGTGACCAGAGTTCCTCCCGGGGCCAGGATCGGGATCAGTTCTTTCCAGGTTTCGCCCCCGACGTGCTCGAAGATGATGTCGACCCCCCGGTGCGCGGTGAGCTGCTTGACCTCCTGAGCCACCGTCTGCTTCTGGTAGTTAATGCCGTGGTCTGCCCCGAGGGCCCGTGCCTTGGCCAGCTTTTCATCGGTGCCGGCGGCCGCGATGACGGATGCCCCGAACAGCTTTGCGATTTGGATGGCGGCAACACCCACACCACTTCCGGCACCCATAACCAACACGGTCTGTCCGTGTTGAACGTTCCCTAAGGTGACTAGCATATTCCAGGCGGTGAGGAAGGTGATCGGGAGAGCGGCGGCTTGGACAAAGTCGAGATCTTTTGGAAGACCGAGAATATTAACCTCGGGCACGCTGATCAGTTCGGCATATCCGCCGCAGAGCCCATAGCCACCGATAATTTGGTAGCTCGCGCAGAGATTATCTCTGCCCTCCAAGCAGCGGAGGCACTGTCCGCAGCTCCTCCCAGGAGAGATCACCACAGGATCCCCCACTTGGACGCGGGTGCAGAGTTTACCAACCGCGGCCACCTCGCCGCTGATGTCGCAGCCAGGGATGTGGGGAAGAGGTACCTTGACACCGGGGAGCCCCTTGCGGAGCCAGAGGTCCAGGTGGTTCAGGGCGCACGCCTTAATCCGCACCAGGACCTCGTTCGGGGCGATCTGGGGGTCGGGGATCTCCTCCAGCTTCAGAACCTCGCATCCCCCATGCGTGTGAAAGCGAACTGCCTGCATCGTGAGCTTTCTGTGAAGGGACCAGGAAGGAAGTTAAAAGGACTCGACACCTGCCCGCCGGGGGGCGATGCGGTCATACTGGACCTTGAGGTGCTGAAGCTGCTTGTAGTGCGCTTCGATCTCCTCATGGCGGAGGGGCATTTCCCGCCAGAGGGCGACGATAGTCTGGGCGATGGGCCGCGCCTCTTTGATAATCCTGAGCCGCTCCCGGCTCTGCCCGGAGAGGCTCAGCTGTTCCAGAAAGGCCATCAACCCTATATCGTCCCGCTTCTCGACAAACTCCTCTACTTTCCGAAGCTCTGCTCCGGAGAGCCCTTCGGGGAGCAGGCTCTTCAGTTCATGCACCCGGTACGAAGTGTACAATAGCTCTTTGCTCTCCATAGCTGCCTCGGTGCCGTTACCCCTTGATATTGCCGATCGGCTGCAGCCGCACCACTTTCTTCGAGATCCCCAGCTTTTCCACCGCATCCACTACGGCCGAGATATCCTTGTAGGCCATTCCCGCCTCCTCGGCGACTCCCGAAAGGGAGGCGGCCCTGACGTAGATTCCCTTCTGTTCCATCCGTTGCAGCAGGTCTCGGCCATGGACCTTCTTCCTGGCGGCGGTGCGAGACATCGTCCGGCCGGAACCGTGGGCGGTGGAACCAAAGCTGTCCTCCATGGCTTTGTCCGTTCCGATGAGCAGGTAAGAGCCGGTCTCCATGGATCCACCGATAATCACCGGCTGGCCGATGGCTCGGTACCGTTCCGCCAGCTCTGGATGCCCCGGCGGGAAGGAACGCGTCGCACCCTTCCGATGGACGAGCAGCTCCTTCTCTTGGCCATCCACCCGGTATCGCTCGATCTTGGCGATGTTGTGGCAGACGTCGTAAATTATTTCGAGGCCCAGATCTCGGGCATCCCGTTTAAAGATGTCGCTGAAGACCTCTCGGATGCGGTGGGTTATTACCTGGCGATTGGCGAAGGCGGAGTTGGCTGCACAGACCATTGCCTTGAAATAGTCCTGACCCTCGGGAGAGGAAAAAGGCGCACAGGCAAGCTCTCGATCCAGAACGGTAATGCCGTACCGCTTCATGGCCCGCCCGAAAATCTCCAGGTAGTCCGTCCCGACCTGGTGACCAAAGCCCCGGGAGCCGGAATGGAACATCACCACGACCTGAAACTCGCGGTCAACTCCGAGTGTCCTGGCGACATCCAAATCGTAGATATTGCCGGGATAGATCACCTGAATCTCCAGGTAATGGTTGCCAGACCCTAACGTCCCGAGCTGGTTGATCCCCCGGCTGGTGGCCTTGGCGCTCACCTTGGCGGGATCGGCTCCCGGGATGCAGCCGGAGTTCTCGATCCGCTCCGCATCCTCCGGCCAGCCGTAGCCTCGCCGGATAACGCCCCGGGCACCTTGAACCATCACCTCTCGAAATTCATCTTCCTTCAGCCTCAGGGGTCCCTTTGTGCCCACGCCGCAGGGGATCGCGTAGAAGAGTTGGTCTACCAGCTCCCGGAGCTTCGGCTTGACCTCGGCCTCGGTGAGGTTGGTCCGGAGGAAACGCATCCCACAATTGATGTCAAAGCCGATTCCGCCCGGCGAGATGACCCCCGTTGCTGTATCCATGGCGGCCACCCCCCCAATGGGGAATCCATAACCCCAGTGTCCGTCAGGCATACAGAGGGCGTACTTCTGGATCCCGGGCAGGCAGGCCACGTTGGTCACCTGCTCGAAGACCCCCTGATCCATCTCCTTAAAGAGTTCATCCGTGGCGTAAATCCGGGCCGGAACAAGCATACCCTTCTTGGCGGTGGGAGGAGCCTCCCAGATACCATCAGCAATCTTTTTGAAGTCCATGACCCTACCCTCCTATATATCCAGGACGATCCGCGCCCTCCATCCTTGAGGGGTCTGCTCCAAGGCGAATAGGTGGTACGTGACCGCCTTGACATCCATCCTGAGCGACATCTTCTCGTAATCGATCAGATCCCCCCACACTGTCGCCTGAAGCTCCCACTCGGTCGCCTCCCGGATGGAAATCTCGAATCGCCCGAAGAGGAGACATGCCGAATCTTTGAGGTAGATGAGTTCTGCAAGCCAGCGAAAGAGGAGAGTCTCCAGATCCTCGGCGGTCAGCGAGATCTGGCGTGATTGGACGGGCGAAAGACCGTCCAAATCTACCATGGTCTCCGTGAGGGCTAACGCCGATGCCTCGAAGACCTCGGAAAGCGTTCGTCCCTCTGCCTCGAAGGCCACGTCGGCAATGGCGACTTCTTCGAGGTATCGATAGGACATAGCAACCGTTACCCTGGTCCGAGGGCTCTGGCACCGCCGCCTTCATTTATAACAATACGCAGGAACAAGGAAAATGTCAAAGCCGTTTTCGGACGCGATTTCACGTCTTTGCTGGGTGGTTCGTTTCTCTTTCCAGGCCTTGCCCTTGCGGGTCGAGCCCCCGGTCACTCGTGCGAACCTACTGAACGGCCTGGGCGTATTGGGAGCGACGGGTAAGTGGAGTGAGGGACGGTCCTGAGGGGGAATTGACTACGGTATCGGTTGGCGGTCGGTCACCTTCGCGCGCTGGATCGCGGTCAGGACCTCCTCTGGCGTATCGGCCACCGTGAAGATGGCCATCTCCTCAGATGTGATCCTTCCCCGCTCCACCGCTGTCCCGTGGAGCCAATCGAGGAGGCCCTGCCAGTACTCCCGCCCGACGAGGACTACCGGGAAGGAGCGGATCTTTTGAGTCTGAATCAAGGTGACCGATTCGAATAGCTCGTCTAACGTCCCAAATCCCCCTGGGATGATTACGAAGGCCACAGCGTATCGGACGAACATCACCTTTCGGACAAAGAAGTAGCGGAAGTTCAGCAGGGTAGTGATATAGGGGTTGATCGGCTGCTCTACGGGAAGCTGGATGTTCAATCCAATGGAGGGACCTCCTGCCGCCCGCGCCCCCTTGTTTGCAGCCTCCATGATACCTGGTCCCGCGCCGGTCAGAATGGCGAATCCGTTCTGGACGAGGAGGCGGCCGATGTCCTCGGCGACACCGTAGTATCGATCGTGCGGCGTGGCCCGCGATGACCCGAAGATCGCGACCCCCGGGGGCATGCGAGACAGCACCTCGAATCCCTCGGCGAATTCGCTAATGATCCGATAGATCCGGTCCGTATCGGCCGAAGGCAGCTGATTATTGACGGCAACCTGGTTGGACGGGGAGCCTGTTGTATCCATCTCGCCTCCATCAGAGACTGTGTATTATATCACGGACGAGTGACAGGTGCTCGGTGTTTGGATACGGAGCCCCAAGTGGTTAGACCCACGGAGCTGAGCTCTTCCATGCCCATGACTCGACGCATCGGGCCCTTGACGAGGGAATGGGAGGGGAGCCACAATGGGCGGCCTGAGGCAATTTCCACGTTTGCATGAATCAGGCCAATGTGCGGGGGTTGTGCGCCGTCCTGGAAGGGTATTACCCTCGCCCTCTTGTATCTGGCTGCGGGTCCTGTGCTTCTCCAATGAGCTGGTTCAGCGCGGCCGTCGGAACGGCGTTCTCCTGATGCTCTCCGAACAGGTTTTCCTTTGGCATCCCTGTGGGGAAGTTGCTAAGATGAACGCCTGATCTTCTGGTACTGCGGAGCGCTATCATGGATGCGCCCCCCGAATTGATCAATCGGGTTCTACCCGCTGTTGTCAGTATCCAGGCGACCGTCCGGCCGGACCATCCTTCGACCGTGGTCCTGGGTGAGCAACGGATGGGGACCGGCGTCATTGTCGACACCGGAGGATATCTCCTGACGGTCAATTACGTGGTCCTGGGCGCCGACAAACTTGGGATAAGCCTCTCGGATGGTCGGCAGTTTCAGGGTCGTCTGGTGGCGCAAGACTTTACCAGCGGCCTGGCCCTCCTGAAGATTCCACCTCAGGAGCTCTCCGCGGTTCGTCTCAGCTCCTCCATGGACATCCTGCTCGGGCAGCCCGTCTTTCTCCTTGCAGCCACCGGGACGGCAGAGTGGCGGGTGGCCGAGGGATTCATCACCTATATCGGGGAATTCGACACGCATTGGGAATACATGTTGACGAAAGTCATCGGGCTGTCGATCCAGAACCCTGGATTCGGAGGTGCCCCTGTTTTTGACCTGGCCGGGCGGGTGGTCGGGATCGCCTCATTGAACCTGCCCGAGGTGGGCCGCACGACGGTGGCAATCCCGGTAGAACTCTACCAGCTTAACCGGACGGAATTGCTCGAGTTCGGTCGGGTCGTGAGCCGACCGGTACGGGCATGGGTCGGGGCGTACTTCCAACCGGCGGAGCAAGGGGTCATGGTGGCGGGTTTGGTTCCGAGGGGGCCGGCAGAAGCGGCGGGGATCAGAGAGGGGGACGTCGTCCTCGCCGTGAATTTTTGCACCGTGGAGACGCGACGCGACCTGTATGAAGAACTGTGGAAGAAGCGGGCTCATGAGAAGGTCGTCTTAAGGGTCCTCCGTGAAGCACGGGTGATCGAGGTGGAGGTCGTGAGCGGAAGCCGGGAGGATTTTTATAAGTAGGGCGGGAAAGTCGCTTTTTGTTGACGGCTGATGGCTGAGTACCTTAGTGAGGAAGGACGATGGGGCTCGCGGTAGACTTTTTATCCTTTGGGGCGCATCCGGATGATGCCGAGATCGGGACCGGGGCTTTCCTCCTGAAGATGAAATCGAGAGGGTATCGGACTGGAATGGTGAGTCTCACCGAGGGCGATATGGGGGCCGGGACCCGCAAGCTCCGAAAGCGGGAAGCGGAGGAGGCGGCCAAACTTCTCGAGGTGGACGCGTTTGAAATGCTAGATCTGGGGGATACCCGTCTCGAGGATAATTTTAAAAACCGAAAACAGGTCGCCTTCCTTATCCGCAAGTACCGGCCTAAGATCGTCCTTGCACCTCACTACGCTGTGGAGCCGGGCCGCGGCCGGGGGCATGCCGACCACATCGCGGCTGGTCACCTGGTCACCCATGCTGCCAACTTTGCCCACCTGGAAAAATTTCCCGCAGGCGGGCGGCCTCATGCGGTTCAAAAGGTCCTGTATTATTTCTTGACCCCCTTCGAGCGTCCCTCCTTCATTGTGGCTGTGGACGAGGAGCTTCCCAGGGCCGTTGAGGCCATCAAGGCGCATAGCTCCCAGTTTGGCCGGCCGGGCTATCGGAGTATCCCGGGCCGTGTGCAGACCCTCGCCCGCTACTTCGGTCTCCTCATCGGCTGCACGTACGGACAGGCCTTCTACTCCCAGGAGGTCTTTCGGATCGACGATCCCTTCCTCTTCTTCCAAAGGCCAGATCAGGGAGAGGAGTAAAGAATCGACGACCGACAACCGATCACCGACGACCAAGAAAGAATGATGGTCGGGTTTACGGTAATCGATCTTCGAGCTGTGAACTGTGAACCGTGACCTGTGAACCGGAGAGTAACGGAAATAATCCCGTGGCCTTCGAGCGAGCCGCCTCCACTGGATGCCCTCATCCTTCCGGAGGACACCTACCTTCTTCTGCAAGCGGTGACCGAGGATTTGGACCCGGACGCCACGCCACTCGATCTGTGGGTTGCCTTGGAGCGTGCCGCGCGAACGGAAAAGCACCCGCTGGGTTCGGTCATGATTGCCGATGGGACGGCGCGAGGAGTCAGATATGTCGCGCGCGTGATCGTGTACGACTTTGAGGCCGAGATGATTTGTCGCAAAGAGGTCGTCCTCGCCAGCCTTCAAGGTGCCCTCAGCGCGCTGTTCCAGCGCGGCTGCGAAACGGTCGGTGTTTTCCCCCTTGGCACGATGCGGGGCGGGATCTCCCAGGCGGAATATCTCGATGTCATCGGCGAGATCACCACGCGCCCGGGAGAGGCATTCCCGCGGACGCTTTATCTTCTCGGAAAGGAGCCCGAGCCGGGTGAGGATGCCGGCCCCTGATACCCTCCGACCCCTCAACGGGGGATTGGGATCATCCCGTCAGCGGGTCGGGGCGCTCTCGAGTGAAAGGCTGGGGAGAAGTGCGGGGAAATTTTGGAGACAGGTAGCTGCCTGACAATAGGGAAGGAGGAGCAGGATGAAGCCAGAAGAGATCAAGCGGCACGTAGGGAAACGGGTTACCCTCACACTGGCAGCCGGAGCCCTCGGGGGACCCACGGTCACAGGAAGTCTGGTGGGAACGAGCGAGGCGGCGGATGGCCTGGTCATCCATGTCGAGCCCGATGGATCTGAGCAGGGCACGCGGCTCACTATACACTACCATCACCTGGTGACCCTGACCCCCGCCCCGTCGTAGCCCGGATTATTCACATAGAAGTGAATAATCTGCCCTCCGGGCTTCGACTGCGCCCCGCGTTTGCGGCGCGTCGCTCAGGGCTAGCAGATGGGGGCAATCCACGGTCTTCCCTCGGCGGGGGAACCGGGAGGACTATCCAAAGAGAGGAGATGGGGCATGTCGATCTATGAGAAGATCGTCGGTGCGGCAGCGGATGCCATCGTGTTGGCGAGGGCCGACGGGACCATCGAGCTTTGGAACCCCAGCGCCGAAAAGTTGTTCGGGTTTACAGAAACGGAAACTCTTGGGCAATCATTAGATCTTATAATCCCTGAGAAGTACCGAGAGCAGCACTGGGCCGGTTATCGCGAAGTCATGCGGACCGGCCGGACCGACTACGGCGATCAGGTCCTTCGGGTTCCTGCCGTGCGAAAGGACGGCAGCCGTTTCTCCATTGCCTTCACCGTCGGGTTGTTGACCGGGAAAGACGGGCACGTGGAGGGGATCTTTGCGATTATGCGAGATGATACCGAGACGTTTAATACTCAGAAGGCACTTCGCGATAGAATCAAGCAGTTGGAGCATGCCCTGGAAAAGGCAAAGGTCGAGAGATAAGGGAACGTACTACGGGCGTCTGGGCAACTCGGCGCTCGTGGTGTTTTGGGGATTGCGTCAGCCCTTGATATTGCCTACGAACACCAGGTAGGTGAGGAGTTGGTCTAGCAACTCACTCCTTTTCTCATGATCCTGTCAGGATCAACCAGCATTGGCGAGTTCTTGACATATCCACACCCAGTACACAGACATTTCCACACCGTGATCCAAAAAACCTGTAAAAACCCACATTTCAGGGCTTTTTTTGCTTGACTTGTTCGCTGACGCTAGGCTATGCATATAGCGCAATTCCCCACAGCTGAGCCAACACCGTGCAGCTAGTGACGAGCGACCAGTTGAAATCTTACTCTTCACCCGCGTCTCATCGGCGATTTCCCCCTTGGCAACACAACGAGCAGCCGCTCTTGGTTGCGCGGGGGTTGCGGACTTGCGGTACGGTTTGCACACTTGTGCGGTATCCCGCATTCCTAAGTGTGCTAAACGCTTTTACTGCAATATGTGACCGTGAAGATCCTATTGACTCGCGGGGCATGACACGATATAGGTTTGACCGGCGAGAAGCTGGGGTGGCGGAAACCGTGTAAGCAAAGGAGGGAAAGATGGCAAAGGCAATGACGAAATCACAGCTCGTAGGACGGCTTGCAGATAAGGGGGATATTACCAAAGCGACCGCTGGGGCGTTGCTTGATGAGTTAGCTTCGCTGGCGGCCAAAGAGGCCAAGAATGGGTTTACCCTTCCAGGGATTGGCAAGGTGGTCTTGGTAAACCGCAAGGCGCGTATGGGTCGAAATCCTCAGACTGGGGAAGCCATCAAGATTCCCGCCAAGCGGGTGGTCCGAATCCGGATCGCGAAGGCCCTGAAGGATTCTATTCTCGGGCGGAAGTAGCATTCCGTATGGCCGGGAGATCCCTCCCGGAGGAAGCGGGCTTCATTATTGTTACGTACGGTTGAGGGAGCTCAAATAGTGTGGGGCTGGCGGGGCCCGAAGTATGCGTACCTGAGGTACCAACCTTCGGCCCCGCTAGAGATCTGGTCAGGTACTCGTCCCTCGGCGGGATAGTTTCCTCCGCCTAGAGGGAGATTGAACCCATATCGTTACTGTTGAAGGGGATGTGGTCTCTCGGAACAATCAGGCGGGCGTAAAGAAACAGATGCGCCTATGTCTCTGAAGGTTGATCGGGTGATTCGGGTGGAATGTCCCCGGCCCTGGGCTCCTGGCCCTCCATTTCCTGGGGACCGAGCTTTCTGTCCTGTCTCCGACGTCGCTTCTCCTCCTGTCGCGACTGTCGGGTCTTTTCCTTCTGGCGCTTGGCCCCCCGGTAGGCCCGGGCTTTCCTAGCCATCAGTACCTATCC
>JAAXQN010000257.1 GCA_012974305.1 Candidatus Methylomirabilis sp. | reverse complement strand
GCCATCACCAGGCCGGTCTCCGCCGCGGCGGCGGCCTGTGCTGTCAGCCCCAAGGCCGGATCGCGACCGGGTAATACATACGGGTAGATGCCGATCGCAGCCAGGGCCACCATCCCATACAAGTACCCGGCTGATGATACAAAGGCCTGCAACGGGCGCCCCCGCTTGCGGAGGACGTATGCTCCGACCAGTCCCGTAATAGCGAGTCCGACGAACACTGCACCCCAGGGTCGTGCACTCAGGCTTTCAGTCACGTTTGGCTGCACGACGACGGTTGCAAGCGTTGTGATAATAGAGAACATAACAACGAGGAGCCAGAGCCGACCGGCCAGGCGATTTGCCCGCTCCGCGACCGCTTCGTCCGTGCGCGCGTTCAACCAGAGCGCGCCATGATGGGCGAGGGCCAGCACGGCGGTCAGGGCGACGAGGACCGTGTACCAATCCAGGATTCCGGTCTGCTGCCCGACCTGAAAATCGGTCCATAGGGGCTCAAAAAATGTCCCGTCCTCCTTGAGCGGCACGCCTCGCACCAGGTTGCCAAGCGCAGCGCCAAGACACACCGCGAGCAGGAAGCTCGCCGCGGCAAAGGCGACATCCCAGAACTGTGTCCAAATCGGGTCCTCCAGCTGATGCCGGAGCTCGATGCCGAGGGCGCGGAACATCAGCAACCACAGGACGATCATCAGCGCCAAGTATAAACCGCTGAACGAGATCGCGAAGAGCTTGGGAAAAGCGAAGAACATTGTGCCGCCGGCTGCGAGCAACCACACCTCGTTCCCGTCCCAGACGGGGCCGATGGAGCGGATCACTTGCTTTCGCTCGGCTTCATTCCTCGCCACGAAGAGGTGTAGTATCCCAACCCCAAAGTCGAAGCCGTCGAGCACCACGTAGGTCCCGAACATCCACGCAAGCAGCCAGAACCAGACGGTTTCCATCGTCAGGCTCCCACCTTTTCGGGCTCACCCCCAGCGATCTCGAATTCGTGCCCGGTTGGATCCGATTCTGGGCCGTGGGCGATAATCCGAGTCGTCAGGAAGAAATACAGTGCCGACACCATGACGTACAAGCCCATGAAGCCAATGAGCGTAAACAGCGCATTCCCGCCTGACACGTTAGTAGAGTGACCGTCGGCGGTGCGCATCAGCCCATAGATGAGCCACGGTTGCCGGCCGAGTTCTGCCGTCATCCACCCCGCCGTGTTCGCGATAAATGGGAAGGGTAAGGCGAGCATCAGGATCCACAGTAGCCAGCGCTGTTCGTGGAGCGTCCTGCGCCAGAGGAAGAACGCACCGAGCATCATAATCCCAATGAAAAACGTCCCGAGTCCCGCCATCACGTGATACGAGTAATAGAGCAGCTCGATGTTGTCGGGCCACAGGTCGCGATTGTAGTCGCTCAACCCGATGACCCTCGCGTCCCAACGCTGGTGAGTCAAGAAGGACAACATATTCGGCAGAATGACCGGGTTATCCAGATGCATCTCCGGGACGTTCGGCTGCCCGATCAGCACCATCCCTGCGCCGTCCTCGGTGTGGAAGTGACCTTCCATGGCCGCAAACGTGACGGGCTGAAGTTTATAGACCCGCCCTGCCTGAATGTCACCGGTCGGCGCCGCCGCCAGCACGCTCGCGATGAGTCCCACCACGACTGCCAAGGACAGGAACCGTCGCGCCGTTGCCACGTGTTCGCCGCGCAGCACGTAGAAGGCTCCGATCGCGGCCATCACGAAACTCGCCGTGATCGTCGTGCCGACCATGACGTGCAGATATTGCGGAAACGCCCAGGGATTGGTGAAGAGAGCCGACAGGCTTGCGAGCTTGATGACACCGTCAGGCGTGATCTCGTACCCGACCGGATGCTGCATCCAGGCGTTCGTGCAGACGATGAAAAAGCCGCTGAGCCACGTCCCTATGAACACCAAAAGCGCCGCGACCCAGTGGCCGCGTTGGCCGAGCCGGCGCTCACCATACAAAAGCAAGTAGAGGAACGCAGATTCGAGGAAAAAGGCAAAGACTCCCTCCATGGCCAGCGTCTGTCCGATGACGCCACCGGCGGCCTCGGAGAAGCGAGACCAGTTGGTCCCGAACTGGAACTCCATCGGGATGCCCGTGATCACACCCATCACGAAGGTCACGCCAAAGATCTTGGCCCAGAAGCGTACGGCCTGGTTGGCGACCGCATCCCCCCGCAGCGCCATCGTTTTGAGCACGAAGATGAGCAGCGCCAGGCCCATCGTCAGCTGCGGGAAGATGTAGTGGTAGGTGATGGTGAAGGCGAAATGAAAACGGTGAAGGGTCAGCGCTTCCATTGGTGTCGAATCCTAATCGCGGCACCAGGAACGTCTTGTATACTCGACCGGAGCCAGCTCAGTAAGAGGTCAAATGGGGATACGCAGAGGCGGTGCTGTCGCCATTTTCCTGGGGAAATCCGGTGACGAGATCATAGAGCGTACCATCGGGAAAGGCAAGGACTGATTCGGGCCTGGTCGAGGGGCTTCTGGATAGCACTTGACCGGGATCAGCAGCGTCAGTACTCTGCGGACTCAATCAACTGGTGGTATGCCATGACCCTCCATTTTATCAGCGGGACCTTTCATCCAGGGCTCAACATCACCGTCCGTCGCGGCCTCGAATGGTTCCGGAAAGGCCTTATTCCAGGACAGACCATCTCTCTCTGCGTCTGCCCTCCGGGCCAGGATCATACGGTCGTCGGCCAGGCGCGCGTGGCCTTTGTGATGGCGGCCCAGATCGAAACCATCCCTGACGAGCTTATGAAATATGAACATGAACCCTCTTGTCGCACCAAGGAGGGGTTATTGGCCGCCATGAGCCGAGTGCTTGGGGAGGTGCGGGCCGACGAGATCGTGACCGTCATCGGCTTCGAGATGTAGCAGGCCTAAAGAAGAACGGATTGAAATGCCTAGAACTATTTGGCACAGCGGAATCCGAGATCGGCGGCGCGCCGATATATATGACCGGCGTTCGCCCGGTGGGACGTGCGGACGTACTTTGAGTTGTAATACCACGTGCCGCCGCGGTTGACGCGAGCACCTCGGGCATCTAAGTCTTCCCGCCCGTCGTTCGGATCGTAGGGATACGGTTTATAGAGAGACGACGTCCACTCCCACACATTGCCGGCCATATCCATAACCCCGTAGGGCGATGCTCCCAGGGGATAGCTGCCGACAGCCGTGGTCCCATCTGTATAACCGGCATTCACGCGGTCAGCCTCATAGCGATTGCCCCAGGGATACTGCCGGCCATCGGTGCCCCGGGCCGCCTTTTCCCACTCTGCCTCGGTCGGTAGGCGCTTCCCGGCCCATCGGCAGTACGCCACCGCCTGCTGCCAACTGATCACCGTGACCGGATGGTCGGCCTTTGTGAAGTCGTCATAAGCCCGCCCGACCGGCCGGGTGCAGGCGCCGGCTTTCATGCAGCGGCGGTAGCGCGCGTTCGTCACTTCGAACTTGTCGATCCACAAATCCCGGACGAAGACTTTCGAGACTGGCTTTTCATCATCGTCGGCCTCTGCGTCGTCCGACCCCATAATGAACTCGCCGGCCGGGACGAACACCATCTCGACGTCGTCTGCGGGCATGACAGCGGCGGGCCGATCAGCACCTCGAGACGTCTGCTGCGCGTAACCGATGAAAATTCCCAGAGCTAGCACCGATACGAGAAAGCGCCGGCTTTTTTTCATTTCATTCGTCTCCCCCTGCCGCCCTCAGTTCTCTACTCCTCTATGTATAAATCTGGGCCAGAAAACGCAACTGGGAAAAAAGAGAAAACGGGGCAGCGAGGAATGGAAGCGTGTGTCAACTGCTCACAGGACAGTTATCGTTTCGGGAGGTCAATTAATCGTCTGGACGCGACGCCAGCATCCGTACAGGTGTTCCCACCGCTCCGGGCTCTCCCCACCATGCCTGGTCACGAGGGCGACCCGTCCAAGAGCATCCGTAAAGAGGATCTCCGGCTCCAGCGAAGTACCCTCGGCTCCTGCTAGCCAAGCCTTGGCCTGTTCTTCGGTGGTAATCTCCATATCTTGACCATTTACGGGAAGCGTTGTTATCCAGGAAATGAGACACTCTCTGGTCGGTTGGCAGCAGGTACCCCGGGCGGCCCGCCTGGACTCCGGCCGTCGGTTTTCCAATCTCACAATGAGCTTCAAGAGGATATCTCGTTGTTGTTCCTCTGACTCCAGTGTGTGCCAGTATCTGAGCAACGGCAACGCCCGGGCATCCGAGAGATTCTGGAGTACCCACCAGTGGCTGGTCTTGTCCGGGAGCGAGTCGAAAATCCGCAGGTAGCGCCTGGTTTGCTTTCCCGAGATATGTCTCGCCAGCCCGTACAGCATGTGATTACGCACCCAAGGATTACGAGGACGAGCCCCTATTTCAAGCCAGAACAGGAGCTCCTCGAGATCCTGCTCATCCATTCGCCCGCCCCCCTCCGAGAAGTTCAGCCGAAATTGCAGCGTGGGGGGTTGCCAGATGTCCCAGTAATCGCGGAACTGCGCCCCTTCCCGGACCTCGATATTGCCGTGCATGAGCTCCCACTGCACATACTGGACAGGCTCGCCCCTCAACAGCGCCAGTGCCGGCGTGGCAAATGTCTTGCCAAAGCGGGCAAAGCCGATTCTGGCGATCTGGGCACGCTGCCAGGCATCCTCTTCTCCGTTGAAGAGCTCCGTCCAGAAGTCGATGGACTCGGCCGAACGTAAGGCGAGGGCGCGGATGGCAAAGTAGCGGGTATAAAAGCAGGGGGCACGGATCAAATCCCGGAGCAGGTCCAGCTCGGCCTCGTTCTGTCTCCAATCAACGCTTGGTGCCAGAAATCCCATGAAGTAGACCGCCAGCGTCGCCCGTCGGCTGCAGCGCTCACCGGCAATCGCGAATAACTCTTCCCGTCCCCGCCGATGACTCGGTATCAGGTGCAGGTAACGATGTAACTCCTCGAGAAAGGGGTAGTGGTGGTCCGCCAAAAGGTTCTCGGCCAGATTCCGGTCGTCGCGGCTATTGGCCACCTGTTGGATCAGGCTGTTGGCGCGCTGGTTTCCGATATTGCGTAGTGCCTGCAATACCACGCCGCGTTTATAGCGGCTGCCAGAATCGAGATGGCGTCCGAGCACATCGATGGCCTCCTCGGTCTTCCCCGTGACCACAAGGGCATATACGACGGTAAAGACCACGTCTTCCCCGCCGAACCCAGCCGGCATCTCGGGCGGCAGATGGTACGCGTGAGAACGACGCTGTAATTGGTTCAACGTCCGATCGAGCAGTCTCGCGACGGGCCAATCCGGGAACCCCTCGTCCTTGTCGAGGACCAGAAGTGCCGATCGCGCTAGCACATGGTCCAGATACGATGCCTCATCACCCTTTGCGTACTGGATGATCTCGGCAACTCGAAGCTGCTGCACGGTGCCCGTCTGAATCGTGCGCAACAGGGAGAGCTGGGTCGGTCCGGCGACCGCCGTCGCCGGCACCACCAGCATCAGGCTCATCACAAGGATCCGCATCACCAGCCTTGAGGCCGTGGAATCTTGACGGTGATCGTTCCGTGAAGCCGTAATGGAACGTCACCGACCAGCTCGATCGTACTCAACTGCGCCTCATTCCAAGGATAAGATATTTGAATCGGAGAAATCACACCTTGCTCTCGGAGCACCGGTTGAGACTGCAGCATCAGCCTCTGCGTGATCAAGCGATGAGCGATCCCGGTGATGGCTTGTGTGCAGGCGTCGTGTTCACTCGTCGGCGTGTTGGCTTCGCACCATTGCTGCAACGCTCGGGTCTTGCACTGCTGATGGATGCTCTTCAGTTTTTCGGCGAGGTGCGAAAAACGATAGTGGACGACAACGGTGGGGGTGTTACCTCGGTACGTTGGACGCACGTTCCTGCCGTATCGGTCGAGCCCGAGCTGCAGCAATCGCTCCAGCACCGAGTCAATATCGATTTCGAGTGGAAAATCCAATTCCAGGCGTTGAATGACCACAAAGGGAAGCTCCTCCATCTTGGGATTGCGTGCATCGCGGGGATTGCCTCGTACCGCGCGAACCCTCTCCATCAAATGAACCGTTCCGCCTTGCTGGGAGGCGTATGTCTGTATTGCTTGCAGCTGCTTTTCGATCTGTTCCTTGGCCTCGCTGGGCTTTACACTCTCGGCGGTGACCCCCCCGACAACAACCGCACGATCCGGTCTTACGTCTCCGCTGCACGCTGCGGTCATGGTCTGGTTCAGCGACCGCACGATATAGGCGTAATTTTCTCCCTCCGCTGGTACGGCCTCTCGCTTCCCCAAACCGACGCCGATCGGAACCAACACGACGAGCATCAGAACAAGCCACCGGCTGCGCAGCATCACTCCTCCTTGCTATTCTTCCGAGATGTCGATGGGTGTTGACATCCGAGAGTGCGTGCAAGCAGCGTTCCGATACTGGGCGGGCGACCCACCACCTTACGCTGCGTACCCCTCGGCCCGGATGCAGGCGACCCAGTGGTTGGCTGAAACCTCGCGGAGCTCGGGGATGACCTGACTACACTCGGAGATGGCGATGGGGCAGCGGGGATGGAAAACACAGCCGGAGGGGGGATTCAACGGACTCGGGACTTCGCCCTTCAGAATGACGCGCTCCCGTGTCGCCTCCACCGCGGGGTCCGGAATGGGCACGGCGGCAAGCAGGGCTCTCGTGTACGGATGGAGCGGGTTTTCATAGAGCTCTCGGCGGTCCGCCACCTCAGCGATCTTACCCAGGTACATGACGGCGACCCGATCGCTAATG
>JAAXQN010000218.1 GCA_012974305.1 Candidatus Methylomirabilis sp. | reverse complement strand
CAGCATTGCAGCTTTGGTCATCGCGATGATGGCTTACCAGCGGACCGGGGCCGACCTGAAGCTTCGCGAGCGTGTCGAGTCTCTCCAGCACGCCTTGGACAACGTCCGCCAGGAGACGGCCAATGCGCTCGATCAGCTCGAAGAGCTCGTGAGGGGCTCCCAGGAAAAAGAGCGCTAGTTCGGACGAAAGACATCCCCCTTCCCCACGAGCCCGTAGGGCTTCACGAAAATCTTCCGTTCAGCATCCCGAATCGTGTGCCCCAGCCGATAGCACTCTCCCCCATGTTCCTTGGCGATGGTCATGGCTTGGTCGATCTGGGCCGGATCATCGGGCACGATCATACAAAACCCGATACCCATGTTGAAGACCCTGAACATTTCTTCGGTGCTTATTCTGCCCATTTTTTGGATAACGCCAAAAATCGGATGGGGTTCTGGCCAGAAGTCGATAGCAAAACCCACTCTGGCAGCGACTCGGTTCAGGTTGAAAAGTCCATCGCCGGTGATGATGTGCTGATTCGGGCGAAGTCTCTGGCGGCGGAACAGGACATCGCGGGCCAGAGTGACGCCGTTACTGTGAATGCCGCTGCTTCGGAGGCCAAGGATCACGTCCCTTGGTTTGATGTCCTGACCAATAATGATTCGATCCAGGGAAACGGTACCGACGCTAGTGCCGACCAGGTCAAATCCGTCGTCCTCGTGGACTCCCCGAATGATTTCGCCCAGTTGGGCGATCTCCCCTCCGGGAATCGTGATCCGGGCCTGGCGCGCTCCCTCCTGCAGACCCTTTCCCATCTCTCGGAGCAGGCGACGGTTCGGCACCTGCACCGCCACGTAATCAACGAGAGCGAGCGGCTCGGCCCCGACGCAGATGAGATCGTTGACGTTCATAGCGATGCAGTCAAT
This sequence comes from Candidatus Methylomirabilis sp., assembly GCA_012974305.1. Taxonomy (GTDB): domain Bacteria; phylum Methylomirabilota; class Methylomirabilia; order Methylomirabilales; family CSP1-5; genus CSP1-5. Next base: position 1,494 of record JAAXQN010000218.1, on the reverse strand, counting down.
TCCAATGGTGTCGAACTTGCCAAGCATCTGGGACACCAGAATCTTGGTCCCTACGCCATCGGTAGAGATGGCCAGGCCGAGATTCTCTCCGAGAGAGATCACATTGGCAAAATACCCGAGGGGGAGCATGACGCGACCAATGCCCTTCCGATAGGTAAAAGTCTTCCGCAGCAGGGAGGTCAGATCGGTGAGGGCAGACGTCACCCTAGCCGTGTTTCCGCCCGCTTCCCTATAGGTGACCCGCTTTGCGTGAGCCATTTGAACACCTCTCAGTAAGACTGAATTCGCCTCACCATAGCCTAATTCTCATTGCCACACAAGCCGTCTCGGATCCCTCGTACCCCCTCGACACGTGTGCTCCGATCTGTTATGCTGCGGGGCATTCCTGGGCCATAACTTGATCATCGACGAAGCGGGCAGGTAGCTCAGTCGGTAGAGCACGGGACTGAAAATCCCGGTGTCGGCGGTTCGATTCCGCCCCTGCCCACCACGGGATTTTCACAACACTCTCGCGCACGGCCCCTTATCGCCTTTCCTTGATCTCCTCATTCTGCCGACTGTGCCGGCAGTTGTACCGTCAGCCTTCATCCGGCCTCTCCCAAATCTCCCTGGCTCACAACATTGTAGCGTTCGAACGCGCTCCTCACTACGACGACCCAAAACTGTTAATTTTTCCGACAGTGAGGCATATCGACAAACCCTCGATACTCAATAAGTTGTAAGGCCATGCTCCTCCAGATGTCAGCGATTTTTACACTCTTGAACATATGTCCTTCACGGACGGATGTTGTTTAGTGCAAGTTCCATTCGGATTAACTGCTAACAAGCAAAGAGTTTGAGGGATTCCCGCTGGCGTTGCATTTTGTGCTGGCACATAGTGTGCACTATCTCATAAGAAAATATGATCTGCATGACACTGTGTTTTGCCTGGAGTCCACCTCGCCTCATCAATTCTGACTTTCCGAGGGAAGCCGATAGCTCCCAGCAGGTAGTAGTAATGAAACCGGGGACCATGGCCCCCGACCCACTTCAGGTGCAATCGACGGCGCAACACAAATTCAGCCACCCTCTCAGCCGGGGCACGGCCTAAAGGGCGTTTCGCTTTTCCGAGGTGTGCATGATAGGGGTAACGCCCAACCGCCAAAACGGGAACCAGGGATCGGATACATGTGCGGATGTATATCTGCGGACCGAGGTTCTGAGAAACCTGTCACCTGAACCGAGAATCATTGATGTCGTCGGTGGAAACCATCATTAACAAGGTTGCGGAAGTCGGACCAGTCTGGTTGCTGGTATTGCTGCCGGTTGGATTGGCGCTTGCCGTGCTGCTCCCAACGGTACGTACCTGGCTTGTCCGGCACAAGCATTGGCAGAGGTCTATGGTTGCCGCCCAGACCGCTTTGCAGCAAGGCCGCTACATTGAGGCCAAAAAGATGTTCCAGGCCCTCCTCAAGAAAGCTTGAGGAGGGCCTGGAACATCTTTTTGGCCTCAAT
>JAAXQN010000096.1 GCA_012974305.1 Candidatus Methylomirabilis sp. | reverse complement strand
GCGAGGCGAACGCCGAGCGCCGAAGGGGGGCCTGCCCCCCTAGCGGAAGTGCCGCACCAGCGCGGAATACTAGTGAGAAATAGTTGGTGCGGCACTAGGTGGTGGGCGAAGCTGGGATTGAACCAGCGACCCCCTGCTTGTAAGGCAGGTGCTCTCCCACTGAGCTATTCGCCCGGTCGCGTTGATTTTGCACACTTACGTGGTTGCGGTCAACCCCCGATTGGCTACCCGTGCCCGAACGGGCCCCCGGGTTCCGGAAGGCACGGGAATTGCTGCGAAGGCAGACCAGGAGGTGGTTTGCTGTGGAAGATCGATCCTCATTATTAATAGGGCCCTGGAACCGATCGATGCGGACCGCAGTTGCGTATCGCGATCCGTCAAGCGAGTTAGAGCGACGTGGCTTCGTGGACGCCCTCCTCGAAGTGGTTCTACGTGACCTTTTCCCAGAGGAGTATCATCGCATCCGCTGGCGCTCGTTACGGGAGGTGTTCGAGATCGTGGAATGACTGCTGATTTCACCCTATCCAGGTGCTCCTGTACTTCCCTCACGCGAGATGCTGTGAGGACGGCTAGCCGTGGTTGGAGACGAGCAGGCAGGTGAGTCTTGACGGAAACTATTTCGGGGACAGGCCGTACAAGAACAGAGGACGATAGAGGTTTTTTGACTGGCGCTATGTTAGGGGCCTGAAAGAGCGGCGAAGACATTACAGGCTGGCCTTCATCCTGTTCTGGTCTATCCTCATGGGTTACTTTATTCAGGGATATGTCGTAAGCTCAGGGATTCTTATCGACAGGAGTATGCAGCCGACGTTAGCCAAGGAGGGCTATTATTTGATTAACGAATACATCTACTGCTTTGTCAATCCCGAGCGAGGGGATATTGTGGTGTTTCGAAGAACTCCCGATGCCTCTATGGGATACGTCAAGCGCATCGTCGGGCTGCCAGGGGAGACACTGCTGATCAAATCTGGAGACGTATATAAAGATGGCCTCCGGTTAGAAGAGCCGTACGCCATTGGCAAAACACATCCGGACCTTGCTCCCCATTCCATCGCTGCGGGCAACCACTATGTCCTCGGCGATAATCGATGGGTGAGGGAGGACAGCAGGGAGTTTGGGCCCGTTCCATTGAAGAAAATAGAGGGGAAGATCGCAGCGAACAAGCTATTCCCCTTCCGCTAAATGACCCGTGACATCTCCAAAAACTTTTCAACGTCTTTCTCTGTTCCCTTAAATGAACCATGTCGTTCCATTTTTAGTGAAGCGACCGCAGCTGCAAAATTTCCTGCTTCGAATATCGGGGAAGATTTCAGCCGCTTGAAAAGATACCCCGCGATATATGTGTCTCCGCAACCCGTAAGATCGACGACCTTCCTTGGAGGAAAAGACGGGATCCGATACAGTTTCCCTTTTGAACAAATCAAAGATCCTTTGCTCCCCAGCGTGATGACGACCTCATCAATACCATACGTCGATAGTATGTCGGCCGCTTTTTCTATGTGATCTTCCCCTGTAAGTATTCTCGCTTCTACTTCGTCGGCCTTCAGGATATTAACGTACGTCAGTCCTTCATTTTTCTCTCTCCAGTCACTGTACGTGATCGTCCCATCCCCAACGGTCCTCAAACACCCTTGTACATCCAATGAAACTTTTGATTGTTTTGAAAGAGCTCTCAATAAATCTAGCGAAATATCCTTTTTCGTGAGAGGGCCTAGATGAAAATATCTTGGGAAAATAGATGGTATTTCCTGAACTGTGAACGGTGTGGCAATAGACGTCACCTTTTGCATTCTCGAATCTAAGTCCTCCGGGTAGACATTCTCGAATGTTGTCGTTTTCTTACTCTGTGAATAGAAAATGTCGATGTTGCGTTTCACTAAATTGTTCAGCAGGAACGTATCTTTCTCAGCGCATTTTGTAATTACGGAGACACTGCCTCCTAGGCTTGTGTATGCCATCGAGAAATAATAGGCAACGCCACCGGGAAGATCTTTCTCCCCCCTTCCAATCCGTATGATGTCCCTCGTGGTATGGCCAATCACGCAGACGTCGATCATGATGCCACCTCTCTGGGGGTTCCCAAGTCCGCCACCATCACACCACAACCCCCTCCCCCAACGATCTACGTATCAAGGGCATAACTACTCAATTGTAGCGGCACTTCCAAACCAACCCAAATAGAAACCGTCCTCTCCCCCTGGGGTTGACAGTACCCCGGGAAAGGTCGATAATAAAACTAGGATGACCGGTCGGTCGGTCATTCATGGAGGAGTCTCGTAGGTGCCTATTATTGTTGACAAAGCTAGAAAGCGGAGGGAAATTCTCGAGGCCGCAATGCGGGTCTTTTCCCGGGAGGGATACCACCGCGCAAAAATGGAGGCGGTGGCCGAGGAGGCCGGCATCGGCAAGGGGACCGTTTACGAATACTTCAAGAGCAAGACCGATCTATTCTTGGCCTTGCACGATCACATGTTGGCCGAGCTGAAAGCCTTTTACATGAAAGAACTTGAGGGCATCCGGCAGCCGGCCGCCATGCTCGAGCGATTCATTGCCGTTGCGTTTCAGACCTTTCGTCTCTGGGAGCCGTTCTTTCTGGTCTTCTTCGATTACTGGGCCGAGGGGGGCCGGGGGGAGCAGCAGACGCTTCTCCAGACGCGCCTGCGGGAGGCCTACGCGGTCGCGAGGAACGATGTCGCGGCCATCATTGCTGCAGGCGTCAAGGACGGGTCCCTCCGCTGCGACAACCCGCTGTTGGCCGCCGCCAGCATCCTTGCCACGCTCGACGGGCTGGTTCTTCAGTGGCTGTGCGACCGCGACGCCTTCGATCTCGACGCCATGCGTGAGAGCCTAACCCAGACGATCCTACGGAGCCTCCAGCCATGACCCGGCGCCGGTTCTCAGTCCTTTTGATCTTGGCGATGGTCCTCGTGACCGCGGTAGGCGTCTATCTGATTCGGGCGGTGCAGGAGCCACGCAACTCGAAGGTGAAACCGGTGCAGGTGCCGGTGGAGGTGGCCCGCATAACCCCCCAGGACTTCACCCACCGGCTAGAGGCGCTGGGGACCGTGCAGGCTATCCGCGAAGCGGCGGTCAGTGTCAAGGTCTCGGGCCCCGTGACGGCAATCCCCTCGGAGATCGAGCTGGGCTCCGCTGTAAAGCAAGGAACACTGCTCGCCAAGATTGACCCCACCCCCTTCCGGATCGACGTGAGCCAACGGAAGGCGATGGTAGCCCGCGCCCGCGCTCAGGTTCGCACCCGACAGGCGCAGATCGCACGACAAAAGGCCTTGATCAGTATCAACCGGGACAAGCTGCGGTTGGCTCAGGCCGAATATGACCGACTGAAATCCCTGTTCGACGAAGGGGGAATCGCCTGGGTAGAGGTGAAGGCGGTTGAGCTGGCTCTCCGCCGCACGCAGGAGGATTTCGAACGGGCCGACAGTGGCCTCCGTGAGGCGGAGGCGCTGTATGAGGTGGCGGAAGCGGAAGTCGCCTCGGCCCAGGCGGAGCTATGGCGGGCGCAGGATGCCCTCGCGGACACCCAGGTGCGGGCCCCCTTCGCGGGGATCATTTCCGAGAAAACGGTCACCCTGGGAGAACAAGTGGCCCCGGGAACGGTCCTGTTCCGCCTCGCGGACATAAAGAGCGTAAAGGTGCTGATACGCATTTCTGCGGATGACGTCGGCTTCCTCCATCCCGGCGCGAAAGCCGACATCACCCTGACGGGGTTTCCCGAGCCGTTCCAAGGGCGGGTCGAACACATCGGCCCCCGGGCGGACCCCGAGACCCGGACCTTTCCGGTGGAGGTCCTCGTCAAGAACCGCGGTCCGAGGCGGCTCCTGCCTGGCATGTTCGCCCGCGCCACCATCCCGGTCCGATCCTACCCACAGGCCATCCTCATCCCGCGCGCAAGCGTCGTGACCGAGGACGGGTCGCCAGCGGTGTTCGTCGCGAACGCCAAGCAGGAAATTGCCAAACGCCGTCCGGTCACCATTGCCCGCACCTTCGGACCCCGCTACCTGATCACACGGGGCCTTGAACCCGGTGATCTCCTGGTAGTTACAGGGCATCGCTTGCTTCGAGACGGGGCTGCAATTCGGGTGGTGGAGACACGGGAGCTGACGCCGTGAGAAGACTGATCGAGTTCTCTGTTCGAAACCCGGTCACGGTGAACCTGCTCACCTTGTTCGTCCTGGGGGCGGGGATAACGACCTACTTTCGAATGCACCGGGAGCTGTTCCCCGAGTTTTCCCGCCAAGCAGTCCAGATCACGACCCAGTTCACGGGCGCCTCCCCCGAAGAAGTGGAGAATCTGATCACGGCCAACATCGAGGAAGAGATGACAGATCTTGACGAGCTGGACGAAATGCTCTCGATCTCGCAGGAGGGCCGGTCCGAGATCTTGCTCAAATTCCAACCCGAAACAGACATGAACCGAGCCCTGAACGACGTCCGGGCGGCCCTCGACGATGTCACCGACCTACCGGAAGAGGCCGACGACCCCCAGGTCCGCGAGGTAAAGTCTACCTTCCCGGTCATCACCGTCTCGCTCGCGGCTGATATCGACGAGGCAACGCTCCGGAACATGGCCAAAGATCTCCGAGACGATCTCCGCCGCCTCCCAGGGGTCGCCACCGTCCGGATCCTGGGAATTCGCGAGCAGCAGATCTGGGTCGAGGTGGACCCTGCCCGACTCGAGCAGTACGGGATGAGCCTGGATGATGTCCGGGCCGCCATCGCTGCCCACAACCGGAACGTGCCCGGCGGGACCCTGAAGACGCCCCGCGGCGAGATCCTGGTCCGGACGCTGGGAGAGGCTGCCGGGGCCGAGGAGGTCGAGCGGATTATCCTGCGGAGCGTCGCCACCGGAACACCCCTCACCGTGGCAGACCTGGCCACCGTTCGAGAGACGTTCGAAGAGCCTACCACCATAGGGCGATGGGGGGGGCGCGCGGCCATCAACCTGGTGGTCATCAAGGAGCGCACAGGAGACGCCATTGACATCGCCGCCTCGGTCCGCGCCCTGGTAGAAGAAGTCCGGGACCGGCTGCCCGAGACGGTGACGATAGGCGTATACAACGACTTCTCAGTCTTCATCCGGAATCGCCTGAATACCCTCCGCTTGAGCGGCGCGATCGGGCTTACCATCGTCCTGATTACTCTATGGGTTTTCGTGCGGGCCCGAATCGCCTTTCTCACTGGTTTGGGCATTCCCTTTGCCATGCTCGGGGGCATCGTCCTCATGTCGCTGTACGGGATCAGCCTGAATATGATCTCGCTCTTCAGCCTGATCCTCGTTCTCGGGCTTTTGGTCGACGACGCGATCGTGGTGACAGAGAATGTCTACCGTTACGTGGAACAAGGGATGGATCCCCGGCAGGCAGCGATACAGGGGACGTCCGAGGTGGCCTGGCCGGTGGTGGCGACGGTAACGACGACCATCGCAGCCTTTCTCCCCCTCCTCTTGATCCCTGGGACCATGGGCGTCTTCCTGGCCCCCATCCCGGTCGTGGTCACATTTGCGTTGCTCGCCTCACTCCTCGAGGCGCTGGTGGTCCTCCCCTCCCACCTGTCCGATGTCATCACTCCGGCCTACGCCCAGCGTGTTCGCCGCCGCGAAGTGGGCTGGTTGACACGGGCCCGAAGCGTTTACGGCACCTTGCTGGCCATGGCGGTCAAATGGCGCTATGTGACTGCCGTCCTCCTGCTCTGCTTCACCATCCTCCTCGGGACGACGGCCTGGTACCGGATTCCCTTCGTGCTCTTCAGGGAGTTTGAATCCTCCCAGTTCATGATCAACCTCGAAACTTCTTCTGCGGCCAAGATCGAGGATACACTGGAAGTCGCCAAGCGCGCCGAGCAGGTGGTGCTCAACCTGCCGCCAGAGGAACTGAGGTCGGTCGCCACCAACGTGGGGATCACTTTTCTGGACGTGCACCGTGCGGAGTGGGGTCCGAACCTGGGGCAATTGCTGGTCGAGCTCGAGGAGGACCGCCGTCGCACCGTGGATGCGGTGATCGCGGATCTCCGCGAGGGCATAGCAGACATTCCTGGGATCACGAAGATTCAGTTCTTGAAGACTCAGGCTGGCCCGGGGGGTCCGGCGATCGAGGCGCGGATCGTGGGGGCCGAGATCCCCGTGCTCCGGAGATTGGCCGACGAGGTGAAGGGCTTCCTGCGGGGCATTCCGGGGGTGCGAGACGTCCGCGACGATTTCACCGAAGGGAAGGAGGAGCTCCAAATCACCCTCCTCCCTGAGGCCCGCGCCCTCGGCCTGAACTTGGGTCAGATTGCACGTCAGGTCCAGCAGGCGTTCCTGGGGGTGGAGGCCTCAACCATCCAACGGCGGGATGAGGACGTCCCGATCGTCGTTCGGTTCCCCCAGGCTGCCCGCCGCAGTCTGGAGACAGTGGCGGGGATGAAGATCACCCTCCCCTCGGGGGAGAAGGTATTCCTGCGGGACGTCGCCCGCCTGGAATCGGCGATTGGCACGAGCAAGATTCGGCGGGACGACCAGAAGCGGACCATCACCGTGCTGGCCGACGTGAATACCCGAGAGGCCAATGCGTTTCAGGTGGCACAGCGGCTGAAGCGAGAGTTCGCCGATGTGGGCAGCAGCTTCCCGGGCTACCGGGTCGTCATTAAAGGAGAACGACAAGAGGCGGAAGAGTCGGTCGCCGCACTGCCGCAGGTCTCCTTGATCGCCCTTTTGCTGATCTACTTTCTTCTGGGCTCGCTCTTCAAATCGTTCATCCAGCCACTCATTGTGATGGCCGCCATCCCCTTTGCCCTAGACGGGGTAGTGATCGGCCACCTGATTATGGG
>JAAXQN010000217.1 GCA_012974305.1 Candidatus Methylomirabilis sp. | reverse complement strand
TGCCGAAAACAGAGGCGGAACGCCGAGAAGCTTCCGATCCGCGTCCGAGCATCGCGAGTCTCTATGCTGATAAGAAAGATTATCTCACGTCGGTGGAGCGTGCCGCCCGGTCACTTGTCGAGCAGAGGTTTTTACTAGACGAGGATGTTCCAAGGGTTGTGGCGCGGGCCGCGCAGCACTGGGACTGGATTTTTCGGCTGTCGCGAGATCCAACGAGGAATTAGAGCAACGGAATGTGACCCCTTACCGAAGGAGTGCTTGGGCTTCCTTTCGTGTCATCAGGTACTTGACATCCCCGCTTCTGGCGCGGATCGCCGACATTAGTTTCCGAGCGAGGAGACTTGCTTTATCGCCACTTCCAGGATGGTGATGGCCCGGTCCACATCGTGGGGTTCAATGATCAGCGGAGGCATGAACCGGATCGTGTGCGGCGGAAGGGGGTTCCCCAACAGCCCCAGCCCTCGACAGGCCTGGACGACTGGCAGTGCAATCGGCGCATGGAACTCAACTGCCACGAGAAGCCCCCGGCCTCGAACCGCTTTGACCGCCTCGTATTTCTCCTGGAGGTCCAAGAGCCGGTCCCGGAAATAAGTCCCCACGTCGGCCGCATTGCCTGGAAGATCCTCTTGCAGGATATATTGGAAGACCGCGGCAGCAACCGCAGCGCAGAGCGCATTCCCGCCAAAGGTAGAGCCGTGATCTCCTGGGCCAAAGCAGGCAGCCCGTTCGTTGACCAGGATCGCCCCGATGGGGACGCCGCCGCCCAATCCTTTCCCAAGAGTCATGATGTCCGGCTTGACGCCAAACTGCTCGTGGCCCCAGAGGGTCCCTGTTCGCCCGCACCCGGTTTGCACCTCGTCCAGGATGAGCAGGAGTCCTCGCTCGTCACAGAGCCGCCGGACCTCCTTCAGGTACCCATCATCCGGGATATGCACCCCTCCTTCCCCCTGAATTGGTTCTAAGAGGATGGCGCAGGTGGTGTCATTTACCGCGGCTCGAAGGGCCGGGATATCATCGAAGGGAACATGGGTGAATCCTGCTGGAAGTGGTGTGAAGGGTTTCTGCTGCTCGGGCTTTCCTGTCGCTGCCACCATGGCCAACGTCCGGCCATGAAATCCGCGGAGGGCTGAAATCACCTCAAAGGCACCGTTCAAATGGAGCTTCCCGTATTTCCGCGCCAGCTTCACCGCCCCCTCGTTGGCCTCGGCCCCGCTGTTACAAAAGAAAACCTTCTGCAGCCCGCTCGCCGACGTGAGGAGCTCTGCTAATTCGACTTGCGGGATTGTGTAGACGTCGTAGCCAGCCAGGATGAGACGTCCCCCTTGCTCTTCGAGGGCATTCAGGATGACCGGGTGGCAATGCCCAATGCTGCAGGCAGCCCAACCGGCGATGAAGTCGAGATACTCGCGCCCTGCCTCATCCCAGACCTTGGCTGCCTCTCCGCGCACAACGGTGATTCCGAGACACACCTCGGTGCTCATCCCTTGCGCCATCTTGATCTCGCGATCGTGATTCACGGTCCAGGCTACCTTGTGCGTCACCAAATCCAGCAAGGGCCAGGACGCGGGCGTTCCCGTCCCGCTCTTCTTGACCCCCCCGAAGGGGAGATGTACCTCGGCCCCGATGCAGGGGAGATTCCAGTACCCGATCCCGAACTCGCAGGCCTCCCGGAGGAAATGTGCGGTCCGGTAATCTTCGGTGATCACCGAAAAGCTCAGGCCGTACTCCACATCGTTGTGAATCGCCACGGCCTCTTCCAACGTGCGGAAGGGGATCAAGGCTACGTGGGGGCCAAAGACTTCTTCGTGCAGGACGCGGGCATCACGGCGGTGAGGCATCCGATAGATGAAGGGGCTAAAGAAGTATCCGTTGCGGTGCTTACCCTTTTCCATACGACCCCCCTCGACAAGGACTTCCGCCCCCTCCTTTTTGGCGAGCTCGTTATAGAAGCCGACCTTTTTCGCCGCCGCCTCATTGATCAGGGGTCCCGTGAAGACCTGTTCATCCAGGGGGTCGCCAAAGACGATCCGCTTTGCCATGGAGGCAAAGGCCTTGGCAAACTCGTCCATCCGGCTCTCGTGAATGATGAGGCGCGAGGCGGAGGTGCAGCGTTGGCCTGTGGTCTTGAAGGCGCTCAGCACCGCTCCGCGGACCGCTATCTCGAGATCGGCGTCCTGGCAGATGACCATCCCATTCTTCCCCCCCATCTCGCAGGCGCACATCTTGCGATAGTCCATTGCACAGGCCTCCTTGATCCTCGCCCCCACCGCATACGAGCCAGTAAAGAGGACCACCTCCACATCCGGATGCACGACCAAGGGCCACCCCACCTCTTCCCCCATCCCATGAACCAGGTTCAAAACCCCGGATGGGAGCCCGGCACGCTCAAAGCACTCGACCAGCTTTTGCCCCACCAGCGGGGTCTCCTCCGAGGGTTTGAAGACCACCGTATTCCCTTGTACGAGGGAAGGGGCGATGAGCCAGATGGGGATGGCAACGGGGAAGTTCCAGGGTGTGATGACCGCCACCACTCCCTTCGGTTTTCGAAGCATGTAGGCGTCCTTTTCGCTGATCTCCGAGGAAACGACTTCTCCATAGGGCATCCGCGCATGGCCGAACATGTACTGGGCCATATGGATTCCCTCGACGACCTCGGCCTTTGCCTCGTTCAGGGACTTGCCCGCCTCCTTCGCTACCAACCTGGCCATCTCGTCCGTCTCGACTTTTATGACTTCGATAAACCGATCAAGGAGCTCTCCTCGCGCTATCCGCGAGAGCGTACGCCAGGCGGGGAAGGCCGCCTTCGCCGAGGCGACCGCCCGTTCTGCCTCATTGCGATGGGACATGGGAAAGGATCCTAAGACCTCCTCGGTGTTTGCTGGGTTTCGACTCTCGAACATCCCTCCGCCCCGGGCATCGACCCACCTTCCGCCGATATAGTTCCTTCCCTGCATCGATCTTCCTCCTCGCCGTCAGTCCGCCCGCTCCTTACCTCATAGGCCACAAGGATCGAGGCGGTCCTGGGCACAGATCGCAAGCCGGTCCCTTCGGCACTTACCGACAGCAAACTTTGTGCCGAGCTGGACTTCCACCCTTGAAAAACAAGTGGTTACTGAACGAAAGTGGCTCGGAGTGTCCGGGTGTTCATAACAAGAGAGAGATTAGGAGCAAAGAGCGTCATCGTCTCTGAGCCACGAGCATCCGTAATGCGCTGCTCGATTGGCACACAGATTGCTGAACTGGCATTGCAATAATGGCTTGTGATACGTGGGGAGGGGCGGGCACCCCCGCTCTGGGGGCCGCGATAGAGGAGCGACCATGGGGAAAAAAGCACCGAAGAAAAAATCGACGGGGAAAAAAGCAGCAG
>JAAXQN010000277.1 GCA_012974305.1 Candidatus Methylomirabilis sp. | reverse complement strand
GGTAGATCTGGGCTAACACGTTGCCCGGATCGGAGGTCAAGGTCCTTTCCCAGACGGAAACAGCCTCGGAGGTCTCACGGCGCTGATAATGGAGAACCCCCAGCTGGACGAGGGCATCGGCATACGCGGGATGAAGCTCCAATGCCCTTTCCAGGGCGGCCTGTGCCCGGTCCGGATCTCCTGCCTCCATGTAACACCGCGCCAGGTTACAATGAAGATCAGGAAAATTGGGGGCTAAGGCGATGGCCTTTTCATACTCCTGAACCGACTGAGGATAGAGACTGAGTTCCTGGTAGGCCTTGGCAAGTTCTGCATGGGCATTCGCCAGTCGTGCTTGGGCATGCGTGGGGAGTGTAGGGGCCTTGGCCTGCTCTCGGTCCTTGGCCACCCCATACTCCTGAAGGGCATCGGTGTACGCCCCCATGTCGGCCAACGTGATAGCGAGATTGAGTCGCGCCTCGGTGTACGCGGGGTTAATGCTCAGGGCTTGGCGGAACAGTTCCACAGCCTTCTCCGGGACATTGCGCTGGGAATAGATGAAGCCCAACATATTGTAAATATTGGCATACAGAGGAGTCCGCTTGACAATTTCGAGGAGCAAAGCCTCCGCCTCGTCGTACCGCCCCGACTGAAATAGGACCGTCGCCTTTTGGATTTGCTGCCTTAACTGGGGGGGATCCATGTCGAAGGGATTACTCGATGGTGGGGGATCTCAGGGTGTTCCGGAAGGCGGCCTTAATTTCATCCCAGGATTCCTCGAAAAAGCCCCCTAGTCCCCCACTGGATTCATCGGGGTACTTGTCGTCTTCGCTCTGCGCTTGGACCACCACCTGGACCCCGAGGCGGTCTCCAGCCTCCACCGCCCAACGAGAGTCGGGGTATTTCTCCAGGACCTGCCGGTAGACTGCTTCGGCCTTTTGATTCTCCTCAAAATGGGTGTAGGCCTCGCCAATATGGTAGAGGGCCTTGGGCTCGAGGCCCGTGCCGGGGTACTGGTCCAGGCACCACTGGAAGCGGCCTATGGCCGCCTTGTACTTGTCCCGCTTGAGGTAAAAGAGGCCAACATAGAATTCTTGTGCCGCCAGGCGGCGGCGGGCGATGAAGATTTTTGCCTTTGCATCTTCTCCGTATGGCGTGCCGGGGACTTCAGTAATTAGTCTTCGAAAGGCGACGACCGACCGCCCGGTGGCGGTCTGATCCCGGCCCACCTTTTCCATCTGCTGGAAGTAACTGAGACCGATGTAGTACAAGGCCTCATCCAGGCGCTCATGGCGAGGATGCAGTGCCAGGTAGCGTTCATACTCGACCCGTGCCTGTCCGTAATTGCCCTCTTCAAAGTAGGTCCTGGCAATCCCGAGTCGGGCTTCAGGCACGGCCGGGTTGTCGGGAAACTGGGTGACAAAGAGGCGGAGCTTCTCCCGAGCCTCTTCATACCGCCCCCGCATGAAATCGTAGTTGGCCCGCCAGAACAGACCTTCCGCGTCGGCCGCAGGCTGCAGGGAGGGACCACTCGCACACGCCCCCAAGACGAGCGACGGCACCAGAAGAAGCAGAGCAATAGTCCAGATAGGTTGCTTTGAGGTCATGCACCACCCTCTGGGGAGGGATATACATGCACAACAAAACCTACTGGACACAGCGTAGAGTGTCAAGGAAAAAGGGGGAAGAAAGCCCAAAACGATGCACGCCAGGAAAAGGCTATGCCGTTTCGGCCTTCTTTTTGTGGTAGAGCAGGATGGGCCGTTTCCGCTCCAAGATTGCTTCCCGACCGACGATGACTTCGGCCACCCCGGTCAGGGAGGGGATCTCGTACATGACATCCAACATGATATCCTCAAGGATAGACCGAAGACCTCGGGCTCCGGTGTCTCGGCGCACCGCTTCGTGTGCCACGGCCTGCACCGCCTCCTCGAGGAACGTCAGCTTGACCCCCTCGAAGCCGAAAAACTTCTGGTACTGCTTGAGGAGGGCATTCTTCGGCTCGACCAGGATCCGAATCAGGGCTGCTGCGTCGAGCTCGTGGAGCGCGGCCACCACCGGAAGCCGCCCGACCAGCTCGGGGATCAGACCGTACTTGAGAAGGTCCTCAGGCTGGACTTCGGCTAAGGTTTCCCCGATCCTCCTTTCGCGCCGCCCTTGAACGGTAGCCCGGAAGCCCATGGCCTTTTGGCCAATCCGGGCCTCGACCATCTTCTCCAACCCCACAAAGGCACCTCCAGAGATGAAGAGGATATTGGTGGTATCAACCTGGAGATACTCCTGCTGGGGATGTTTCCGTCCCCCTTGGGGCGGAACGTTGGCGATGGTCCCCTCGAGGATCTTCAGCAGGGCCTGCTGGACTCCCTCCCCGGACACATCACGGGTGATAGAGGGATTTTCGGATTTCCGGGCGATCTTGTCTATCTCGTCGATATATACGATCCCCCGTTCCGCGCGCTCGATGTCGTAGTCGGCCACCTGAAGAAGACGAAGAATGATGTTCTCTACATCTTCCCCCACATATCCCGCTTCCGTGAGCGTCGTGGCATCGGCGATGGTGAAGGGAACATCCAGGATCTTTGCAAACGTCTGGGCGAGCAACGTCTTCCCCGAGCCCGTCGGGCCGATGAGGAGGATGTTGGATTTGCCAAGCTCTACATCGTCAAAACGGGCCCGGGCGCTGATGCGCTTGTAATGGTTATACACGGCTACCGACAAAGTCCGTTTGGCCCGCTCCTGCCCGATCACGTACTGGTCCAAGATGGCCTTGATGCCTGCCGGCTTGGGAAGATCACCCAGGGCCTTGCCGCGCTCCTCCTCGAGTTCCTCGGCGATAATGTCGTTGCAGAGCTCGATACACTCATCGCAAATGTAGACAGTGGGGCCGGCAATCAGCTTGCGGACATCATCCTGGTTCTTGCCACAGAAGGAGCACGTCAGCTTTCCGCCCTGTTTGATCGGCTTGGCCATTTCCCTCTCCTGTTGTTTTTACCCGCGCACCCGCGTCTCAGTTGGAACCCCCCCCGCGTCCCGGGAGATGATCACCTCATCGAGGAGGCCGTACTCCTTCGCCTGATCGGCGGTCATGAAGAAATCTCGTTCCGTATCTTGCCGAACTTTCTCAAGGGTCTGGCCCGTGTGTGTGACAAGGATGCTGTTCACCTCGTCTCGGACCCGGAGGATCTCCCGCGCCTGGATATCGATGTCCGTCGCTTGCCCCTGCACCCCGCCTAGAGGCTGGTGAATCATGATCCGGGCATGAGGCAGCGAGTAGCGTTTCCCCTTCTTTCCCGCCGAAAGGAGGAGGGCCCCCATGCTGCTTGCCTGCCCCATGCAGATGGTCTCCACGTCCGGCTTGATATACTGCATCGTGTCGTAGACGGCGAGGCCTGCCGTGACGGAACCACCCGGACAATTGATGTACATGTGGATGTCTTTCTCCGGATCTTCAGCTTCCAGGAAGATCATCTGGGCGATGATCAGGTTGGCATCGACATCGTCAATGCCCTCCCCCAGGAAGACGATCCGATCCTTCAACAGGCGGGAAAAAATGTCGTAGGCGCGCTCTCCCCGGTTTGTCTGTTCCACTACCATGGGCACGAGATACATAGTCGAATTCCCTCTCCCCCCCCGGCCGGAACCGGGGCTCCTCCCTTTACGGGAGGGTAATGAGGTCATGATTGTCCAGAACCTTCGCCCGAGCAAAGAGAAAATTGAGGGCCTTCCGCTCAACGAGACTCGCTCCGAGCGCTTCCATGCGCCCTTCGCGGTCGAGGTGTGCTTTAAGCTCATCTGGCGTCTGGCCCGTTACCGAGGCGAGCCGTTCTACCTCGGCCTCCACTTCCTCGGGATCGACCGCAATCCCTTCTTGCCGGACGACGGCCTCCAGGATCAGGGTGTGCTTGACTCGCTTCCGGGCGGACTCTTCTACCTTCAAGCGGAAAGAGACGTCTCCCTCGAGTCGCTCTGGACGGGCCCCCACCGTGCGGGAAAATTCATGAAGAATCCCCTCCATCTCACGGCGGACCATACCTTCAGGGACGTCGAAGGGGTGGGCGGCCGCGATCTTCTCGACCACCTCCCACTTGAGTCGTTGTTCCTCCTCGCGCTCCTTTTTGTTGAGAAGCTCTTGACGAATCTTATCCCGGAGCTCTACCAATGTCTCGCACTCACCCACAGCCTTGGCAAAAGTGTCATCGAGGGGCGGAACCTTTTTCTTCTTGATCTCCTTCACGGTGAACCGAAACAGGATCTCCTTGCCCCGCAGGTCTTTCCTGGGGTCGTCGGGGGGAAAACTCACCGGGACATCTCGGACCTCCCCTTTTTGGACGCCCGCCAGCCGCTCGTCCACCCCTGGAAGCAACTGTCCCGCTCCCAACTCCAAGGGAAAATTTTCCACCTGAAGGTCCTTCACGGGCTTCCCATGAAAGAAACCCTGTGCATCGACAATCACCCGGTCTTCCCTGAAGGCCGGCCAGCCCTCCATCGGGACATACTCTGCCGCTTGCTCCTGGAGGGCCTTAAGGTGGTCTTCCACCTCCTGGTCGGTAGCCTCCACCTTCTTCCGGGAGACCGTCACCCCCTGATAGTCTGTGATCTCGAGGAGAGGTTTGACCTCCACGACGGCCCGGTACCGGAGTGGCTCCCCCAGCTGAAAAGAGACCGCCGAAAGCCCGGAAGCGCGACGCGCTGACTCAGCTTCCGATACACGCCCTCCACCGTGGGGCGGACCGCGTCGGGCGGGACCTCCACGGTCAGGGCTCGCTTGCATCCCGATAGCTCTTCTACGCTAACCTTCATTGCTCCTTCTCTGGTGCGAGAGGGGGGAGTTGAACCCCCACGGTTTTACCCACGGGATCCTAAATCCCGCGCGTCTGCCTATTCCGCCACTCTCGCCTTACCTCGCGCCTGAAGCACGAGATTTCTCGAAAAGTCCCAATGATTGTGCGTAGACCGCGAGGGGCCTGAACCGGCTGGTATCTCTTAGTATACCCTACACAACCCATTTTCAGCAACTACCAGGCCATGAGGGGTAGTCACGACGCTCGTAATCCACCCCGGACCGAGATCTTCTCGTTGGAGGATTGTCGCAATAACGGCTGCCCTCTGCGAGGGAAGCCCCGGACAACGCACGTGGACCCCGGTGAGACGGCCATGGTCGTTTCGCAATCCAAAACGTTTAGGGTAGGAGGGTCGGGATGTCAAGTAGAAAGTTGGGTGGGGGGATTTCTCTGGTTTTGGTCTCGACCGTGGCTGAGGGGTTCAAATCATCGAGAGCCGCGGTGGCCGCTTATTCAGGAATCCTGACTCTACCTCGGAAGAGCAAACGTGAAGGTGCTTCCCCTTCCCACCTCGCTCTCGACCCAGATTCTCCCCCCGTGAAGCTCCACCAGCTTTTTGGTCAGGGTCAACCCTAAACCAGTCCCCTGCAGCTGGCGCTGGTGTGAGCCTGCCACCTGCTCAAATTCCAGAAAGATCCGCGCCTGATCCTCTGGACTAATCCCGATCCCGGTATCCTGCACGCGGATTTCTACGAAATCTCCGCGTGGTTCATGGTTCATGGTCGATGGTTCATGGTCAGGTTCCTTCGATTCCTGAACCTTGAACGCTGAACCCTGAACGCATCGGGCGGAGACCGCTACAGTTCCGCCAGCTGGGGTAAACTTGACGGCATTCGAGAGGAGATTGTACATGATCCGCCTCAGTTGCACATGGTCGCACCAAATGTGGACGGTGTCCGGCTCCACGCTGAAGGTCATAACCAAGTCCTTCTTCGCAGCGAGGGGCCTTACCATATCGATATAGGCCTTCAGGCTTTCCTCGATAGGGACCGCCTGGGGATAAAGCTCCATCCTGCCCGCTTCAATCTTGGAAAGATCCAGGATGTCATTGATCAGGACCAACAGGTCCTGACCACTCGTAAGGACGTGGTTCACGTACCGAGCCTGCTTCTCGTTCAAGGGGCCAAAGGCCTGGGTCAGGAGCAAGTCCGAGAAGCCAATGACGGCATTCAATGGCGTTCGGAGTTCATGAGACATGTTGGCCAAGAATTGGGATTTATGTCGGGAAGCTTCCTCCAATCGTTCGATAAGCATCTGGAGCTCCTGGGTTCGCTCCCCCACCTTGGCCTCCAGATCCTCTGAATACTCCTTGAGATCTTGATAGAGTCGGGCTTTTTCGACGGCTACCGCGGCGTGGTTTAGGAGGATGGTTAGGATCCGGATCGTGTTATCATTGAATACTTCGGGGCCGAGGTGGTGCAGCGCGAACAGGCCGATAACCATATCACGGCTGACGATCGGGAGGTATAGCGACGGCAATTTCCCGTCTCCCGTATCCGTGGCGAGGATCGGCCTCTTCTCGGACACGGCACGACGCACTGCATCCTGTTGGAAGGGGAAGGTGACAGACAAGTCACGCTCGTCTCCGGAAGCTGTGTCCCCCCCATCTCTTGAGCACCCGGCGGTTTTCACCTCGAGCGAGCCGGAGGCATCGTCCATGAGCATCAGCGTGCATCCCTCTGCCCTGATCCGCTCCAGGACACTCTCCACCAGGGCCCGACATGTGCTGTCCAAGTCCAATGCATCCCGGAGGACATCTGAGGTCCGACGGATGTGAGTGAGCTCCTCGATCTTTTCCTCATAGCGTCGGGAGATTTCAGTCAGCGTCTTGGCGTACAGGTTCCTCTCACGCTGTAACTGAGCGATCACTTCGCCATGAGCGGGCCTGGCCCGACGGGAGCCCCCCGACTCGCGGTCCAGGGGGACTCTCTCGGAAGGGAGGATCTGCCCTGGACCCTCCGAAGAGATATCCGCCACCATGGTTATTTCCCCCCCGGGGGGACCATCCCCCCGAAGCATACCGCTTGCCTCACTGTCCACGGCCGCCCCGTCGATCGCCAATCGTGCGGCTCCATCAGACGTCCGCCCCCGACGCCCTGTCATCCAGGCATCGGGGCTGTCTCCCCAAAGGGTGGGACACCCCTTCCTCCGAGACGTTGCCGAAACCGTTCGCAGAGCTCGACATCTCCCCAACGGGCGCGGGGCGCCGAGGATAGCAGACGCCCCGCGGTTCACCCCTGAGGGGCAATCGCCCTTACATGAGATCCTGACGTCCGATCCCGTGGTGGCGAAGGCGCGTCCGGAGCCGGAGAACCGCCGAGCTGTGGAGCTGTGACACGCGGGATTCGGATACATCCAAGACCGCCCCGACCTCCTTCATCGTCAGACCCTCCTGATAGTAGAGCCCGATGACCATCTTCTCATCCGAGGGGAGGGTGTCGATGATTTGCCCCAGCAGAGCTTGGCGTTCCCTGACCAGGAGGTCCCGTGGCAGACCATCACTCCCAGGATCCCCCATCGGATTGGGGACTAAATCTGCCTCGTCTTCAGCCCAGGCGGTCCGCCGGTTGTCCAAGGAGAGCGCCCTGAAGCCGTTCCCTTCGCCAAGCATCTCATAGTACGCTTCCAGACTCAGTCCGAGATAGGCGGCCACCTCCTCATGCTCAGGCTGGCGGCCTAGCTGCTGCTCTAAAGCCACTAAAGCCCTTTCGATCCCCTTCACCTTTTGCCGGGCCGAACGCGGCAGAGGATCCAGCTTTCGCAGCTCATCGAGGATGGCACCCCTGATTCGGGGCTGGGCGTACGTTGAGAAATCGACCCCATAATTCGGATCAAAGCCGTCGACGGCCAGGAGGAGGCCCACGATCCCCGCGCCTTCGAGTTCCTCCATCCGGAGGTGCGAGGGGAGACAGATGCGCATCCGCCCGGCGACAAATCGTACCAGGTGAACGTAGCGCTTGATGAGTGCCTCCTTCAGGCAGGGATTCTGGGTCTGACGATATCCCTGCCAGAGGGCCGTGATCTCCTCCTTCCCTTCTCGTGCGATTCCAGTGGCTCTTCGCATGTGAGAACCGAGGGTCTGCCCTTTCCCTACCGCCGCTTCCCGACGCCCCGCCGGTACTCACGAAGCCTGTTTCGGATGGTCCTGACCGAGAGCCCGAGCAGCTTGGCCGCTCGGGTCCGATTCCCCCCTACCCGCTCCAAGGTCTCCACGATGAGCTGCCTCTCCATTTCCCGGAAAGAGCCCGGCGCAATCGAGGGAGTATTCTCGTCGAGGGAAAGGCCCTCAGGCCGAATCGTGTCCCCCTGGGTAAGCAGGACCGCCGCATGGAGGCAGTTCTCCAATTCGCGGATGTTGCCTGGCCACGAATAGCGCTCGAGCCTGCTCATTGCCGCCTTGGAGACCTTCAGAACCTGACCGCCCCGGCAGTACTTCGCCAAGAAATGGTCTACGAGAATGGGGATGTCGCCAGGGCGTTCTCTCAAGGGAGGAAGCGTTACGGCCACAACTTTGAGGCGGAAATAGAGATCCTGCCGGAAGCGGCTTGCCCGAACCTCCTCCTGGAGGTTTCGGTTGGTGGTGGCCACCACCCGCACGTCAACCTTTACCGGCCTGTTCCCCCCGACCCGATCAACCTCCCCCTCCTGAAGGGTGCGCAGGAGCTTGGCTTGAAGGGGCATGGGAGTTTCCCCGGCCTCGTCCAAGAGCAGGGTGCCTCGATGGGCGGCCTCGAACTTCCCAACGCGGCGGGAAATGGCTCCTGTGAAGGCCCCCTTCTCAAAGCCAAAGAGCTCAGATTCCAAGAGGGATTCCGGGATGGCGGCACAGTTCACCACACCGAAATGACCGGGGCGCTTACTCCAAGAGTGGATCGCCCGGGCCACCAATTCTTTCCCTGTCCCACTCTCGCCCTGGATTAACACGGTCGCAGAGCTCCCCGCCACACGCTCGAGTATCATGAGGATTCCCTGGACCTTGGGATCACGGCTGACGACCCCCGCCACCCAATGGACGGGGCCTTCCTCCCGCCGCACCAGCGCCCCCTGACCACCTGGGCCCAAGGTACGATCGAGGATCTCCTCCACCTTGGTCATTGAAAATGGCTTCATCAAGAAATCAGTAGCCCCTTCCTTCATAGCTTGGATGGCGGTCTCCACCGAACCATAGGCGGTCATCACGATGACCAAGATCTCCGGCCGGACGGCCTTCACCCGCCTCAGGAATTCCAATCCGTCCATTCCCGGCATCCGCATATCGGAAAAGATCAACCGGCTTGGAGACCGCTCAAGCTGGCGCAAGGCCTCCCTCCCGCTCCCGACCGAGGTGGCCTCGTAGCCCAAACGCTGGATCGTCGTCGAGAGGGATCGACACATCAACGGCTCGTCGTCAACCACCAGGACTTGGTGAGGTATCATCTTAGATTCCTCCTTTAGGCCTGTCTGAAACTACCGCTTGCGGTTTCATGCCGTGTCAGGATCTGACCTCTGATGGGTACGCCTCAACGTCCGGGACTAGTGTCAAGAGCCCAGAGGTCTCATCGAACTTTCATCACCTTCGTTGGATCGGGGAATACGATCGTAAATATCGTCCCGCGGCCAAGCTCACTTTCCACCTGGATGGCCGCCCGGTGCTGGTCCAGAATCCGCCGAACGAGGGCCAGACCCAACCCCGTCCCCCGGGCCTTGGTGGTGAAGAAGGGTTCAAAGATCCGATCTAGGTGCTCTGGTCGGATCCCCATCCCCGCATCTTCGACACGCACCTCGGTCCTTCTCGTGCTTGATTTCCCACCACTCACTCGGGTGGAGATTGTCAGGTGCCGACCCTCGGGCATTGCCTGGACCGCGTTCAAAATAAGGTTCAGAAACACATGCTTGAGGAGCTCCCTGTCAGCACAGGTCACTGGGTCGGCGGGAGCATACTTTTTCACCAGCGTGATCCGCTTTTCCTTTAGGGCATATCCACCGCAGACGATGGCTTCGTCGAGAACGGCGTGGAGGGCGACTTGGGCAAAGCGGGGCCGACAAGGATGTGCAAAGGTCAACAGGTTTGTTACGATGCCATTAAGGGCGTAGACCCCCTCGATGAGAGTTTGGGCCAGATCCCGCCGCTGCATGTCGTCCTTCAGCTCGACTGCCAGGATGTCGGCACACAGCTCGACACTCCCTAAAAGGTTCCGCATCTCGTGGGCAAGGGTAATCGCCATCTCTCCGAGGGCCGACAAAACACTCGCCCCCTCCCGTTCACCCTGGCCCCCACGCTGGTCCACGAGATTGTGGCGTACGGAGAGCATCTTGGGCGTCATTTTTTTCTCCCGCGGAGGGAGGCACTGTTCAACTCCTGGCTCGTCTCTAAGACGCGTCTCATGGAGAGAGAACAGGCCTCTTTTCGATGGGACGAAAGGCGACCAGCGTCCCCGGGGCGAGTGGCAGGATCGTTAATGATCAATGTTCGGCCCCAAAGTAGGTGCAACGCTGACAGTGACAAATTCGAGGTGCACGGTTTTTCTTCGGACTTCGACGCCCCGGCCCCCTGAAAGAGGCAACGATCATGCCACACCGCCAACAGCGGTACGTCCTGATTTACCAGCCCAATTCGAGTGAACGGCCAAGAACGGGAGAAGAAGCAGGACGGCAAGGCATGCCGGGCTGGGAAAGTTTGACCTCCCTCGCCGGCGGCCCGATAACGGATATGTCCCGGGTATCCGTGTCTTCCGCCCATGCCACCGCTCACCGCTTTTTGGAGAACCAGTCCTTCTCCCGCCTCCAACCGCCGAGTCTTTCCATCCGTGTCCGGCAACAGGAGCTCCAAGAAGAAGGTGATACGATCCTTTGAGGAAACGCGTTGAAGGGGGATGTCTCTTCACGATAGTGAACGATGGTCGGCTCGAGTCCGATCAACCTCACCCCCAGACTGACAGCCTCCTTCCTGACTTCTACGCGTGCTGCTTGGACACTCTCTCGATCTTCCTTCCTTTTTTCCATTCAGGCCCATCTCCTTTTGGCGCCGTTCTCTGCCAACTTGTCCTGCCAACTTGTCGTGTCAACTTGTCGTGTCAACTTGTCTTAATATCTCCTGAGCCACGACCATGTTCCGAAGCACGGAACGTGCCATCGGCGAGGGATTTCTCAAATGATCAATTCTTGAAGAGTTTACCGTGCGACCGGTCTGTTACGCCAAGAGGGGGAAGCAAGAGGGTGTCATCAATTCGATGGCAGGTGTAACAGGTGAAGGAGTGAAAATGGCCAAAGATCGCGAGTTTTGCTGAGGGAGGGTAATGCAGATAAGTGCCAGCTTTTTGCTGGCACCCTAGCGATACTTCTTCGAGTGAACCCCGGCCCGCTTCATGAGCCGCTGAAAAGACTGCCGTTCGAGCCGGCATTCATCGGCGGCTTTCGTGACGTTGCCCTGGGTTCTGAGAAGCGCGGCAGCCACATACTTTTTATTGAATGCGTCCAAGGCCGTTTGGCGTGCGTGCCGATAGGGAAGGGCAAGATCTGAAATTTGAGCGCTAGCCTGAGGAAGCTCGGGGGGTAAGATGTCTTCCGGCGTGAGGGTCCCCTTTTGACTGAGAATCAATCCCCGTTCGATCACGTGCTCGAGCTCGCGAACGTTCCCCGGCCAGTCATGTTGGACCAACCACGCCAGGGCGTCAGGAGAAATCGATGAAACCCCTCTCCCCAGGCGCTGGGAATGCTTCTTGAGGAAATGATCAGCCAGCAAGAGAATATCCTCTTTCAGGTCCCGTAAGGGGGGAAGCACGATCGGGATCACGTTCAGCCGGTAGAAGAGGTCCTCACGAAATTCCCCCGCATTTACCATCGCCCGGAGATCCCGATTGGAGGCGGCAACAACCCAGGCGTCTACCTGCTTCACCTTCGTCGATCCCACTGCCATAAATTCCCCTTCCTGGAGCACGCGGAGTAGCTTCCCCTGAAAGGCCGGGCTGACATCGCCAATCTCATCGAGGAAAAGGGTTCCACCATCCGCCTCCTCCACGAGCCCCCGCTTGTCCTTGATGGCCCCCGTGAAGGCGCCTTTGACGTAGCCGAATAGCTCGCTCTCCAAAAGGGCTTCCGGGAGTGCCGTACAGTTGATGGCGACGAATCGACGCTCCCGTCGAGGGCTCAGCAGATGAAGTGCACGGGCGACCAACTCCTTCCCCGTTCCGCTCTCCCCCGTGATGAGGATAGGGGCGGAGGCCGGGGCGACCTGCCGGATGAGCTCTCGTACCTTCACCATGGCCGGACTCCGACCGATAAGCTGCTCCAAACCCTCTCGCTCGATCCGGTCCCGGTGCAGATACTGTCGCTCATCCAGAAGCCGGACCCGTTCCAGGGCCCGCTCGACCCGCATCTGGAGCTCGTCCTGCTCAAAGGGTTTGGTGAGGTAATCGTAGGCCCCGTGGCGCATGGCCTCCACGGCCGTCTCGATGGTTCCGAAGCCTGTGATCATGATGACCGAGAGCTCAGCGTTGATCTCCTTGATCCGTTGCAGGAGGCTCAGGCCATTCATCCCCGGCATGACCAGATCGCTCAGGACCAGATCCAAGGGCGTCTGCCTGATCCGCTTGAGGGCCTCCTCGCCATTCTTGGCCGTCCACACCTCATACCGGTCGGAGCCCAGGCTCCCCTGGACGAGGGTGAGGAAGTCCCTTTCATCATCCACCACTAGGATGTGCGCCTTCATGTTCTGCACCTCGCCGGGAAAAAGGTTTACCGTTCGACAGTCTGGATATTGGACTCCGGGGTCTCGAGCTGCGGGAGGAGGATACGGAAGGTGCTCCCCCACCCGACTTCGCTCTCGACCTCGATGCGGCCCCCGTGATCTTCAACGATCCTGGCGGTGAGCGACAGCCCTAGCCCCATCCCCTTGCCGGCCGGTTTCGTCGTCACGAAGGGGTCGAAGATCCACCGCAGGTGCTCCGGGGCGACCCCGCCCCCCGTGTCTGTTACGGCGACCTCTACGATGTCCTTCTGCTTCACCTGGCTTGTAATCGTAAGGGTGCCTCCCTCCGGCATGGCATCGGCTGCATTTGTCGTCAGGTTAAGAAGCACCTGGCCGAGGAGCCTTCGATCGGCCGAGAGCGGGGGTAGGTGGGGGTCCGGAATCAGTCTCACCTGCACCTTCAGAGAGGCCAGGTTATGTTCAAGGGGTTCGAGAGTCTCTTGGATGAGTTGATTGAGATTGACCAGCTCCCGCTTTAGAGGGAGCGGGCGGGCGAGATGACGAAGGTCTTCCACGATCTGCCGGCACGCCCGGGATTGCTTTTCAATGAGCTTGAGGTCGTGATAGGTCTCGCTGTGGGGATCCGCCCGCTTGAGGAGAAGCTGGGAGAATCCCAAAATGACGCTCAACGGGTTGTTGATCTCGTGGGCCACCCCCGCCGCCAGGTGTCCTAACATGGCCAGCCGTTCTCTCTGCCGCTCGACCGTAATGTCCCGGATGACGAGAATCGTCCCGGCGGTGAGCTCAGCCGGGACAGCCTCCCACGGCTGAATGGGGAAGGCAGTCAAAGCAAGGATCCGACTCGACGTAGGAACGCGGGCTTCGGCCGAGGCCAGCTGCTTCGTCTGCCAGGCCACACAGTGAGGGCAGGGCGCCACCAACTCCAGCCGCTTGGCCACGTCGTGCCAGGCAGTGCCGATAAGCCCTTTGAGGGGGGCCTCCCATAAGGTGCCGAATGCATTGTTCGCCCGCACCACGGTACCCCGCTCATCTAAAAGGGCGATCCCATCGGCGATAGTATCGAAGGTGACATCCCACTCCCGTTTGGCCTTCGCGATCTGCTGGAAGAGGCGGGCGTTCTCAATGGCGATCGCCGCCTGGTCCGCAAAGGCCATAGCCAGATCCACGTCTTCCTGGGTGAAGTAGCGGCTCGCCGTGCTCTGGATGGCCAGGACTCCGATGACCCGATCACCCCTCCGGACGGGCACGAGCATGACACTCCTGACGCCGAGTCGGAGTGCGGCCACTCTGTGCTCCTCCAACCACGGTGAAGGGACACTGGCATCGTGCAGGCAGAGGGGCCGATTTTCTGCCGCGACCCGTCCACTGAGACTCTCCCCGAGCTTTAGCTCGGAGCGGAGCATCACGTGGCGAGCCACCCCGCTAACCGCCCGGATCACCAGGCGATCTCCCTCCAGTAGGCGAAATCCCGCCCCGTCGGCCTCCAGGAGGCGGGCGGCCTCCTCCGTGATGGTCTGGAGCAGCTCCTCAACCTGCGTGGTGGCGCCGATCTTCGTGTTGATCTCTAACAGAGTTGCGAGGCGATCTTTCCCCCGAAGGCTCTCCTCGAAGAGGCGGGCGTTTTCAAAGGCAGTCCCGAGCTGATTGCCGATGGCGGTCAATAGATCGATCTGGGTCGGAGTGAATCGATGCGGTCCGTCACTCAAAATGCTGATCACGCCGACCACTCTCGCCCGGGACCGGATCGGAATACTGGCAAGGGAGCGGACCCCTTCCCTCTCGGTCACGTCTGTGAGGTGGGGATACTGCTCGATGTCCTCTACGATGACAGGCTCGCCTCGCTGGAAGGTCTTCCCGGCAACTCCGGCTCCAACCCTGACGTGTTGCATGCTGGCCAGATACCCGGCCCTGATTCCCCGGTGCGCGGCCACGACCAGGGCCAACTCGCGCTCGTCCCAGAGGCGGATTATGCCCGCCTCGACCTCTACCGCTTGCAGCACTGTATCGAGGGAGGCCTCCAGGATCTCGTGCAGGTTCAGGGAGCGGTTCACGGTTTGGGCCACCCGATTGAGCGCCACCAAGCCCCGATTTTGCAAACGGATCTCCTGGAAGAGTCGGGTATTCTCAAGAGCGATGGCCGCGTGGCGCGCATACATTTCGACAAGTTCGATCTGCTCCTGGCTGGGTCGATACGGTTTGTTAAAGCACGTCGCCAATGTTCCAAGGATGCGACCGCGACTATCCCGGAGGGGAATGGACCAGATCGCCCGGATTTCATATAGCTCTAACAGATCTAGATACGGGATCGTCACAGGGTCGATCCTGGTGTTCTCGACCATGACCTCTTCATATCTGTAAGCGGTCGGTCCAATAAGGACGCAGGCGATAGCATGGACATATTCATCCGGGAGGCCAATGGTAGCGCCACGGACGAGTTCTTTGTTTTCCTCATCAACAATGAGCACAGCGCTCATCTCTGTGCCGCATGTCTGGGCCACCGCACTGACGATGGGATGCAGGATGGGAGAGAGGTCGGGGTCAGAGGTCAGCTGTGCTGCTACTGACTCAATCCTCTTGAGCTCATGCGTCAGGGTTTGCTCCCGCTTCAGGCGCCTCTGGGTTTCCTGCAACAGGCGAGCGTTTTCGATGGCAATGGCCGCCTGGGCGGCGAGAGAGCCGAGGAGAATGAGCTGGTCTGGGTCGAAGGGTTGGGGGTCCCGTCGGGCAGCGGTGAGGACTCCCACGGCCGACTGGCCGACCAATACGGGGACGGCTGCTTTGGCACAGATCCCATTCTCGTGGCCCCCGTCCTGGTGCAGGAATCGGGGGTCGGTCCCCGACGCACCCGTTGCCAGGGTCTCTCGGCGTTCGAAGGCCAGCCCCTCCATCCCTTCAGCGGGCCGAAGTACCTGCCGATGATATGCCACCAGATCCGGATCGCCCGCCGATGCCGCGAGGTGGAGCACCTTCGTGGCCTCGTCCCAGAGCCAGAGCCGAGCGACCTTGACGCCGAAGAGACGGACTGTTGCGCCTACCACAAAGTTTAACACCTGCTGGAGATCGAAAGAGCCACTCAGCGTGCAGCTCAACGTTGCTAGAGCATCCAGGTGTTTGGTTTTCGTAGCCAGCTCACGGGCGTACCCTTGTAGTTCCGCCTCTGCACGTTTGCGTTCGATGGCATACCGCATGGCGCGCACCAGCAGGTTACTGTCGATCTCCCCCTTCACCAGATAATCCTGAGCCCCCTCTCGGACCGCCTTTACGGCCACCGCCTCGTCGTCCAAGGTGGTCAGCACAATGATCGGCACCTGTGGTGCTCGAGCACTTGCTCTGACGAGTGTCGTCAGCCCCCGGCTATCCGGCAGCGAGAGATCCAGTAGCACTACGTCGACCCCGTCTGTGGCGAGGTGCTCGAGTCCGGTCACGAGCCGATCAACCCATTGCACGTCGATCGGAGCGGTCGTCACCTCGGCCAACGTCTCCCGAATCACGTGAGCATCGCCGGCGTCATCCTCGATCAACAGGACCCTGATCGGGGTTTCCCTCATGACCTTGAATCCCGTGGGAGTTTCACGATCGTCAATCACAAATCCTCGACGCACTTCACCGCCCTGAGAGACAGGTCCAGGCCCCGCGACATGGCGCAAACCGCGGTGAGGCCGCAGGGTGTGAGGAAGACGAGGAACCAAATAGGGATGATGCGATGGAAGGTAAGTATGAATGCAAGCGGGAATATTCCGGAGAGAATCCGGGCACACGCACCCAGCTCGTGGCGCAGTTTGGCCTGAGGAGACGAGACGCTACCCCCCCCGGCATTGCGCTGTAGCGTATGGAGAAAGGCATGTTCACGCTCGGGCATACTAAGGCCTGCGTCACGACCCCACGAGGGCGACCGATTATGGATCGGCCCTCGCCCGAGAGGGTGCCGCCGCTCGGTTGAGTCGGCGACCCTCGTGCCCCTCTTTGATGCTGCCACGGGATCCCCTCGGCTTCGCGGCTGGATGGGGGCTTCATGGCCTTGTGCCCGGGACCCTCATGGTTCTGCCTTTTTTGATGCGCGATCCCGCGTGTCTCGCTCGGAGCCGGAGGTGGTTTGCAAGACGCAAGCCAGCCTCACACCTGACGGCGGTACAAACAAAAATCAATCGTTACCACCGAAGATCCCGCTTCTCGAGCTGTTCTCGATGGCCTGTGAAGCCAAGGACATTGTACCCATACCCATAGCACCCATTTGCACCCCGAACCCGCATTCTACAAGCCCGAGGCCCGTCCCCCTTTTCGTGCCTATCGCGATATACCTCTGAGATCTTCCCGGGAGGAAATCATCCTGATTTGGCTGAAGGCGGTACCCGGATATGCCAAGAGGGACTCCCGGACTCTGTCCGCGTAGGAGGGCGAAGATCCGTGGCGTCGGGTGTTCGTGGCGCCCGAGGGCGTTTTGCCCGAAGAAGATAGGAGCGGCTCAGTCCGGAAGGCTGTGTTGGGCGATTTGGCAGAACAGATGAATCACGGCAGGGTCGAATTGGATCCCGGCACAACGCTTGAGCTCGGCCAGTGCCTCCTCAGAGGTCCGGCGACCACGAGTCACACTAGGCTCGTCGGCTTCGGTTTCCGTCCCCCTGTTAGTTCTTCGGTTGGCGTTCCCCCATCCAACGTCCGACTATGGCAATCAGGTGGTCCACCTCGATGGGCTTGAAGAGCAATTCATTGAAGCCGGCAATTGCTTTTTCCTCCATCAGCTGGGCTGTCATGCCGACGATAGGGATTCGGGTAAACCGAGAGTCCGCCTTCAGCCGTCTGGTCGCTTCGAGGCCGTCAATCTCCCCGGGCAGGCGAATGTCCATCAAGATCAGATCAGGGAGCTCCTCCGCCCTGCCCAAGGCCTCCTCCCCACTGACAGCCATAATCACTTCATAGCCCTCCGCTCTGAGGACCCGGTGAAGCAGCGACAGGAGGTCCAGGTTATCCTCTACGATTAGGATCTTTCCGGTAATAGGCGTCTTCGTGGATTTGATCGACAAAATCAGCCTCGCAGAAGCAACCAAATATCAAGGGACATAGCCTTTAGCCCCTACACCCCCTAGACTAATCCCCCCGTCCGACTGAGTCATGCTCGATAGGGTTTTTCATCATACTCGAACTTGCTGCAGCAAGAAAAGGTGGTCGCTCGATCACGTCCTCCCTCTTTTTTAGATCGATGCGGGTTGAACGGTGATGCACACGCGCCGGAGTTCGGGGCAAAGGGCATGCAATCCCTATTCCGTTGGGCGCGTGGGTGGACTGCTGTATTGCCAGGGAGCTACGGATCCAAAGCAGAGAATATATCGGGGCATGGGGTGCAGAGGAAAATTGAACGGACCATCGGTAGAGGGAACGGGGAGGAGGAGCAGGGACTCAAAGAATCACCGAGAGACCGGGGATCGCGTTTACCGGAGAAAGCCCACAATGCCGGGCTGGATCACGGTGGCCGCACCTCCGATCGAGGAGCTTTCGAGAAGCAACCCGTTTTGCTCGTTGACCGTGGCCACCTGTCCGATGAGCTGTTTGAACCTGGCAAGGAGCGCCTGATACTAAGGAGTACAGCAAGGGGGCACCAGTTCGGCCAGCTTGGAGCAGGTCAGCTCTCGCTCCGGGAGCTCGACCAAGGCACCGATCTTACGCATGAGCCCCAGGCGGGCCTCCTCCAGCACCTTGACCTCCAGACCCAGGGGTTCCTTCTGCTTCACCTGCTCGCCCAACGCCACGAGATCCCCCTTAATCAGCAGCCCTTTCTCCTCCCGGAGGAGGTCCAAGGGCCGCTCGTAACAATCCATCTCTTGGTGGAGGACCTGGGCCAGATCATCGAACAGTTTCTCATCCACGACTAATCTTCCCCGATGGGAGCGGGATCGCCGGGCCAGCCAAAGTCGATCTCCTGAAGGAGCTTTTCCGCCACCCTCTCCCCATCGACCTTAAAGGCCCCTCCCTGCAACCTCCGCTTGAGGTCCGCCACCAGCTCCTCGCGGATTTCCGGCTGCCGGGTAAGCTCCGCGCGGGCAAGACGCAACTCTCGTGAGAAATCTACTTGATCTGAACATGGCGAGGCGCCGCATGAGGCGTGAGGACCGCCGCTCGCGGGGACGGGATCCGGCTCCTTCCCAGTAGAGGGGGGGGTGGCATGGGGGTCATCATGCTCCGGCATCTTCACAGGGCTTCTCCGCTTTCAGAGGAAACACGGTGGGGGCACATGCACGATAGGTTATCGGCAGGCGGGCGAATACTCTTTAGCTTTTTTTACCCGACCCCTGAGGTCCTGTGACCGAGGTACGAATCGATCTGTTCAAGAAGAAGGGGAATCTTAAGGGGTTTGGTCAGATACCCTTCACACCCCGCGTCCCGGATCCGCAGCCGGTCCTCAGGCATGGCATAGGCAGTGAGTGCGATAACCGGGATTGCTCGAGTAGCCGGATCCTCCTTGAGTATCTTCGTAGCCTCCAGGCCGTCGAGCCCAGGGAGCCGGACATCCATAAGAATCAAGTCCGGGCGATGAGTGCTGGACAACGTCAATCCCTCTTCCGCGGTCGTAGCCGTGAGTACCCGATAACCAGCACTCTCCAGAAGATCGGTGACGAGCTCGAGATTCTGGGGATGATCCTCGACCACGAGGATGACTTTCTGCATCGTGGTCGTCATGCCGTGTTCCTCCTGTCTTTCATCAGTGAATAGTCAGTGCAAGGCTTCGATGTGACCATGCGAGACCGTGACCCGTGTTCTGCGTGGCAATCCGACCCAGGGTACCGGATACGTCATCCACGACCCGTAACTTCTTGGGTATCACATGTCTCCTTGACTCGTTTTGATCTGGACTGCTTTCTGAAATACCCCTTCGCCCCGAGCACTTTGGCAGTCATCTCTCTCCCCCAGTCACAACCGCTGAAGATGACGACCGGGATGTGTTTCAATTCTTCATTACGTCTCAAGTGAAAGAGTACCTCATATCCGTCCATCCGCGGCATGTCGAGATCGAGAAGAAGGAGGTCGGGCCTGTCCTGCACGGCCTGCTCCAGGGCTTCTCTCCCATCGAACGCCTCGATAACCTCGTAGCCTCGGGCTTCGAGGAATCCTCTGAGCACCCGCACCACGTCCAAGTCATCATCCGCGACGAGAACCTTCTTCCCGCCCTGACCCATTTGCTCGAGGTGTGGGAGTAACTCCTGCGGCTCCAAGAGGTTAGCCACGTACTCGGCAGACTCCAGTTCTTCCCATCTGCCGTCGACCGGCTGCCCCGCTGGCGCTCCAACGGTTGCAAGGATCTCCTCGCTCAGGTCCATCAGGCGATTCGTATTCCGAAGCGCGATGGCGACGAGTTCTTCGATGGAAGGCTGAAGCTCGTCGGGCTTCTGGAGGACCAGCTCAAGGGAGCCCTTGAGAGAAAAAAGATGCTT
The DNA here is from genome assembly GCA_012974305.1 of Candidatus Methylomirabilis sp. Taxonomy (GTDB): domain Bacteria; phylum Methylomirabilota; class Methylomirabilia; order Methylomirabilales; family CSP1-5; genus CSP1-5. The sequence goes on along the minus strand of JAAXQN010000277.1, from coordinate 8,976 downwards.
CCTCAATGCATGAGAGAGCGCCCTTCGCTCTGCGGGCTCTCTGGTTTCAGCGGAGACCACCACTCGGCACTCGGACCTGGGCTCTTTGTTCTGTCGGGGAACCAGCAGTTCGTTCACGGTCAGGAGGAAGCCTTCGTAATCCTCGATCGGTTTTACGACGTAGCAGTCAGCCCCGCTCTCCTGCAGGAAGCGGTTCCTATCCCCCTGCATGGCATGGGCCGTCACCAGGAGGACTGGTAGATGCGCCGTCTCGGGATCACCCTTGAGCATCCGGGTGAGCTGGAGGCCGTCGACCGGCTCGCCCTGGTAGCGACTGTTGGTTAGGGAGACATCCATCAAGACGAGATCCACCGTGCCGACCCGGCACAGCGCCACGACCCGGGCCGCATCCTCCGTCACCTCAACCTGGTGCCCCCCGCTCTTGGTCAGCATTCGCTGCATCACCACCGCGCTGTCTGGATCATCCTCTACGACCAAGATCCGCGCCATGTGCCTCGCTCCTCGTCCGCTCTCAACTGGTGGGTCCGGTGACGGAGGCGGGACGCCGAGGGCGCGCGCCGGTCTTCCGCTCCCACTGCGCCGGCAGGGGCAGGGTGAAGAGAAACCGTGCCCCCTTCCCTTCCACGCTCTCGACCCCGATATGCCCCCCCATGAGCTCGACCAAGTGCTTGGTGATGGCCAGGCCGAGCCCGGTGCCTCCATGCTTGCGGGTGGTGCTCCCATCGGCCTGGGTGAACATCTCGAATATAAGCTGCTGTTTGGCCTGTGGGATGCCGATCCCGGTGTCGGCTACCTCGCAGAGGACCTGCCTCATGGCTGTCTGGGGGGTGGCCCGGATGGTCACCTCCCCCCCGGCGGGTGTAAACTTCAGGGCATTGTCGATGAGGTTGAGCCAGACCTGCCTGAGGCGATCCGCATCCGACCATACCGTAACCCCCTTCACCGGTTCGACATGCAGCCGGATCTCCTTCTGAGTGGCCTGAACCTGGGTAAGTCGGTAGACTTCTTCGAGCAGCGGAGCAAGGGGTACGGCGGTCAGCTCCAGCTGGAACTTCCCCGCCTCGATCCTGGCAAGGTCCAAAATGTCGTTGATAAGGGTGAGGAGGTGCCTGGCCGACTCCATGGCTCGCTCGGCGCACTGGCGCTCCTCATCCGGGCCCTCGCACAACCCCTTCAGGACCAGCTGGAGAAAGCCCATCAGGCCATTTAGCGGAGTGCGTAGCTCATGGGTCATGCTGGCGAGGAACTCGGACTTGGCAAGGTTCGCCGCTTCAGCCTGTTCCTTGGCTGTCTCCAACGCCCTGTTAGTCGATTCTAACGCTTTGGCATGGTCGCGTAATTCCTGGGTCCGATCCTCGACCTCTTTCTGGAGACGCTCGAGGTACGTACGTTGCTCGCTCAGTCGGGCGTCCCGCTCCTCCAAGATCGTAGCAACCATTCTGCGATGCTTGATTTGGAAGGCGTCGTCTCGTCGCCTGAGATGCTGGAGACGGGTTTCCGTCTCACGGAGGGCCTTCGCCTGAACGCTGATCTGCAGCGCGAGCACCCCGGCCGCCTTGAGCCAGGGGAGCACACTCAACATCTTCTGCTCCATGGTTTCAGGTGGTGATGGGTCCCGGAATCGGGTGATTAGCATCCCCCAGCCCCGCTCCTCGCACCCTACGGCGACCCGGATCAGATGCGTCCCCCCAGACTCTTTCAGGTGTGGGTCTTTGTTGTCTTCACAGATCCACCTTCTCAGATCAGGCGGACTTTCGAGTGAAGAACCCAGAAGCCTCCCGTCCATTCGCGTGAGCCAGATGTCTGTCACTCCTAAGGGCGCCAACGTGGTTGCCAGGACGCGGAGACAGTCACGAAGTCCGATCGGCACCTCTTGCGAGCCGTATATGTCATCAAGGAGCTGCTCAATGTCTATGTCTATCACGGCGCAATGCTCAGATGTTGATGAGGGCCTGCACCTTGACTAACTCGTGGTCAAGGTCGTCCCATAGGACTCTGAAGCCCTCCCGTGTAATCGATAAACCTCTCAAGGTCGATTTGCTGGGTGTTCCGATGTACTGGGTGCCGACTGAACTCAACCCCTTTGCCGAACAGAGGAAGTTCGCCGTCTCGACAGCCTGGACGATCACCTTATCCCCACCGTCACACCGGTCCGAATCGTGGTGATAGCGTATCGCGGCTCGCGTGCTGGCCGGCAAACGCCAATGCTCGGCGACCCGGGCCCCAAGCTGCGTATGATCGAATCCCAGATATTCCTGTTCGACCTCCCACAGTGGCCGTTTGGGCGATACGCCTGTGACGATCTCGACAAACGCTTCATGCAGGTAGTTCTCTATGAGGACGATTCCAAAGTCATGGAGCAAACCCGCGAGATATGCTTCCTCAAAATTTTCGACTCCGGCACGGGCAGCAACCAAACGGGCCCCCAAGCCGACGCAGATCATATGCTGCCACACACCATTGCGGTTGTACGAGCCGACCGCCACGTCCTTCTTGAACATGTCGCCGATCAATGCGGTGAGCGCCAGATTCGTGACTTCGGTAAGATCCACGAAGCTGACTGCTGCGAGCAGCCTATCCACCGGGGCCGGCAGGTCGTACGCCGTCGAATTCAACGTGACCAGCAGGCGGGCTGCCAACGAATGGTCGGTCTCCAGAACTGTCTTGAGGTCGGCTGCAGAGGATCGTGGGTTGTGGACCACTTCGACAATCTGCAGAGCGAGATGGGGGATCGTTGAGACTTTGTGGATACGATCAGCGATTTGGTCCAGTTGACCTTCACCACTCTCGACGGTGCCGCGTTCATGTCCACCTTTGCCCCATTGAGTCGGCTGTCCTCCACTGCGAGAGAGGCACCCCTTGAGCGTTCCCAGCAACGTCTCGTAATCCTCAATCGGTTTCACCACGTATCCGTCAGCCCCACTCTGCTTCAGGAAGGACTCCCGGTCCCCGTGCATGGCATGGGCCGTCACCAAGAGGACCGGCAGCTGCGCCGTCTGGGCATCTCCCTTAAGCATTCGGGTGAGCTGAAGACCATCGACCGGTTTGCCCTGGCAGCGACTGTTGGTGAGGGAGACGTCCATCAAAACGAGGTCCACCGCACCGGCCCGGCAGAGCGCCACGACCTGAGCCGCGTCCTCCGTCACCTCGACCTGGTGCCCTCCACCCTTGGTCAACATCCGCTGCATGACCACCGCACTGTCGGGATCATCCTCGACGACCAGGATGCGCGCCATGCTCCTTACTCCTCTCACGACCTGAGCTCCAACCATCCAATGCAACACCGGCGAGGGGCACCGAAACCACCGCACTGTGCCGCTCCCGCCGTAATGGACGGCGCTTCTCGCCCTCCCATCCGAGCATTCCCACGGCCGCTGGACTCATAAATTTGGGTCAGAGGTTAGATGGCTTCCGAAAGGGCGAATGGGGTTCACCCCAGGCAGCCCAACCCAGCTGATACTCCACCACCCGGAAGCAGTCGACAAACTCACGGATTACCTCCCAGTCGTTGAAGACTTTACAGGTGTGGACGGAGAGTGAGAGGTACCCGAATTTCTCCCAGGTGTAGATATCGGCCCCGCTCTCCGCCCAGTTCAGGTGCACATGGACGCCGCGTCCCATGTCTTCCGGCAGGTCCACTTCGAGGGCAAGCGGGTCGGAAACTACCTGCATCCCGAGTCGATCGCCGAGACGCCGGAGAAAGGCGATCAGTTCTGGTACGGCGGGGATATCGGCAGCAAGCTGGGCACGGATCAGAAGGCGTTGCTCATCAATAGGGAGATTTCGGAGCAGCATCGTCGGTGGTTCCCCCCTTCGGCGAAAGTGGTTTGTGCATGGCTTCCCAGAGCCTACCCTTCCCTCTTCTGTGCTACTCAATGCTCGCGAGTTGCTTTCTGCACTTCGGCGATATGCTCGGTTCCAACCCCCACTCATCTCTTTCGATGGGTTCAGACCGCAGGATCCAGCCCCTCCACCCGCTCTGGCGTTCCCTGGTCAGGAGCGCCTTATTGATCCATATTGGCCCGCACGGGTCGGCTGGGCTGAGGTCCACTGCCTGCAAGCGACGGGTCTCAAACGGGTTCCATTCCACAACCACTTCTCCGGCTGGAGTCCTGTAAAACTCCACCAGAACCGGGACAAAGTTGCCCTTATCTGTGACGAGAGGTAAGAAGGATACATACAGAAGGGGTTTCCCTTCCGGGTCGAAGGGGGCCTTTACCTTCTCTGCGCTCGCCGCGGTCGAGGATCCCCCGACCAGTACACCAATGAGAAGGGTCAAGAAAATTCGCCTCACTTTTCGAAGCATCTTTTCTCCTTTCTTCTCCGCTTCGAGCGCCCCGGGGATCTCTATGAAGATCCAGACCCCGAGCAACCGCATGGACCGCTTGTCCGGCAACCCGATCTGCCTTGGACCTCGCTTCCTCCCCGCCAGCCGCTGGCTAAGTCGCGGCCAACGTCTCAGGAGGCAGGCAAGGAACGTGCCAGTGAAGAGTGCGGGAGGGCAGACCCGCTCCTTGGGGGGATGATCCGCAGTTCGGCTGATGGAGCCTTCCATGGAGCAATGTGGGAAGAGGCATGGAGCCCCCAGGTGGAAAATTCTGCCTACAGTTGCCGGAGGACCGAGATCTCCAGCCGACGGTTTTGGGGGGAGCCGGACGCAGCGTGCCTTGAGAGTGTCCTTAGATATAACAACAAATTGCTCAGCGTTCCTCTCAAGGTGGAGATGTCTGGCACGAACATTGCCCAGATAATGCCCCGATCGGTTGAGTGATCTCCTGCAGAACTCTGGACACTCACGAATGGAGGGAGTGAGGAGATGGATAAGCAGAAGACGCTGGCTCGGCAAATCACGAAGGAGAGGGAGGCCGTTCGAACGCAACTAATCAGGATGGCTGACGGAAAGATGAATGGTTTCTGGGCGTACAGCGAGGTGTCGGGCGGTGATCCAGAAGACCTGCCCGAGCAGGCCCAACAGGAGCTCCTCAAAGAGCAAGAGACCAGGGCCTATGAGCTCTTAACATCCCGGGCCAAGGCCCTGGATCAGGCCTGGAAGAGCTTTCAGCGAGGGACTTACGGTGTCTGTCGGCTGTGTGAAAAGCAAATCCCTTGGAAGCGGTTGAAGGCCGTCCCCACCGCAACCCTCTGCGTTGCCTGTCAGGAGGCGGTCGAATAAGTGGAGTTGAGTCAGTCCCAGCATCCACCTACTTACTGTAAAGGCCCGAGTGCGCGGTAAGAACATATCCCCTGCAAAGTTTTCCACCTTTTCGCCTTCACCGAGTTTTCTCGAATTTTTCACAAGAAGAATCGCGGGCAGGCCAACCGAAAGCCGCTTGTACCGCCTGCAATCCCGTTGGACACAGAATAGGATGAGAGCGGTCTAGGGGATAGGGGGGTGCTTCGCGGTCACCTGCTTGGGAAGGACCCCCGCCCAAGAGTTATTGGGAGAATCTTGCCGGTCCGGTGTGCGGTCGCGCGACGGGCGAAGCGCTATAGGATCCTCTGGCGACGGACCCGGCGATCCACGATGTCCTGGATCCATTTCCAGAAACGCTTTTCGTCCTCAAGCTTTGGCTTTTTCTCAAGCTGCTCGTGCCAGCCCTGCATTATCTCTGCTTCCACTGGCCACATCCGGAGACGCTGGCGGGGGACCTCGCGTTCCCACGCCGCGGCAACGATAGGGGATGGGTAGAGGATCCGGATCGTGACGTTCCGGGCCAGGAACTCGAGTGGCGAGACGTCAATCCCTTCATAGCTCGCCTTCTCGACCTTCCCCTTTCCCTTTCTCACGGCCGCAACCTCGGGGACGCCGTCGGTGACGATGACGATGGCAAGGGGGGCGAGAAGCAAGTTCTGCTTTTGCACGACTTCCGAGACTCGCTTGAAAAAGGCGTTGAAGTCCGTCAGGTAATTTCCCTTGGTGCCGAAGAGCTTCTTTAACTTGGCCTCGATCTCGGGGACGCTCTTGCGCTCGAACACTTGGATGGGATGTAAGGCCTTGGGTTCGTCCGCTACATCCCCCCCGAGAGAGCCCACGAAGAGGGCCCGCACCTCCTCGGTCCCCCCGGTGCCGTGCAGGTGGCCATAGATGTAGTACGAGAGAAAGCGGAGGGAATCCTGAAATTGTGGTGTGCGGGAGAAGGATCCGCTGACGTCCACCCCGATGAAGAGCGAGAGCCGGGGCTCCGCTTCTCCGGAGGATGTGCAGCCGGGTGTCAGCAGCAGCGCAGCGACAAGTAGGACGTACATCCGGTGTGCCATGGGGGCCTCCTCTTACCCTATCACTCACTCGCCCGGCCAGAGGCGTGACCCTCAGCCCGCGCAAGCTTGAGCAACTCGCCTGTTTCCATGAAGGTGTGCAGCTTCTTGAGCGGCATCTTGAACATGTGCCGCCCGGCGAACAGCAGCATGAAGAAATTGATGGTGGCGGCGAGCACCTGGAGCGGCGGGAGAACGTAGGCCTCCAAGAGCTGCATCCCGGCGCTCTGGAACCAGCCAATGTCTTTCTTCACGTGGCTAACCATTTCCTTGGTCCACGAAAGAACAGCCTCCGGGGCAGGATGCGCCTCTGTGTGCGCCTCCGTGATGCCCTGAGCAGAGATGATGGCTGTGAGGGTCGGCGTCCCGTATCGCGCAAAGAGGAACCAGGTCATCCCGCGGATTCCCATCCAAGCCATCGCCGAGATGAGCAGCACACCCGTGAGACCGATCAGGACCTGCCCACCACTTTGACGGGCCAGCACCGGGGTTATGGCGTCGACCAACTCACGGTAAAGGAAGAGGACCTCAAAGAACATGACGAACGCCTCCACCAGGGCCGTTTTGACTATGTCCGGCCAGTTGCGCTGTTGGATGGCCTCGAGCATGACCTGCAGAGCGGCGAAACTGCCAGCGATGAGCAGGACGAGGAAGACGAAGAGAACCGGTTGCAGGTAGGGCCCCCCCCCACCCCCCATGAGGTCGGTGGTGATATCAGAGACGGTGGGGTACAGGGTGACGCTGAAAATCCCCCCCTCGAGGATACACCAAGCGACGGTGAGGGTGACGGCGATCCAGGGAATGCCCGGCCGCAACGTCTTCTTGGTGACCTGTTTGAGGAGGGAAAAGGGGAGCGTGATGAGTTCAACGATGCCGAGGTACACGCCAGCGGCCAGAATGCGGATGAACCCCCACACAAACCCCGCTGTCACAAACACGGCTCGGATGATTCCAGCCCAGTACATGCCGATCGCGCGACCGCCATCCCACCAGGTGCTGAGCACCACCGCGACAAACTGGTTCCGCCCCCCGCGAAACGGCAAGGTGTAGACGGCGGCCATCGTACACCACATGCCGGCAATGACGTGCAAGGCCGGGAGGAGGAAAAGCATGAATTTCAGGGCGGCCTCCGGGGAGGAGGAGTAATCCCAGATGAACCCTAAGATCATCGCCTGAACGGCTGGGATCCAGGACACGGGTAGGGTCACGATCTGGAAGAGCAGTCTCCATTGAGGAGGAAGAGCGTTTTCAATTTCCGGGGCCATGTGACCTCCTCCAAGGGCCGGGACTTCCCAGGCCTCTCACGAGTTTGTGATTGATCGCGGCCAAACGCCAGGTGGTGCACACCTAGTCCGACCTTCCATGTAGCAAATTTGGGGCCAAATTTCCTTGAGGCCACCGATCAGCGGCACCTCCCCGGGGGGTCATGGGTCTAGGGACGGAGCGGTCCAGCCTCTCCTGCGAATGAAAAATCCTTCGCGGACAGATCATCCTAGCCACCTATGTGCCAAGGGCTTGGGGTAGAGCTCAAGACATCCTGACGTAGGGTCCCGTTCCCCTGTGACGATTTTTGTACCTGCCCGGGAAGGGAACCGACGAACAGCTGGCACCCTATCTGCATAATATGGTCCGGACTCTGCACAAAAAAGGGACATCGTTTCGTTCACAGCATGGCCACGGGCCATCCGATCAGGGGTCCCTTCATCGACCGAAGGGTACGCGGAGACTTCAGGATGTCAAGGCTATGAAGAAAGCAACTCGCACACGAGATGTGCGTAAGAATCGTCAGATGCAGAAGACTCCAAGGTTTCGTCTCTCTGGGATCAGGGGGGGAATCCCAACCCTCCAGATGGCGGACGTGCTTGACCTCACCCTGAGAGGAGCCCTCGTAGAGCACCACGGCATGTTTCAACCGCACAGCCCCGGCTTTCTACAGCTGGAGGCTAGCGGCAACCTGTCAACCATCCGGTGTCGACTGTTACAGAGTCGGGTAATCCGCAACCACCCAGGAGAGGGTCTGTGCTATCAGACGCGGGTGGAATTCCTCGACCTCAGCCCTCAGACTGAGGAGGCACTGAGGGTCCTCATCCAAATCTCACGGGCACACGGGGGGTGGGATGGTGGAGGGCCGTGAGGGCCACTAAAACTCTAAATCCTTCCACTCGCCTTGAATGATCTATGAACCGCTTGCGAGTACCCTGGAATTCCTCCGCATCTCACGACAACTCGGTGGATCGGTATGGTTCCAATCTTTCAGGAACTCCACACAGAAAAACCCGCCGCAGCACGCCACCGCGAGGGTTGCATTTCCGCCATCTTGAAGTTGTCCCTCACCGCGGTCCCTCGGACGCAGTGGTCTACGCCCGAGACATGGTGTTCAAGACTCTTCCACAGATGCATCGGGCGTGTTGGTGAGGGAGGTGACGCTTACGATGTAGGTACAATCCGGGGGATCCTGGAACTTTTGGAGGGACGCAACGAGTGGAAAAGGTTGGTGGGCCGCGCAGGACTCGAACCTGCGACCCGCTGATTAAGAGTCAGCTGCTCTACCAAGCTGAGCTAGCGGCCCATTCTGGTTCATGGCTTATGGTTCAGGGTTCAGAGAAAAATAAAGTAGTGCCGGGCCATCCTGAACTATGAACTCTGAACCATGAACCCGCTGGACTGGCGCGCCTGAGAGGATTCGAACCTCCGTCCCACTGCTTAGAAGGCAGTTGCTCT
>JAAXQN010000117.1 GCA_012974305.1 Candidatus Methylomirabilis sp. | reverse complement strand
GAGATAATGATTTGTCTTGTGTTCATGCAGCCGGAGTTATTGTGCAGGCTTGCCCGTCTCCGCCTCAAGCCGACGGATCGCTTCTTGGTAGCGATCATCTTTCTCCGGCGGTGGCAGTTTTCGGATGCGTAAGGCCACCCGCCTGCTTGAATCGGCCATCACCTGAACATAATCGCCTACCTGTAGCTTACGCATATTCTCCGTACCAGGGACCTGGAGAGTCCACGTCGAGTCGCCAATCTGGTACTCCCAGAGAGTGATCTCCCTGGACTGTCGATCGATCCGCTGGATCAAACCAAGCATTATAACGTTCCGGCCCCTTTGGGCAGAGACGACTGACGTCACCAACAAAGCAACACATATCGAGATGAAAATCCCCGCGGTGGTGACATTGCCAATGTGGGTGCGCTTTGTCACGCTTCCTCTCTCCTTGCCATGAGGTTGATTGCCCGGCTACTGGGACACACGTTCACCGCCACGTCCTTCAGCCCTCAAGTATGCTCAGCCGGATCAAGGGTGTCAATGGTGGAAGACAAAATACCAATTCCCATTGACGGCCATTGTATCACTGCTTATGCTGATTGGGAAAGGGGTTTCACTGAATGGAGGATCCGATGCCGCAACTCCGAGAGCGTCTCATGAACGTCAAAGAGGACGTGACGCTGTGGGGGTGGCGCTCGCCGGGCCGCGGGGTGATACTCACGATCGCAATGGGGTGTCTGACGACGCTTCTCATCTTGCTGGGGCACATCGTCGGAAGCTGGGTCGGCGGGTGGATCGGCGAGTTGGGTTCCGTCCTAGGGATGTTGGTGGGTGCATGGAGTGGTTTCGTTGCCGGGTCCCTCATTGCTGAGGCTGTGGGAGTATCATTCCGCCACCGGTGCAGCCTCTAAGGTGTTCCACTCCATCACCCGAAAGGAAGGCCCGAAGTAAAGTAGGGAGCAGCCTAGAGCGAGTGTGAGCCGCGCGCAGTGAGAGGCCCGCCCTCCTCGAGGAATAGCGGGCTTATTTGGAGTCAGACTTACTCGTACCTTTTAATGCATTCTCGATCACTTGCTTGAACGTGGCAGGAGGCTGGGCCCCGATAACGACCGCACCGGTGATCGTTTCCCCCGATCCGCTTGGGCCGATGACGAATGACGGCGTTCCGCTCACCCCCACCTTCCTACCATCGCTTATTTCTTTCTCTACCCTGCGGGCGTATCTGCCGGTTTGCAGGCAATCATTGAATTTATCAGAGTTGAGTCCGACGTCCTGGGCGTAGCGTTCCAGCGCCGCGAGAGAGAAATCCTTCGAGTTCTCAAAGAGGATGTCATGCATTTCCCAGTACTGATTCTGTTCCCCTGCACAATGGGCTGCCTCATGAGCCTTTATCGCCTGAGGATGCAGGGTGGGAATGGGAAAGTCGCGGAACACGTATTTCACCTTGCCAGTGTCGATGTAATCTTTTTTGATGGTAGGGAATACCGTTGAGATGTAGCGTTTACAATACGGGCACTGGTAATCCGAGAACTCGACCATCGTGACAGGAGCATTTTGTGAGCCTTGACTCGGCTTCCCGGCGACGCCCACCTTGGCAGGACCCCTCACTGGTTTTCGAGGCCGGCGTGCGCGTTGGAGCATACTTTTGATTTCCGCAAGCTCTTTCTTAACTTCAGCCAGCTCCTTTCGCAGGGCAGCAATATCTTCCTCCACCCCTGCTTGGCTTGCACCGGGACATGCCAGGACGGCAGCAGCAATCGCCGCCATTATCACCCAGACAGAAATCTTACGTTGCAATCGGACGCTCATATGTCCCCCCATGACATTCTCAGTCTCGCCGGTTCCCCCATCTTCCCCATCTTGGGACTGAGATCCCGGCACCGGTTGGTCATCTTATCCTATCCAAAGCCTTCAAGCAAAGAACCCTTCTAGCCATCATGCCTTCCATGTTGCGTTGCAACGGGTGTGCCAAAGGTGGGCTCAGGGGTCTTCCGCAGCTTTTCCATAATGTCCAGAAATTGTTTTTGCGTAAAACCGACGGCGAGAAAGACTACTCCCGCCGTCATCACCATGCTGGCGAACAGGAATCGAAAAAGCATGAGTATCAAACGAACCGTTGTGTCTGTTTGGGCTTTGAGATGTGTGAGAAGGGTCTCTTCACGTTCGGTTTGTGGCTCAAGCTGACTCAGCCGCTCTTGGTAACCGACAATAAGGAGTGCCAACCTCGCAATTGGACGGTCAAAGGCCTCGTGTGGCTGAGGAGCATGCTCTGAGTCCAGTTGCTGAACACCCCAGATGCCGTAGAGTCCCCCGGCGAAACATAGAGCGAACCCGGTAACGATCGCATAGCGGTGTCTCGATGACGCACGTTGCAGGAAGTGTTCTTCCTTTTTTGTGAGCATCTTACGGTCTCTCGCATCGTGCAGCCATCGGCGAAAAGCTTAATCGCGGATCGTCCTCCAATCCTCTGATTCCGAGCTATACACATCCCTGACTTCAAGAAACGTGAGTGGTACCCTGCCGAAGCATGCCAGGCTGAACTCCGTGTTGTCGTTATACGTACGATACCGGATTCCACGCGCACCCTCACTGCCATATTTGACTTCGATACCTAACGCTTCCAAGGCTTTCGGATACGTTCCATGCTCGATTTTGTAATCCTCGAGCAACTTGACCAACTTCATTCCTTCCTTACGCGCTTCTAATGCCCTCATGTGTGGAACGCTGAGAAACCCAAGTACAAATATCGCCAGTAAAACTATGACAATACGATTCACTGCCCTTTCCAGCCTCCCTGGATCCCCTTGCGCTTGCGCTGGATTTACGCCCATTTGCATCTGCCTTCCTTACCCTGAGTAAAAACGGACGCCCTCTCGGGCTGTATTGGCTCCGAGAGGGCGCCGCAACCGTTGTGCCAGTGCTGGGCTAGGATGGGCGTTTTTGGAATGCTGGCTTGGAAAAGTTCATATCGGGACGGGCACACCGGGTATTAACACGTCACGGACTTTACGACCAAGACTCTGAACCACTCCTTTTCTATTTGTGCTAAACCGCCAATGCATGACTTAATCGATTGAGCTTTCAGTTTCACAATCAACGGTCTTCCCTCCCGGGGCGTGCTTCGGCCTAGAGGGTGTCTAGGTGCTTGCTAGAGGCCCTGAGTATCCCCCACCGAACAAGGGGTCTCAAGTGAGCGCCCAATAAGAATTAATCTTAGAAGCCGCCGGGTTCCCCTGGTCGTTCAACGCGACCAGCGCCTCCTTTTCATCGTCTCCAGGCCAGGACGCGGAGGGCTGTAACGTGACAAGCGTATTCCGATGGAGGACACCCGGTCAACGAAAGACTCGACCCGGTTCGATACCTTCCCCAAGGGTTCCCAACCACGGCAGCTTGGCATAGGCATTGCAACCCTCGACTGTTAGCACTTTAGGCCCTGACGGAGGCAGTATCCGTGGACGACATCAGAACATTGGGCCGACAGAGCCTCCAGCTCTTTGAGCAGTTCATTGCAGGGGCGCGCTCGGTCATTACCGAGGAGGGACTCTCTGCGGCCGGGGCCACGGCCAAGATCAAAGAGCAACAGGAGCGCCTCGTCCATGAGACAAGAGAGGTGCTTCAAACCTTTCGCACGAAAGTCACCCACAAGGAACAAGAACTGAAAGCTATCCTCCACCCCGCCCGGCAGGATTTAGTTGAACAGGCGCGCGAGGCGCTCCGCAAGGTCTACCAGATCATCGAACAGTTATCCATGAAGGATAAGATGGTCCACCGCTGGGTGGAGCAATCCGCCTCTGCACTCGTGGCCGACTACCAAGGGGCCCTCTCCGATGGTGATATGACCAAGATCGAGGTGTTTGAGTCAGAAGCCGAGCAATACCTCGCCGAGAAGGGAGATCTGGAGGCAACCTCAAAGTTTCTCGCCCTGCGCGCCGAGTCCGAGGACTCCCAATTGTCGCCTGACCAGAAAAAGGCCAAGGCCGACCTCACGGAGCTGGAACGAATTAAGGAACAGGTCGCGGTTGTTGTCGCTCTCCTCGCATCGGGGGCCAAGGCCTACGGCGGTCTCGCTCCTTTAGACTGGCGGCAGGAGGAACGGTACCACCTGAATCATCTAGATCTACTGGGCGTCTCGGTGACACTGCACAGGGAGGGGTACTCTCCCGTTCCCGTCAGCTTAACGGAAATCAGCAAGGGCGGGCTGCGAGTGCGAGCCTCCGAGAAATTTTTCTCGGGAATCGTTCTGACCCTTTCCTTGAAATACCCCGGTGTGACAGAGGAAGCCGTTTCTTTGAACGTCGAGGTCGAGTGGTGTGAGCAGGAGCAAAACGAGCCAGGGTGGTACGCGGTCGGCCTCAAAATTGCTGAGGAGACCGGAAGATCGTGGTTGGACCTGCTCCCCAAGATCATTGAGCACTTCGACGCATTTCAAACCATCTTGACCTCCCCCTTCGGCACCCCGCCTTAGCCCCGAACGAAAACCCAAATATCGTGCTGTGACTTTGGCAAGAGTGAGTAGACTACGTCTGTGGAAAGTTCATTACCGCGGTTTGGATAATCGACCGAGTGTAGGTGTGCTCCAGAGTATCTTTCTATCCTTGCCGATGAAGCGCAAGTGAGGGAATCCACCACGCGGCACTCTCAGTTCGGCACTGCTTTTTTGATCCCTGTCAGCAATCGTTAGCATCACAGAACCGTCTTTTGCCACTCCCATCCCGGCAATGAATTTGCGGCCCTTGTCGCGTTCATAGAAGCTGAGGGCAGGAGTATCATTCGCGGCAAGGAGCAGCTCGGCGCGCGTCTTGCTGTTCCTGTCGGCAACGCGCATGATTGGCAGACCGTCGGACTGCACGTCCAGCGAAATCCGATACACCCCCTTCTTGTCCATAATGCGAAGCCCCGACTCGCCATCGGTCTGTACGATCATTTCAGCCCTGGGCCCATGCTTGTCCCACATTTGCAGTTTCCTCGGCCCGTCATCAACCACACTTATGGACACGCTGCCGCTCCCACTTCTGTCGGTGAGGTGGAGAAATGAGGAACCCCGTATCGAACCCAACTCCGCAAGACTCTTTCCATCCGTATCCCGCACGACAAACTTCTCCGCCTCGACCATTTTTGGCACCTTGCGAGGTGTGCCTTGTCCCATCAGCACAACACCGGCGATCACGGCTAGTGCGAGAGCTCCGGTCAATCTCAAGCGCCGATTGTCACGCTCCACCTGGTCCAGCCGTCGTACTAGCTTGTCAAGCGTCAGCTCGTTCATCACTTCCTCCCCCGCGTCCATGCGCTACCCGCGCCGTCACTTTTTTGCGACAAACCTACCCCAGGGAACGAGCTCCAGTCAACCAGCGACTTGATAGAACGCTCTGGATTCTTGTGGCGCATCTCATTAGAATAAAAGCATATTTAGTTTCGATTTATCAGCAAAAGGAGGAAGGGGAAATGGCTGAACAGGATCTCCGGAAGCAGCTCTATGCTTCCTTCAAAAACCGCGCCTTGATGTACTATCACATCTTTGCTGAGTTACAGAAAGAGATTGGCGAAGAAAGAGCCGTCAAAATCATGAAGCGGGCAATTAACAAAAGGGGCCACCAGATCGGTCAGCAATTTGCAAAACATGCCCCGTCTGACCTGGAGGGCCTCAAAGCCGCCTTCCTAGATTCAATCCCTGACGAAGGGAGAATGTTCGAACCGGAAGTGCTGCGTTCTGACGCCGGATGCGTTGAGATCAAATTTCACCGGTGTCCTCTGAAAGAGGCATGGCAAGAGGCGGGACTGAGGGCGGAGGAAGTCGCCAAAATGACTGAAATCGCCTCGAGCGTGGATTACGGGACCTTTGAGGGGGCGGGCTTCACGTTTTCCGCAGAAACATGGAAGCCCGGACAGGAAGGCTGCTGCCACCTCATTATTAGACCAGGGAAGTGAAGAGCGCTCGGAGGATCGATTCTTCAGGGAAAAGTGAGGTGGGGAGTTTACCTGCCCCCAGATCGGCGAGAACGATGGGGTTTTTCAGGTTCACCCATGAGGGAGGGCTCGACGTCAGCCATGATCTCTCGCCGTAGCGCGCTGAGGGCGCTGTCCACCTCCTCCATGCTCCAGTCGGCCTTAGCAATCCATTTGCCGCTATCGTGGATCGTCAGAAAGATCCGCCCCGCGCCGGACCAGATGTTGTAGAATCGATCATTGGAGAGGACATCCCGCCAGAAATTTTCCAACAGATCCGCCACGGCGGATGCATCCACATTCTCCAAGGCCTGCTCTTCCATCGCTACCTTCGTGGACCCCATTTCCTCTTTGCTCTTCACTCCTTAGAGTCCTCTGAAATCTTTCACTGCACCGACAAGGACTTATGATGCAATCTTTAGACCAAACCGAAGGAAGTTTCACTAAGTACATATTTGTAAAGGATTTATTTGCCTATGGATACTTCCCTACCCTCCCCGTCTCTCGGGCGAAGTGCCTGTGGGAAAAGGAAAGGCAAGGGGGATGGAGCGAAGCTCAGGAAAAAGGCCAATGGGTCCCCGACCGTGGGTTGCGGTCTCTCTTAAGGACTTTTTTCGCCTGCACGATAGGCTGGAGTGCGCAGCTTTGGAAAAGGGGGGCCACTTAGCATAGGCGGTTGAATGAGTCGTTATTTGGTCTTGCCCCAGAGTTCTTCGAGGCGGTGATCCCGACCGCAGCCGTAGCGGTACAACTTATACCGAAAGGGATGTGTCCGGTAATAATTTTGGTGATAATCCTCGGCGCGGTAGAACTTCGAGGCCTGTGTAATCTCAGTGACGATGGGCTGCTTAAATCGCTTCGAGTCTTCAAACGCCTTCTTAGACTGCTCTGCCAGGCGTCTCTGGTTTTCGTCGTGGAAGAATATCGCTGCACGATACTGACTGCCCCAGTCACAGAATTGCCTGTCCTTTGTCAGTGGATCGATGTTGACCCAGAAGACCTCTAGCAATTTTTCGTAGCTAACTTTTTTCGGATCGTAGACAACCTGCACTGCCTCGGCATGCCCGGTCCCACCCGCTGAAACTTCCTGGTATGTCGGATTTTTTTTGTGACCGCCGGTATAACCAACGGTGGTCGATACG
>JAAXQN010000264.1 GCA_012974305.1 Candidatus Methylomirabilis sp. | reverse complement strand
CCCTCATTATGAGGAAGAATCCGATTCCTGCAACCAAAATAGGATGGCTCGGAGATAAGGTGGATAGTCTGCCTGCTAGCGGGCAGGTCAAAGAAAGCAACACGCCCTCTCGGACGGCGTTCCGCCTGGACAGGCGGCCGACTACTTGGTGCGTCGTGGATTGTGCCGGATGCGGGCTAGGGACCCTCTTGACCGGTCGGGGGTCCCGGCCTCCAACCCCCTTGGCCCATCAAGGGGACAAAAACACAGGCCACCCCCCGTTTCACTCTGAGTCCCCCCTCTTCCTTGGCAACGATCGTGAGCTCCTGCATCCAATGGTCGCCGATGGGGGCCACTAAGATTCCTCCCCAGGCAAGTTGTTCCATCAACGCAGGGGGGATAGCGGGAGCGCCAGCGGTAATGAGGATCCGATCAAAGGGGGCCTCCTCGGGCAGCCCCAGGGTCCCGTCTCCAAGTCTCACGTGGACATTGTCGAAGCCCAGGGTATGAAGGACAATCCTCGCTCTCTCGACCAGGGGCTCGATCCGCTCGACGGTATAGACCTCCTTAGCGAGCCACCCGAGTATAGCCGCCTGGTAGCCCGAACCTGTCCCGATCTCCAGGATCTTCTCGCCCCCCCGAAGATTGAGGGCCTGGGTCATCACGGCCACCATGAACGGTTGCGAGATGGTCTGGCCTTCTCCAATGGGGACCGCACAATTGTCATAGGATTCATAACGCCAAGGCTCGGGGATGAAGAGATGGCGAGGGATCTGCTCCATCGCCGTTAAAACCAGCGGGTCAGTGATCCCCTCAGCCTTGAGCTGCTGCTCCACCATTCCCTTGCGGGTCTGGACAAAGGGATCGTCCTTGACAGAAACTACCATGAAAGGCCTCCGAGGTTCGTGTTCGTCTCCTCGCTCTGTGACGCAGGAGGGGGAAACGAGAGGCGAGGAGGAACACCACTCCTCCAATAAGAATATAGTAACGCGAGGGTCGAATGTCACCCCACCTGTCAGACGGCGGACTTCTGGGGGGCAAAGACCTCCACCCGCACGGTGAAGGTTCGGCTTGCTACGGGGGGGAGGGCCCCGGCGCCCATCACGTGGCGGGAGATCGTCTCCCCTTGGTCGTCGTGGATCTGGACGACGATGGCATATTCCCACGGCTCACCAGTACCCGGATGCTGGATGGTGCCCTCAACGTGCAGTGGGCAAAGGGTAGGGGCGACCGGACGATCGGTTCTGACCGCGTCGAAGTGCAGGTGGCGGTGGCAGGCAGGACATATCGGTGCACTGCTGAGGATCTTCGCCTCACAGTGAGGGCAGGTCCGGGTCTCCCCGGGCGGGGAGCGCCATGTTGCGGTCATCACCCGGCCTCGCCTTCCTCGCTGATGCCATACTGGCTCGGTCCTCGCTCATCCCACCCGAATTCGACCTTTCCCCGCATGCGCGACCCCGCTGCCACCGTCAAGGACCCGGCTTGGAGATCTCCGATCAGCGTCCCGGACTGCATGAGCTGCACCTGGGATGACGCATGGATGTTCCCGTGGATCTCCCCTCCCACGCGGACGGTGTCGGCCTGCAGCTCTCCGGAGATGTGAGCGCCAGGCTCGATGTTCAAATCACCATCCACCTGAACGGTTCCCTCGAAGCGGCCGGCAAGCCGTAAATGGCCTGCTCCCTGGATTTTCCCCTCGAAGGTCAGCCCGGCACCAATGAAGGATTCCGTTGACTGCGAGCGTTCCTCCACGCGGTAGCGGAGCTCGGGACGCGACGGGGTCTCCTCGGAATGGTCGGTCTCCACCGAAAGTTGTTCTTTCCGCGGGTATTCCTTCCAAAGTGCCATAGCGAGATCCTCCTCAGCCCCGTTGGTGTCGATAAGGGATTTCGTTTCTGATTCACGGCGAAGTCTATCGGTGAGCACAAGACAAGGCAGGCTCCATGCCAAATCAGGGAAGGCCCAGAGCCCGTGGTGGTAATGGCCCTAATTTCACATGTTTTCCTTACGATGACCCGCGTTGAGGAGCCCGCGAGTGCTTCTTTGAATGCAGTAGGTGTTCCCTTGAGGAGTTTGGTGGTTCCGTAATGCATGGGAATGACTGTTTTTGTTTTCAGGAGATTTCGGACTGCGTATGCGGCGTCGGCCGGATCCATGGTGAAATGCCCCCCGATGGGAAGTAGGGCCAGATCCGGCCTGTAATACTCGCCGATGAATTTCATGTCGGCGAAGATGCCGGTGTCGCCTGCATGGTAGATCTTGAAGCCATTCTCTAGCTCGATGATGTAACCGCAGGGCTCTCCCCCCGGGTACATCGTTATTTTTTTTGTGGTGGGGTCCACGTGACGGATTTCCGAGCTGTGCTCGG
Organism: Candidatus Methylomirabilis sp.; assembly: GCA_012974305.1. Taxonomy (GTDB): domain Bacteria; phylum Methylomirabilota; class Methylomirabilia; order Methylomirabilales; family CSP1-5; genus CSP1-5. The sequence goes on along the minus strand of JAAXQN010000264.1, from coordinate 30,075 downwards.
CCCGTACCATGGTGATCTTGATCTCGGGGCCGAGCGGCGAGACCGGTCCGCCTTTGTTGAATCGAAGCAATTGTGTATACGGTACCCAGCCGAGGGACGCAAAGGTGTGTCCCATGTCGGCATTCATGCCCACCCTGGCTCCCTTCATCTTTGCGATCGCAGCCGTATCGCCCACATGGTCACCGTGCCCGTGGGTGACGAGGATAAGGTCCACCTTGTCAAGCTTGTTTAGATCCTTGAGTGCTTGGGGCGTCTTCGGATTCTTGGTAATGAAAGGGTCCACGAGGATCACCTTGCCACCTGGCGTAGTGATCTTGTAGGCAGCGTGTCCGAGCCACTGTAATTCGAACGCCTGGGCAAGCGTGGCACCCGTCGCAAGCACCAGCAGCACAGCGGTCAGCGCACCTGTCATAATGTGCATCCGATATGTTCGCATCACAAGGGTCCTCCACATTAGGGGGTGGCCGGTTGCCGTTCTCGTGGGGGAAAGTGACCCTCGCACGAAGGACGTCCGGGAATACCATTACATGTGAGGCAGCAGGATGCCGAGAAAGGAGGAAGAATTTTTAGAGTGAATGGATTCTTTTGACTTCCTCAAGCGCCTCGTTGAATGTTATCAAGGGGACGATTGTGATTTTGTTGAAGGATGCGATCTTTGCGGCGAGACAAAATTGTTGGATTAAATGAGGGTTTTCGGCGTCAACGATCCAGATAAATGTGTGTTCGAGCGCTGAATGGTATTGGCCAAGAATTGTGTTGATTTTGTATTTTTTTGTCAGTGATTCGACGTCGGATGCTGTGAGCTGTAAAAGACCTTTCGCCGTATTGATGTTATTCAACGGACACGACTCAGTTGTGTGGCTTGCATATATACCAAAGAGTGCCATGTTTTATATCTCCTCCTTCCGGCCCTTACGTGTTGTTTAGTTCCTGATCACCGGCCACAATTGTGGAAGCGCTAACGGGTGTTCCATTTCTCATACCACACGCACCTATGCAAAGCAAGGAGTCATGGGTTGAACGGAAGGGGGAGAGTACTGGAGTCGAGGTAGCTGATGAGAGGGCGACAGTGCGGCGCCTACTTGTATTTTCTCTGCGTTGCCAACCAATAAGCCAATCGGTGGGGAGCATCCGTCATGATTCCAATTTCTCCCGGCTCCCCAGACCTCCCCATACGTTCTCGGTCTTTTGCCACACCCAGTGAACCCCTGAAGTGATCATCGTCGTTTGCTGTCCAAAAGACCAGGATTTGGGATTTTTTCTGAATAGCTTTTTCGTCCCTTTTGGAAACATCTTTAAATAACCATTCGATGAGTGGCCATTTGACGCTCCCATCAATTTCGGTGAGGTTGAACGAGAGGGTAGTTGGATGTTTCTTGGCTCGAGCAAGAATGTCCCTGGCCTTGTCCACCTCCGTCCATTCTAATGTCCAGGAAAGCTGAGACGTTGCAAAATAGGGTGGTGATTGAAACGCTTCCGACCCGCTAAGAAATTTGCCTGACCTATCATCAGATGCAGCTATGGTCACTATCACGCTGCTCCCCCGGCGTAAGGGTAGATGAGCAAACCGGGTGATGTTTTTCAGTGCCTGCTTTAAATTGTTCGTAGAAAGCCATGTGAGCTTCGGATCAACATAGACGAACGGCACCGAATACGTCTGCAGTTTTTCAAAAATATTTTTGAGTGGTGAAAATTCTGCAGGTATCGAGTCTATGTCGCACGTCTGGTTCAGCAGCGGGGGATGGTAGACCATCAATCTATTCAGGAGCGGGATTCGAGACTGCTCACCATTGGTTGTCCAGGAGTATTGATAGGGAACCGTGATATCAAACTCGATGCCACTGGCGCCAAAGTACCAGGCGCGGGATAGCGCTTTTGGTCTATTGTCTAGCCCGGCGAAACCAAGGCCACGGTGGCCAATGATACACACGGTCGACAGTGCGGTGTCGGACACGGCTCCTACCCACTCAAGCACATATTTCTTTGTTTTGCGTTTTTTCTTGAGTTGGAGGACAAGGCGCTTTTTGCCAGGCTTCTTGCCGCGTGTGTGGTGAGGAGGCACCAGGCGAAGTGTTGCTTGCAGGCGCGTCAGATTCCTGTCTGCCCTATAGAGATCACCGTTGATAAAAACGGTTTCACCCCGACGAGTCTTATTAGCGAGGCTCTTGAAGAAAAGCACACCTTCGTGTTCCCCGTCGGCGATAAATCCCGCGAGCGTGCCATGGGGCTTATCCTTGCCCGGACGCGGGAGGCGGGGTGTAAAAGCGACTGAGATTATTTCCTGACCGAATTCGTCACGGGAAATCCATCGTCCGACGTAGCTGTGCCACGCCGCAAATATTTCGTTGTCATTCTTACGATTGGCGTAGGTCGTCGGCAGACGCAGGGCTCCCTGGCTCTTTTTTGTTTTGGTGTTCTTTGGAATTCTTTGGTGAGGCATTTTCACCTCCGCCTGCCATGGCGTGCGATTAGTCCGCGCCGGTCAATTCAAGCCACCGACCCCCGTGGTAGTAGTGGACCACCGAAGCCTTCTCGAGGAAGGCGTCGTCGATACCCTGATGATAAATTCTGGGAGGTTCAGGACCCCCGTAGGCCCTATAGTGTCCAATGATAAACTGCTTCCCGACAATCCCGATGCGCCGAGAATATCCAAGCTTCCCACCGCCGATGCCTTGCACAAAGATCCCATCTGATCGTCTGGATATTTCAGTAATCCTGGTCGGGGAACTATTCCCAAACACGAGAATAGAAGAATGACCATCTCTTGAACAAAGAACCGCCCAATCCATCTGACCCTTTCTTCGAAGCTCTCCCTGCACAACATTGTGAGGTTGTGGATCTACGAAGCTTTGTGGGATAGTGCAGCCTTGCTCTTGCAACGGCCGAACAATCTGAGTCGGGAGTTGAGCAAATGCACTGGGCTGCAGGCGAATGATGTGTGATTCCCTTGATCTTCCTCCGTCTGTTTGCTCCTCGGCTGAGACAGTATTAATTGCTGCAACGATCATTAGCGTGATGACTAATGTTGTTCGGTGCATCGGCAGGGGGGTAGGAGAGATCTGGGGGTGTGGTTCCGTCTGACGATGATGTAGTAGAGCAGCCATGGTGGGGCTTAGGTCTAGTACATCAGTCTAACAGCAACCCCTTGGAATTGAAATGATGCCCAACGAGTTTTGGTTGATTGGTTGCCAAGAAGACGAGCTGTTCCGTGGCGTCATACTTGGAATACTGAACATTATAAACCAGGGTGGTAGGTGTGCCAGTGACTTCGGTACTTACCCCCGTCCAAATCTTCCAATTGACCAGTTCGTGGCCCTGATAGTCACCCAGCCTATCGTGGACGCCGTGTAGAATCCGATCCCATTCTTCTCTGCTGGTCTCCTGGTAGAACCGATCTGAATAGAGATCCATGACCGCGTCCATGTCTCCTGTCGCGACGGTGTGATACAGCACATTTGCCGATTGCTCTGCCGCGTCCTTGCTCTCTGCGAAGCTACACGCTGCGAGGGAAAGAACCATCGCGGAGATCAAGATTGCCCTTACGATTCTGCTTGCGGTTAACACCATTGGGCTCTCACGCATCGACGCTAACCTACACGCCACCGCGCTTGTGATTCTTGGCTTCATCAGCTTACGAGGCGGCGCTCTGTATCGACCTAATATATTGCAATTACTGTACCGTAACGGCTCGATAATGAGGCCGCCCCCGACCCCTATACATTTTGTGGAAAGGGCTTCAGCATGGGAAAGGAGCAGGCAGAATTTGCCGGGTTAGTTTTCCTCGCGAAGGGACGTGATGTATTCACCGAGCAGATGCTGGGCGTCTTCCGAGATGTCCAGAAACTCCACTCCTGTGCGACAGATGAGCTCTCGCTCGCCGTTGGGCCGTACCTCAAAACGGTGGACCGCTGATCGGACTACTTGGCACTTGAGGATAACTTCGCGCCCGTGGATTGTCAGGATGAGGGGCGACGTGGTCCCGACCGAAACCATGCTTGTATGTTCGATCAAGGCCCCGCCCAGGCTGATATCGATGATGGTGGCCTCGTGAATGGCGCTAATGCGTCCCGCCGCACGCCCCCCAACTACCCACCGGACATGGGTTCGCCTGTCCCGCTTCGCTTGCTCCACCGGCGCGACTTCACCTCCTTACGGTTCTTAGCGTTGCTCCTTTCAAAAAAGTAAAACGCCCTCCCGTACGGTATATGAGAAGGCGTTTGGAGCGAGGCCTTCAGTATCGTTTACGGGGAAGGGGGTGTCAAGGGTCAGGAATCTTTTTGATGGCCTTCGGCAAAGTGAAGCGGAAGAGAGATTTGGTCTGCGGCAAAGGGGGGGTGATACGGGCACGGGTGTTGCATTAACTACATCCTATGCTGAACCAGCAACCGGAGCGACTACATCGGGAACTCTGCTCGATAGATGAACTGGCCGTTGCCTATGCCAAGGCGGGCAGGCGATGGCCCCTTTGGCGTCAGCGACTTGTCCTGGTCCATGGCAGTGGGTGCAGCGCCGACTCGTGGCGGTATCAGGTGGACTATCTGTCACGTGATTTCGAGGTGGTGGCCCCGGATCTTCCGGGCCATGGCGGCTCTGAACCGGTGGACAACCCCTCGGTCGAGCGGTATGCCGCGACGGTGTTGGGCGTGCTGCAGCGAATCGGAAACCGAAAGGCCTTTTTGGCAGGACACTCAATGGGAGGGGCCGTTGCACTCCAAATCGCGCTTACGCATCCGGAGCTGCTGAAAGGCTTGATTCTCATCGCTTCGGCGGCCTACCTTGACAAACTGGCGATGACACCAGACATATTTCTGTGGGCTGCCGCTACGGTGCCTCATAAATTCAAGGGGATGTTCTTTTCGCATGTGGTCACGAAGGATGCGCTGGCCATCGCCGGAGCCGATGTCCGACGGTGTAGGTACGAGACAGTCTTGGGCGATTTCACCGCTTGCCGCCACTTTGACTTTAGGGGCAGGCTCAAAGGGCTCAATTTACCAACCCTGATCCTTTGCGGGGACGAGGACCATATCACGCCGGCGCGTTACTCGAAGCGGCTGCAGCAAGAGATACCGGGATCTACCTTGATGCTGGTCCAGAAGGCCGGGCACATGCTTCCCCTCGAATCGCCAGACCGGGTTAATACCGCCATCCGCGACTTCATCCGCAAAGTCTAAGACCGGCCCCTCCCTCATCGGATGGACAACTTGTCAGACTCTGAGCCCTGGAGTGACAGGAGCGGGCTGCGCCACCAATTCAACACCTGTGCATCAAGAAAATAGACGCTGTCCCTCTATTCCCCCGTCCTTATTTTCCAAATGATTGAACGTATCGAATTCACTCTGTTGGTCTGGACGGCCGTTTATTGACGGTCGTGGTGATCCTTTTAGGCAAGGAGGAACCACAATGTCGAGTAATCTGCATGTCGGGAACCTTCCCTTCGAAGCCAACGGGGTAGAGCTTCGGTCGCTGTTCGAGCAGGCCGGGACGGTCGAGTCGGTCAGAATTATCACCGACCGATACACGGGTCGACCTAAGGGGTTTGCTTTTGTGGAGATGGCGACGGAAGCGGAGGCGGCCAAGGCAATCCAGCTGTTAAACGGGTGCCCCATGAAGGGGCGAAACCTGGTCGTCAGCCGGGCCAGGCAGGAGCAGCGGCGAGGCGGAGGTCGGTGGCGGAACGTCGCCTAAGCTTCACCTGCCCAGACGGGATGATTGTCTGACCGCACTTCATTTCCAGAAAGGGAAACGCCCTCCGGGGCCGTGCTTTGCCCGGGAGGGCGTTTGGTGTTTTGGTACGTCCGAGACGCGCTATTTCTTCCTTTTCGGCTTTGAGGTCTTTGCCTTCTTGGACGTGCGAGCCCTCTTCGGGGCTGCCTTCTTGATGGTCTTCTTCCCCGAAGACCGCTTCTTCCTGCGCTTGGGCTTGCCAGACATCTCAAAGTCTTCCAACAAGGTCCGTTTCTTCTTGCGCGCCATCTTCTTTCCCTCCTTGCTTGGGGTCCATGGGAATGCCAATTCGCTGGCATCTTCCCGTAATCCTTAATGTTATCGACAGAAGCATGAAGAAACTTTATTTTTCAATGGGCTAGCGGGGCCCCCTCTGCCTCGCGACGGCATACCCGATAAAGGCCTGAGCAAACAAATCATTGTAAATCGGTTACTTGCAACTGTTCCCCTTTATCCGCCGTCACAACACAGCTTGGTTTCGGTTGGGTCTGGGGGGCCTCGTCGGACCTTGGCGGATGAAGTGGGGAAGGGAGAGGGACGGCAGGTTCAGGCTGATTTACGTGAGAGAGGGCCCCGGCACGAGGATGCGGACGGGGGCCTCGTACCCATAGAGGCAAACAGGGAGAACTGCCTCGAAGGGTGCAGAGTGGTGGGGAGGGATAGACTAGAGGGTGCGGCCGACGGCCGCAGCGACCGGCTCCAGTTGCCGCATGAGGTCTGCGAACCGGGGCGGCGTCAGGGACTGCACCCCATCGGACAGGGCCTCCTCGGGTCGGGGATGGACCTCGACCATGAGGCCATCGGCCCCGGCGGCGATGGCAGCCCGGGCCATGGCCGTCACATAGTCCGAGTAGCCCGTGCCGTGGCTCGGGTCCACGATGACCGGCAGGTGGGTCATCTTCTGGAGAACCGGTACGGCGTTGAGGTCGAGGGTGAAACGGGTAGCCGTCTCAAAGGTCCGGATCCCGCGCTCGCAGAGGATGACGTCGTAATTTCCGTGCGAGAGAATATACTCTGCCGACATCAACAGGTCCTGGATCGTGGCCGACATGCCACGCTTGAGGAGGACCGGCTTTCGCGCCTCGCCGACTTTGTTCAAGAGGGCAAAGTTCATCATGTTGCGCGCCCCGATCTGGAGGATATCGGCATAGCGAGCCACCAGCTCCACATCTCGATCATTGAGGACCTCGGTGACAATTTTGAGCCCGGTCACCTGGCGAGCCTGGGCGAGGAGTTCGAGCCCTCTCTCTCCGAGCCCCTGAAAGCTATAGGGTGACGTTCGGGGCTTGAAGGCCCCCCCCCGGAGGATGGTGGCCCCGGCCGCCTTGACGACATGTGCCGTCTCGACGATCTGCGTCTCACTCTCGACTGAGCAGGGTCCGGCCATGACCGTGAGACGGTCCGCCCCGATCTCGATCTCGCCCACCTTGACCACCGTCTTTTCGGACCGGACCTCCCGACTCGCCAGCTTGAACGGCTGCAGAATCGGGACGACGTTTTCAACGCCCGGCACCGCCTCCAACTGCTGCAGCTTTGCCTTGCCTCGCTCATCCCCTACGGCGCCCACCACATTCCGCTGGGTCCCCCGGATGACGTGCGCGTGGTATCCTAACTCCTCGATGCGCCTCAGGACCTCTTGAAGCTGTTCTTCCGGTGCCCCAGCTTGCATGACGATGATCATGTCTTCCTCCAAAAGCGAAAGCCACGGGGTCGCCCGTGGCTACAGAAAGAAAAAGCCACGGAGGCTTGTCTGCCTCCGCAGCCATCCTCGACGACAAAGACGTCAGGTGGCGCCGACCGGAGGGCAGACGCCGCTAAAATAGAACCGCCACCTTCTCAGATGCCTGAAATCCATCTGCGGCTTCGTTGAAGGGTTTCGGTGGATGTGTTAGCGTACTTACCACCACCCCCGAGGCTTGTCAAGGGGATTTCCAGGGAGATTTCTCTTTACAGTGAGGAGGCTTTTCTGTAATTTTCCAGGCAAGGAGACCCAGGGATGTCAGGACATTCCAAATGGGCAGGAATCAAACATAAAAAGGCGAAGGTCGATGCCCAGCGGGGGCGGCTCTTCACCAGGCTGATCCGCGAGGTCACGGTGGCGGCCCGGATCGGCGGTGGGGATCCGACGGGAAACCCTCGTCTGCGTGATGCCATCGACAAGGCCAAAGCCGGCAACATGCCCCAGGACAATATCGCTCGGGCCATCAAGAAGGGGACCGGGGAATTGGAAGGGGTTACCTATGAGGACTGCGTCTACGAAGGGTACGGCCCCGGGGGAGTGGCGGTGATGGTGGAGGCGGTCACCGACAACAGGAACCGGACGACGGCAGAGGTGCGAAAGATCTTCTCTCGCCTTGGTGGGAACCTGGGCGAGGCAGGGTGTGTTGGCTGGATGTTCGACAAGAAAGGGTTGATCCAGGTCACGGCGAAAGGGGTAGACGAAGAGCAGCTCTTGGCAGTGGCACTCGAGGCAGGCGCGGAGGATGTGCGGAGCGAAGAGCAGACGTTCGAGGTCGTCATCGCCCCCAAGGATTTTGGATCGGTAAAGACCGCGTTGGAGCAGGCGGCCTTTCCCATCGAACATGCCGAGATCACCATGGTGCCTCAATCCACCATCCGGGTCGAGGGCAAGACGGCCGAGCAGGTGCTCCGTCTCGTGGACGGACTTGAAGAGCACGACGATGTGCAGCAGGTCTATGCCAATTTCGATATTCCCGAACAGATCATGGCGGCGCTTTCGGCCTAGTGCCCCCGTCCCAATGACAGGTCACAGGTGACGGTTGGGTGACGACAGATGACCGTAATCCGATGACGGAAAGATATGAAAGGCTCTCCCGGTCGTCGGTGATCGGAGAGAGAGAATGGAGCAGCGTTTGAGCACGGAGAGGTGAGCATCGGACGCGAACTGAGGGAGCAGGCACCCAACGGATTGCGGGTGATGGGGATCGATCCCGGGATGGCCGCCACCGGTTATGGCGTGGTGGAGGTCCGAAACGGTTCTCTCATCTCCGTCGATCATGGCGTGATCACCACCTCGCCCCGCCAGGCCTTTCCCCAGAGACTCCACGCAATCCACCAGACTCTCCAGGCGATCATTGGGCAGCATCAGCCCGGATGTGCGGTCCTGGAGGGCATTTTTTTTTCCAAGAATGTCAAGACCGCGCTACAGCTCGGGCAGACCAGGGGTGCAGCCATGTTAGCCGTGGTGGAGGCCGGCCTGACGGTCTTTGAGTATAGTCCGCTAGAGGTGAAAAGTGCGGTGACCGGCTTTGGAAAAGCGTCGAAGCCGCAGGTCCAACGGATGGTGGCCTCCCTCCTCGGACTCTCGTCTGGGCTCCCTGCCACCGATGCGGCGGATGCCTTGGCGGTGGCCATCTGTCATATCCATGGGGTGGTCCTTCACACGCGGATCGCGAGGGTGTAGCTGTGTCCTCCTCCTGCTGGTGCTCGTGGGGGCGGCGAGCCCCCAGGAGGTTGAACAGGCAAAGGCGGAAGCCACTGCGGCCCTCGTCCAGGTTCTGAAACTGTGGAACGTTGAGGATTATGGAGCCGTCTACGATCGAGGGACGACGACGACCAAGCGCCTCTTTACCCGTGAAGATTTCATCGGCCGGATGCGGGGTCTGGGATGTAAGACGACCTGCTGTTGGACGACCTTTGAATTACACAATGCGGATTATCAGTCGCCGAGACTGGTCGTCGTCGCGGGAAGGGTCGGCTTTGAATGGACAGGACGCATCGTTCCCCGCTTTCAGTGTGGCCCGCGTGTTCAGAGTTTTCCGATGACCCGCGAGGAGGAAGCGTGGCGCATCGATCTCACCCTCATCCTACCCTTTTTCTAGGGAGGCTTCGGTGATCGGGCGGCTCAGGGGGAAGGTGGCCAAGCGGGACCCCGCGGAGGTGATCGTGGACGTGAACGGGGTGGGCTATCGTGTCTTCATCCCCCTTTCCACCTACTACCGGCTCCCTGAAGAGGGGACCGAGATCCTCCTCCATACCGCCACCCACGTGCGGGACGACGCCTGGAATCTTTACGGCTTTCTGACGGAACTCGAGAGATCCATATTTAACCTTCTCCGGGGCGTTTCCGGGATTGGGCCTCGCCTGGCCATCAACATCCTTTCGGGGATTACGGCGGAAGAGATGATCCCGGCCATCTCGCGCGGGGATTTGCTGCGCCTGAGCACCATTCCTGGGGTGGGCCGCAAGACGTCGGAGCGGATCATCCTTGAGCTGAAGGAAAAGGTCGGGTTGCTTCTGGAGCCGGTCGAGGCGGCGGTATCCGATCCGGACCGAAGAGAAGGAGTCTTACAGGATGTGGTCTCCGCGCTCCTGAATCTCGGCTACAGCCGCGCTGCGGCCTCCAAGGCCGCCGCTAGCGCAGCCCAACGGGTGGACGGGGGAGAGGATTTCGAGGCGGTGGTAAAGCAGGCCCTGCGCGTCCTCGCGGGGCAGGCCAAGGGATAAGGCATGACCGAGCAGATTGTGAGTCGTCGCCCTCTCGAGGAAGATCAGCAGTGGGAGCCGACCCTCCGCCCAAAGATCTGGGAGGAATACATCGGCCAAGAGAAGGTGAAAGAGAATCTCCGCGTCTTCATCGAGGCGGCCCGAGGCAGGCGGGAGCCCCTGGATCATGTCCTCTTCCATGGGCCCCCGGGTCTCGGAAAGACGACCCTGGCCCATCTCATCGCGGCAGAGCTGAAAGTATCTGTCCGGGCCACCTCGGGGCCGGTCCTGGAGCGACCCGGGGACGTGGCAGCCATTCTCACCAATCTCGAAGACCGGGATGTCCTCTTCATCGATGAGATCCATCGGATGAACCGTGTGGTAGAGGAAATCCTGTACCCCGCCATGGAGGAGTTTCAATTGGACCTGGTCATCGGCCAGGGCCCGCACGCCCGGACCATCAAGCTGGATCTGCCCCGTTTCACGTTAGTGGGGGCCACCACCCGGGCCGGACTCCTCACCGCCCCTCTCCGGAATCGGTTCGGGGTCGTGCACCGACTCGATTATTACGCCGAGGAAGAGATCTTTCGAATCGTCCTCCGGTCCGCGAAAGTCCTGGGGGTCGAGATCAGTCCGGAGGGAGCTGGCGAGCTCGCCGGTCGCGCCCGCGGGACGCCTCGGGTGGCGAATCGGCTCCTGAGGAGGGTTCGAGATTTTGCCCAGGTGTTGGGCGATGGGGTGATCAGTCAAGAGATCGCCCGGATGGCGTTGGAGCGGTTGGAGGTGGACGAACGGGGACTGGATGACATGGACCGCCGGATCCTCCAAACCCTCATCGGGAAGTTCGATGGTGGCCCGGTGGGCCTCGAGACGTTATCGATGGCCGTCGGTGAAGAGAAGGATACCCTCGAGGACATCTACGAGCCGTTTCTGATCCTGACGGGATTCCTGGCCCGGACGCCGCGGGGCCGGATCGCGACCCGGCTGGCGTTCGACCACTTCGGGCTCACGCCCGGGGCCCGCCCTCAGGGGGAGCTGATGTAAGTGAGCGAATTCTAGGCCGCGCGACGGGCTGACAGATCCCAGTTCGCGGTGGTATACTGGGCCGGCGAGCGGCGAAGGTAGAATGTAGCGGGCGGCGATCATGTCCGGTTTTGAAGGATTGGCCAAGCTCCTCATCATTTTCGGCGTCGTCCTGGCCCTGCTCGGAGGTCTCCTCCTGGTAGTGGGTAAAATCCCGTTCATCGGTCGGCTACCGGGCGATATCTATATCCAACGAGAAAACTTCACCTTCTACTTTCCCCTGGCTACCTCTCTCCTGATCAGCATTCTGCTCACCCTCCTCTTTTCCCTTTTTAGTCGCCGGTGAAACGGAGGACGTCGATGGGGCGGTGGTTGATGAGCGGCATCCTGCTCCTTTCCAGCGCGGGGCTGTGCTCGGGGGAGGAATGGCCGGTGCGAGTCCTCATACAAGAAGGGGTCTTGGCCGTTGATCTCAGGGGGGCGGGACCATCCCAACTCGAAGAGCTCGAGCGCCCGCTGATACGGTATCTCCCTCCGGGCAAAGAGGTGCGCCTGGCGTGGGAGGGAAGGGATGGAACCAAGTTCAGGCTGCGGACAGACGCGGATCTTTTGTGGGTCAATGGCCGGCCTTACCGGGGGAGCATCGAAGTCTGGAACACGGCGGGGGGCCTTCAGGTCATCAACCAGGTGGCCCTCGAAGATTATGTGCGGGGGGTGATGAAGGTCGAGGCCGATCCGAATTGGCCCCTCGAGGCGTTGAAAGCCCAGGCGGTCGTGGCCAGAACCTATGGGCTGTATGAGCGGCTCGTAAATCCTGAGGCCCCGTATCATCTTGAGTCCGGCACTGCCTCTCAGGTGTACCGGGGGATCAGCGGTGAAGACCCCCGATCTGACAAGGCGGTCGAAGCGACCCGGGGTGTTGTGCTGGTCTACCGGGGACTGATCATTCCGGCCTTTTACCATGCGGCCTCGGGCGGACGGACTGAGGATGCCATCGAGGTGTGGGAGAAGAAGTACCCATTCATCATCGGCGTGGAAGACCCCTTTTCGGTCATCGCGCCCCATCATCAATGGCAGGTGGCCATCCCTGGTTCAGAGATCCAGGAGGCGCTCACGCGGGGCGGCTGGAGCGTGGGAGAAATCCGTCGCATCGAGGCGGTCCGTCGGACCCGATCCGGTCGGATCAGCCTTCTTCGGATCTCACATGACGGTGGCGCGCTCCAAATGGGCGGGAAATGGTTGCGGCAGTTGCTGGGGCCAAACCGGATCCGGAGCACGCGGTTCACCACCTACCCACAGGACGGCAAGATCGTCTTTGAGGGTCAAGGGTGGGGCCACGGGGTTGGAATGAGCCAGTGGGGAGCCAAGGGGATGGCGGATCTTGCCTACGACTCTACCGGCATTCTGAAACATTATTTCCCCCTGGCAGAGTTGAGACGCCTTCCGTGAAGGGTAACAGTTCAGGGTTGAGGGTTCAGAGTTCAGAGCAAATTTCAAGCATAGAGCTTGCATGTCAAATGTGGGGATGTGAACCATGAATCCTGATCGGGTTTGGCCGTGAACCGTGAACTCTGAACCGTGAACTGACTGATGCATCTTCGCGAATATGATTATTATCTCCCAGCGGGGTTGATCGCCCAGTATCCTCCCCCAGAGCGGGATGCCTCTCGCCTGTTAGTCGTTCGACGGGAGGATGGAGCGATACTCCACCGGCGGTTTCGCGACCTAGGCACGGTGCTCCGACCGGGGGACCTCTTGGTGCTCAACGATACGAAAGTGATCCCGGCTCGGCTCTTCGGGCGGCGCAGAGGAGGAGGACAGGTTGAGGTTTTGCTCATCGCGGAGGAGGATCGGAATCGCTGGTGGGCCCTGGTGAAGCCGGGCAGAGGGCTGCCTGTGGGCCGACGGCTGAGCTTTCAAGAGGGGACTGGGGCTGAGGTGCTCGATTGCGGTGAAGGAGGACGACGTCTCCTGCAGTTTGATGGGGTTGAGGATATTTTCGCGCTGCTTCCCTCCATTGGGGAAATGCCACTTCCGCCGTACATCAAGCGCGGAGACCGCAGCCAAGAGCGGGTGCACGACCGCGCGCTCGATGCCGAGCGCTACCAGACGGTGTATGCGAAAGATGCCGGGGCCATCGCCGCTCCTACCGCTGGGCTTCATTTTACCGAGCCCGTGCTGACAGCGATGGAGCGGCATGGCGTAGAGATTGCCTTTCTCACCCTCCACGTAGGGGTGGGCACCTTCAAGCCGGTCACGGTCGATCGGGTAACAGAGCACCGGATGGGGCCAGAGCGGTACATCATTCCTGAGAAGACCGCAACGGCCGTCAAGCGGGCAAAGGCCGAAGGACGGCGGGTGGTGGCAGTCGGGACCACGACGACGAGGGCATTGGAAGACGCCGCGCTGCAGGGGGGAGTGGTCCGGGCGGGGGAGGGTACGGCCTTTCTCTTCATCACCCGAGGCCACCCATTTGAGGTGGTGGATACGCTCCTGACCAACTTTCACCTCCCCCGGTCCACGCTGCTCATCCTCGTGTGTGCCTTTGCCGGAAGGGATCTGATTCTCAAAGCGTATGCAGATGCGATGCGGAAGCGGTATCGGTTTTACAGTTACGGTGATGCAATGGTGATTTTGTGAGGAGATGATGAACTGCAAGCTCTGTGCGACAGTGCTGGAGGAAGGCGCTCGCAACTGCCCGAACTGCGGGCATGAGGTGGGCGCAAAGGTAGGTCCTGAAAAAGGGAAGGGTGTCAAATCCACCAAGACCATTCCCCCCACACCTGTAAGGCTCGACCTGGATTTGGGAGAAGAAGATGTGGAGCGGGAACCGGAGCCGGAGGTGGACGTCGAGTTTGATTTGGAGGAGGAAGTCGAGAGGGTGATCGAGGCTCCGAAGGGCTCCGTCGTGAGCACCCCCATTTTCACTCTGGATGCGGCTGGACTCCGAAAGATGTTAGCGAGACAGCCAGAGCTCTTGGAACGAGGACTGAACATTGTGACTGATGAAAAAGGGAGACTGGTTGGATCGGGTTATGCCACCGATGTCGGCACGATCGATTTGTTAGCCCGGGATGCAAAAGGGGGCCTTGTGGTCGTGACGGTCGCTGAATCCGGGCAGGGTGAGGAGGTTGTGGCAGAGATGCTGCAGCGGATTGGCTGGGTCCGGAAGAATCTGGGAAAGGGGAAGCAAAAAGTCCGGGGGATCGTCGTGCTGGAACAGGTTCCCAAAAACCTGAGTTACGCGGCCGCCGCCGTGGCCGACACGATCGCCTTCAAAACATACTGGGTCGCGCTGACCTTCGGCGATGTGGAGGTCTGATGAGCTTTGAGTTGCTCGCGACAGATTCGGTCGGGGCCCGGCGCGGGCGGCTCCATACTGCCCGTGGAACCGTAGAGACCCCCACCTTCATGCCCTGCGCTTCCGTGGGCGCAGTGAAGGCCCTTTCCTCTCACGAGGTGCGCGAGGCGGGAATAGAGCTCATCCTCTGCAATACATACCACCTCTACCTTCGGCCGGGCCACGAACTCATTCGGGACCTGGGGGGTCTTCACGCCTTCACTGGCTGGGATGGCCCGATCCTGACCGATAGTGGGGGGTTTCAGGTCTTCAGCCTGGCGCCTCTCCGGAAAATCACGGAGGACGGGGTCCTGTTTCAGTCCCACCTGGACGGGTCCCGCCACTTTCTCTCTCCGGAAAAGACGATCGCGATCCAGCAGGCGCTCGGCGCGGACATCATCATGCCCCTGGACGAATGCGCCCCCTATCCGATATCACATGGAGAGGCCAAGGATGCCTTGGACCGGACCCTGCGTTGGGCTGAACGGTCCAGAGATGTTCACAAGGAGACGGATCAGATCCTCTTCGGGATTGTCCAGGGCGGGATTTTTTCCGATCTCAGAGAACGCGGGGTCCGAGAGATGGTCCGCCTTGGATTTGACGGGTACGCCATGGGCGGTCTCAGTGTGGGAGAGACCAAGGCCGAGATGGAGGAGGTTCTGGAGGCAGCCCTGCCCCATTTACCCACCGATCGGCCCCGGTATCTCATGGGGGTTGGCACCCCCACGGACCTCTTGGTCTCTATTGGGGCAGGTGTGGACATGTTCGATTGCGTCATGCCTACCCGTCACGGTCGCACGGGTAGCCTGTTTACCGCCACGGGCCACCTGAACATCAAGGGGGCTGCCTATGCGCGCGATCCTTCACCGGTCGATCCTTCCTGTACCTGTTACACCTGCCGCCATTACTCGCGGGCCTATTTGCGCCATCTCTTTGTCACGGGGGATATTCTCGGGCACCGGCTCAACACCTTACACAATCTCCATTTCTATGGCATGCTGATGCGTCAGGCCCGAGAGGCCATTGCAGAGGGGCGGTTCGCCGTGCTTCAGGCAGAGACACTCCAGCGGTTGTCGTCCGAGCAGATATCCGAGTAAACCGGTATCCACGAGAGAGGAGAATAGACCAATGATCGACTTGGCCTACGCGATAGGGCAGACGCCCGGAGGCGGAGGTGGGGTAGGGGGTTTTTCCGCCCTGATTCCCTTGGTGCTGATGTTTGCCATCTTCTACTTCATCTTGATCCGCCCCCAGCAAAAGAAGCAACGGGAACAGCGGGAGATGCTGAAGGCCCTCAAGACGGGCGATCAGATCGTGACCGCGGGCGGGATCTACGGGACGATCATTGCGATAGATGAGAACAAGGTGAAGCTCAAGATCGCGGAGAATGTCAAGATTGATGTGACTCGCAGCTCTGTTTCCTCTCGACTCGGCTGGGAAGGGGAGAAGAAGGGAAAAGAGGGAAAAGAGGCATCGTGAGGTTCAGGCATGCGATGACCGACGACCGACTACCGTTGTCCGATGACCGTTATCCGACCACAGACGACCGTTAGCCAAAGGGGCTTTTGCGGTACTCGGTAGTCGGTCATCGGTGGGCGGTTACTCTTTGCGGGCGACCACGATGGCGGAGTAGCCGAACGTGTAGAAGGGGAAGAGCCGCTTCAGGTGGAAGTCGCACTGCGCGATGGTCTGGAGGAACCAGACCTGGTATGACTTGAGGGGGAGCCTCTCCTTGGGGGGATCCTGAATCTTGTCGGGGATCAATGAAGAGAGAATGTGCGTCCCAGCCCGCTGGGTCACGGTGAGTCCGTGCCGGTTCAACAGGGATTGCATTTCCGGAAAGGTGAAGGTCTTGTAGGTCAGGTTCACCTTTGAGTCGTGGTTGAGGTATTCATAGGTCCACCGTCTGAGGTCTCCCCTACGCCGCGTGGTGATGGCGTTCCGGAGTTCGCGGAATTGATACAGCAGGCCGAGGTGCCACTTGTTATCGTACTCGAGCGTCACCGTGCCACCGTGGCGGCAGACCCGCGCCATTTCGGCAATCGCTTGCTCGTAGTTCTGGATGTGGCCGATCACATCCCCGTAAGAAGAGACGAAATCCACCGAGCAATCCTGGAGGGGGAGCTGTGTGGCGTTTCCCTGGAGGAGGGTGACATTTGTCAATCCCTGTGCCTTCAGCTTGTCTTGGACTTTTCGCATCAGCGCTCTAGAAATGTCGATCGCGAGCACGTGTTTTGCCTGGGGAGCAAATTGAACGGTCTGGAGTCCTGACCCACAACCGACGTCCAAGACGGTCCGTCCTCGCCAGTGGGGGCTCAGTTTCTGGACAAAATAACCCAGGACCTTATAACCATTGACGTAAAAGGGATTGATGCGGTGATCAAGGATGTCGTACTCCTCGGCCATTAGATCGTACGCCGTCTGGACGCGCTGTAGCTGATTTGCATCGAACTCGATTCCGCCCATGAATCCTCCCTAGGTTCTTTGGCCCCTCACAGCCGTTCCAGGAAGACGCACTTGAGATATTTGGTCTCCGGCACCGATAGGAGGACCGGATGGTCAGGAGCCTGGGTCCGGATCGCCAGGATGCGACACTGGATCTTGGCATCGGTCGCTGCGTCCTCGAGCATCTGTAAGAAGGTTGCCTCGCTCAGATGGTAGGAGCAAGAGGAAGTGACCAGGATTCCCCCGGTATTCAACAGCTTCATGGCTCGGAGGTTAATTTCCTTGTATCCACGCAACGCTCCGGGCAGGGCCTCTTTTGACTTGGTAAAGGCGGGGGGGTCGAGGATGATGAGATCGAAACGCCGTCCAGCACCCTGGAGCTGTCTGAGCTCGTCAAAGGCGTTCCCACGCCGAAAGGCGCACCGATCGGAGAGGTGGTTTCGCTTGGCATTTTCCGTCGCCGCCGCAACTGCTTCCGCGGAATTGTCGATCCCTTCCACACGTTGCGCCCCCGCCTTGGCCGCGTGCAGCGCGAATCCCCCCGTATAGCAGAAGCAATCGAGGACCTGTCGATCAGCAGCCAGCGGACGAACGGCAAGGCGGTTTGCTCGTTGATCGAGGAAAAATCCGGTTTTTTGTCCGGTGGCAATGTTTACTTGGAAGTAAAGGTCATCCTCCTGAATGTTGACGACCGGGTCGAAAGGGGTCCCCACGAATTCCTTCTCCACAGTGAGACCTTCGAGAAGGCGGGAGGGTGCGTCATTGCGGAGGTAGGTCCCGTGTGGGTGGATCAGCTCTTGGATCACGGGCAACAAGACCCCGCGGAGTCGCTCCATGCCAGCCGTGAGGATCTGGATAACCCCAATATCCCCGTAGCAATCGAGGAGGAGACCGGGCAGAGCGTCTGCCTCCGCGTACACCATGCGAATGGCGTTGGAAGGGATGGCGAGCCGCTGTCGGTAGTCCATGGCGGCCGCGATCCGCCTGCGGAAGAAGGCGGCGTTGATGGGCTCCGCATCTCGTGTGAGAAGGCGTACAAGGATCTGGGAGTCCGGATTGATGTATCCCCGGCCGAGAAAGCGACGGCCGGTTCCGTAGACGTCAACGAGATCCCCCTTGCCGAGTGCACCATCGGTTTGCTCCACATCCGCCTGGTAGATCCAGGGGTGTCCCCTCAGTACTCGCAGCTGTCCCCGACGGCGGAGCACGACACTAGCCATGGTAGGAGCTGCCCCTGGCCTCCCAAAATTGTCACTTATGTACTGTTAGCAAGGAAAAATTGCAAGGGAAAAGAGGCCCCGCCCTCTTACTGTCCTGCCGTGGTCGCTCTAGCTAATTGGGCCTCTCGAGAACTGGGGTGCTGTGTGATCAGGGTCTCGAGCAGGGCCTCTGCCTGGCGTGTGTCTCCTAGTTGCAGATAGACATGGGCCCCTCTAAAGAGGGCCCGAGGGACTTCGGGGCTGCCGGGATAGTCCCGGAGGATGGTCTCATACTGGAGGAGGGCATCGGCGTACTGCCGCTGGCTATACAGGGATTCTCCCAACCAATAGAGCGCCTTTGTTGCCTGACCGTTGTCAGGCTGGGCTGCGAGGTATCTCCGGAAGTGCTTGGTCGCGCTCGGAAAGTCTCCCTGGATGTAGTCACGGGTCCCGGTCTCGTATATCTGCTCGAGGTTCAAGGTCTCCTCTCGTCCCTCCACCCGGAGGCTTGCCACCTGGGGCCCGTCTTGGTTGCCGTTTGGCCATTCTGGTTTCGCACCTGGCGGAGGTGATGTGTCGGTCGAGAATTGGGGAGATGCGGGCCGCACGGTCCTTACGAGAGGGATGGGAGGTGATGGGGCCATGTCGATCAACAGTTGTGACGTTTCCTCTTCCGTGACAGTGGGGAAGGCAAAGCGCTGAGGGGCTGGAGGGGACAGGAGACCAGCCATTTGATTGATGATTTCCTCACCCGTGGCCTTATCCCGCTCTGGAAGAGAATCGGCGTTTACAGAAACCCTGGTGGCGTTCGCCGTGATGCGGGTGATGGTGATACTGAGATCATAGCTGTCAGAAGCTACGGCTACGATATGGTATGTATTTTCGCGAGCCTCACTCTCCCTGATCGTAAAGGCCATATCCTTAAGCGCTTGGTGGCAGGCCTGTTTCACCACTGGCATCGGTGCGGAGAACGTGCGTTCGACGGTCTGGGATTGTACATAGGACGCCCCGGTAAAAGCCGTGCCGACGACGGTGGCCGCCGCGCCCAACACCGTACAACTCGTAAGCCCCATGGCGAGAAGGCCCAGACACAAGCCGATCTTCGGGTCCTGTTTCACGAATGGGCTCCTCCAAGGGTTGATTGCCGGAATTAGAGATGGAAAGACCTTATATGTCAAGCACTTTTTCTAGTTTGATGATGTTTAGGTTTAAGGATTGGTGATTAGCTCTTTAGCAGAATGGACAGGATTTGGGGAAGGATCACACCCGCTGCACCCTGTAAGTGACTATCAACAAGGGGAGTGATTGGGGTAGGGACGGGATTGATCTCAGCGACGAAGGCTCCGCGGTCCTTGGCCACGATAGGCAGGGAGGCGGCAGGCTGGACGAGGGCTGAGGTGCCAATCGTGAGAAAGATATCGGCTGATTCGGCAGCGGCGAACGCGCGGGCTTGATCCTCGACGGAAAGGGACTCGCCGAACCAGACGACGTCAGGGCGGACCATACTTCCGCATGCACACTGGGGTGGCAGCAGGCTCAGCGGGACTTCACGGTTTTCGTAAACGGTTCCCTCGGTCAGGCAGCGGACCTGCCAGATACATCCGTGCATTTCAATGAGACGCCGGCTGCCGGCCAGCCGGTGCAGGCCATCGATATTTTGGGTGATCAGCAGAAAGTCGGGAACGATCTGCTCCAGTTGGGCGAGGACCTCGTGGGCAGGGTTCGGGGACGCTGGTGCAATTTTCTGGCGCCGCCAGTCGTACCACTCCCAGACCAGCCTTGGGTCGCGCGCAAAGGCCTGGGGGGTAGCCAGATCTTCCGGTTTATAGTGCTGCCAAAGACCCTCGGGGCCCCGAAAGGTGGGGATACCACTCTCCGCCGAGACCCCAGCCCCCGTCAATGCCACCACCGACGTCGCGGTTTTCAAGCGTTCGGCTATCGCAGCAAATGCCGAATCCATGTTGCTTCAGATTCCTTTCCTTTCGTAAATTTCTATCGCGAATTCTGCCATAGCCAGAGACGAACGGCAAGTGTGAGAAAAGGGCTTTGAACTTTCTTGACAAGCTGCTATGGTATTGGCCCTATCATATCATTTCTATTTGACTTTACCCGCCCATGCTGCTAGGAATGGGAACCCAGCGTGTGGGTGTTCCGTAGGGAGAGGTCCTGATCGGACCCAACGGAAAGGAGGCTTCAATGCTTAGACGCAATACTCCCGGGGGAAGTGCTGGTTCCGATCTCTCCAACGATGGCTCTGCCTCGGTCTCATCTACCCTCCTGGGCGTGACCGGAGACACCGCCAAACTCGAGGGAAAGTTTGACATCGCCGACTCAATTGAGATCGAGTGCGAGGTGGGGGGCGAGCTGAATGTTGGCGGGAAGTTCATTATTGGCCAGAGGGGTACCGTCCGTGCCGATGTGCAGACCGTCGATGCCATCATCCACGGGGAATACGAGGGGAACTTGATTGCGACCGGGAGTGTGGAGATCACTCCCACAGGACGGGTAGAGGGCAACCTCAAGACCAATTCGCTGGTTATCTCTCGGGGTGGACTTTTCAACGGCAACGTGGCCAAGCTTAAGGAATCAGACATCGAGGCGGGCAAGCCTCCGATCCAATTGGTGAAAGAGAAGCAGGTCGCCAAGGAGAACTAGGCGCAGGAGTTCCTGGCCTGCGGGTTTTTTGTCATGCTGTGGAATTCCAGGCGTAAGTCGAATCAGACCGGCATCATGGCCTTCATCGGCGAAGGCTCCGAGATTGAGGGGAAGTACACCTTCAAGGGCGCCGGGACCATCCTGGTCAACGGCAAGTTCCATGGCGAACTTACGGTCACGGATGCGCTCATCGTCGGCGAGAAAGCCGTCATCCACGCCACGATCCGGGCACAGTCGGTGGTGATCTGGGGTGAGATGGTAGGCAACGTCCACGCCAGAGAACGCGTGGAGCTCAGAGGGGCCGCCCGCGTCTTTGGCGACCTGGAAGCCCCCGTGGTGATCCTCGAGGAAGGTGTCCTGTTCGAAGGCCGGTGCCGGATGACCGGATCGAGGCCCGATGACGAGGCTCGGGATCCATCGGTAGTTCCGTTTAGGCGCTGATAGATCCTGCCCCGCCGAGAAGCCTGCTGCGAGAAGCTCGATTGCAACCTCAGCCTGCCTGCGTTCCCTCGTAAGGTTCCGCCTTTCCCTCCAGCTCTTTGATCAAGTCTCTTTCTTACTATTGCCCGCGGACTGGGCCTCGGGACCGCGCCAAGATTCAGTACACATATTCCGACAACCGCTCGGATGTCGGCAGGCCATCAAGGACTCAGAACCGGTCAGTATCGTGCCTAAATCAACAGGGTAGGAGCCTGTTTAGCAGTACGGCTCCCACGGGCGTCGGGGGCATCCTCGGCGCCCGTGGTGTTTTTATCTGTTTGATTCGCCTTGCGATTCTACTGGGGAATATTGAGTAAGGGCGATTGCTTAGAGTCTCAGAAGAATTTGGAGGCGGGGACGTACTCCATCCCGTGGGCCTCGGCCACGGCCGGGTAGGTGACGTTGCCGTGGATCACGTTCAGCCCCTTGGCGAGCTCAGGCTGCATCTGAGCCGCTCGCTTCCATCCCTTCTCAGCGATGTCGAGGACGAAGGGAAGGCTGGCGTTGGTAAGGGCAAAGGTGGCAGTGCGGCCGTAGGCGCCGGGCATGTTGGCCACGCAGTAGTGGAGGATGCCGTTTACCTGGTAGACCGGGTCGCTGTGCGTCGTGGGACGGGTCGTCTCTACGCATCCCCCTTGATCCACTGCGACATCGACAATGATCGAGCCAGGTTTCATGAGCTTCAACATGTCCCGGGTCACGAGGTGGGGTGCCCTGGCTCCGGGGATATAGACGGCACCCACGAGGACATCGGCTTGCCTCAGGCATTCCTCAATGTTCAGTTGGTTGGACATCAGGGTGGTCGCGTTGGGTGGGAGGACCTCATCCAGCGACCGCATCCTTGAAGGGTCTATCTCTAAAAGAGAGGCTGAGGCGCCCATTCCTGCCGCCATCCTGGCTGCGTTGTAGCCGACGATCCCACCTCCCAAGATGGTGACGGTGGCGGGTGGAACCCCGGGTACGCCACTGAGCAGTACTCCCCGTCCCCCGAGAGGATTTGAGAGGTAGTGGGCAGCGATGGGCAGGGCCATACGACCGGCGATCTCGCTCATCGGCTCGAGCAGTGGCTTGTGACCATCGTCCATTTCGACGGTTTCATACGCAATCCCCACCACCTCACGCTTCAGGAGGGCCTGGGTGAGTTCCAGGGATGGAGCGAGATGGAGGAAGGTAAAGAGAATCTGGCCAGACCGGAGGATCTCGTACTCACTCGGCACGGGTTCCTTCACTTTGCAGATCATCTCGGCCCGGGCATAAATTTCGGACGCCGTAGCGACAAGTTCCGCCCCCACCTCGGCGTACTCCTCGTCCATGATCCCGGCACCTGCTCCCGCCACATGTTCGATGAGCACGAGGTGTCCCTTGGCGGTCATCATCTGGACCCCGGCCGGGATCATCGCCACCCGATGTTCCTGGTCTTTGACCTCTTTCGGCACACCAATAATCATTTAACTTTTTCCGTTTATGGTTCAGAGTTGATGGTTCATCGTGCAGACGAGGTGCAATCTGTGGACCATCGAGGCTAGGTCCTGAACCTCAACCCTGAACCCTGAACTGATCAGAGGCCCCAATCGCGAGGGTAGCGGAAGTCTCGATCAATGGTCCGGACCGAGACCTTGGCAATGACCGGTGGCCGCCGCTTGTACTGGGACGATTTAACCCTGTGGAAGACTGCCTCAACAAAGTGGGCGTCGAAGCCGAGTTCAGTCAGGTCGGGGAGTTCGTACCGTCGATCCACCATGTAGTATAAGAGGCGATCCACCGCCTCGTACGTAAAGCCCAGCTCCTCCTCATCAGTCTGTCCCACCCACAGGTCGGCGCTGGGCGTTTTTTCGAGTATCTCGGCTGGGACCTTGAGATGCCGGGCCAGCCATCGTACCTGGGTTTTGTAGAGATCTCCGATAGGATTGAGGGCCGAGGCCATGTCTCCGTAAAGCGTGCCGTAGCCCAGGAGGAGTTCCGTCTTGTTGCTCGTGCCCAAAACTAAAGCCCCTAGGTGGGCGGAATGGTCATACAGAACGGTCATCCGTTCCCGGGCCATCTTGTTCCCCCGTCGGATATGATCCGCATCCGGCAACGCGGTAAAATACGCATCGATCTGCGGGGTAATGTCCACCTGAAGGAAATTGATCCCGAGCCACTCCGCGATGAGTCGAGCATGGGAAAGGCTTTCGGGGTTCGAAGCCTTGTAGGGCATGCTGACTCCCCACACGTTGCCGGGGCTCAGGGCGGCCGCTGCTAAGGTTACGGAGAGCGAAGAGTCCAGCCCACCCGAGACCCCGACGACCACCCGATGGAAGCCGGCTCGCTGGACTTCACTTTGGATGAACCCGGTCAAGATCTTGGTACAGAGATCCCAATCCAAAGTGAGTTCCGGGGTGATGGTCGAGGCGTTCATGGGGTCCCTTCCGCACGAAGCCGAAGTATTCGCTGCAGTTCCCGAGTAATTCGCTGCAGCTCCCGCACCGTCAGGTCCAACCGCTCGTCCCGCAGCAGGGGATTCGCAATCCGCTCTCGTCGGACCTCCCGGCGGTCAACGGCCACGTGGAGAAGCTGTTCCTCGAGTTGAGGCGCCTTGAGTAGGACATCTCCGGTCGGTCCGATGACCTCAGAGCCTCCCCAAAAGCAGGCGCCGTCCTCGTACCCGACTCGGTTACAGTAGCAGAGCACGCAGGTAAAGAGCCGGGCGTAAGTGCGGTTTAGGTGCTCCCAGGCAGCCGCATTGGCAAACGTCCCCTCCGGCAAAAGCCCCCGGCCGGGACTGGCAGATATACAGAGGATCAGTTCGGCGCCGTCCAGAGCAGCGATGTAGGGAACGGCGGGATGCCACAGGTCCTCACAGATCGTAAGGGCCATTCGGCCAAATCGGGTATCAAAAGCCCGAACGGTCTCCCCTTGGGCGAAATAGCGACGTTCATCAAAGATGCCGTAGGTGGGGAGGTAAAACTTTCGGTGCAGGTGGCGAATTTTCCCGTCTTCCAAATACGCTGCGGCGTTGAAGAAGCGATGGTCGGAGGACTCCTCCACGAGCCCGACGACGATGGCCATCTCTCGGCTCATCTCCTTGAGTGCGTTGAGCCGGGGGTCCCGGGGAGTGAGGGCGACTGAGGGGACCATGTCTTTGAGGAAGTACCCGGTGAGGGAGAGTTCCGGAAAGAGGAGAAGGTCCACCCCCTGCCTCGCTGCCTCGCGCAGGATCTTGTCGTGGAGGGCGAGATTTCTGTCCAGGTCCCCCAGCGCCGGACAGACCTGGGCGATCCCGAGGGTGAACTTCTCCATCGATTTCTTCTCCCCTTTTCCTCTCAACTCCGTTTCCTTGACACGCTTCAATAGATTTAGTAAGGTTCCTCCGCACTCAGCTCCGGCCGGAGGCAGTCATGGAAGAAACCCTCATGCGTATCCGACTGGCCCTGACCCTTGCTCTTCGGGATCAGGAGCAGAGCGTACGGACCGAAGCAGCTCAAGCGATGGAGCGCATCGAAGGGGTGTCCGCACTGGAGCGTCTGGCGGCGAGGGCCGAGTCCGATGACACGCCTGAAGCCCTTCGGGCGGTGTACGCTGTGGGGAATATCGGCGGGGAAAAGGCCTTCGCGATTCTGCTCAAGGCGTTAAAGTCCCCACACGTAGATGTCCGAGCCGCTGCAGTGAAGCTCCTCGCTCCGACCCGAGACCCTCGAGTCGTGGAACACTTCATTCAGACCTTGGACGATCCGAGTCCCGATGTCAAGATCCTCATCCTGGAGGCCCTGGGCGACCTTCGGGAACCAAGACTTTCGGAGATCCTCACCCCGAAGCTGCAGCAGTCATCCGGTCCAACGCGGGAAGCGCTGATCACCACCCTCGGCCGGCAGGGAGACATCCGCGCTATTGAGGTGCTCCTCCCTTTCTTGATGGATGGCGCGCCAACGATTCGTCAGCGAGTCGCGGAGGCCCTGGGTCACCTGGGGGTCCGGGCAGCAGAGGCGGGAGAGCGTAAGGGGATCAGCCCTTCTACGTAACACCCTTTCCTTGTAATACCTTCGCAACATCGATCCCATGGATGACTGGATCGACGGCGACGGCAATCGACCGGGTGAAGTCTTCCGCCTCGGTGTCCCACTCCATCAGGCTGACCTCCGGCCCGTCCGCGATGTTTCCCTCGGGGTCCCGGACAATTCGCACCCATGGACGAGCGATTTCCTCTGGCCTCGGACGCGTGACCACCGCGATCTCCCTCGTTGTCAGACGGACTGCCGTTCCCGGCGGGTAGATGCCGAGCATCTCGACAAAGCGTTCGAGTACCTCGGGATCGAAGGTGCTTCCGGATAGGGTCTTCATCAACGTGATGGCCTCGTTGGGTTCGAAGGTCCGCTGGTAAGGTCGGACGGTGGTGAGGGCGTCGTACGAATCGGCAAGGGTAATCAGCATTGAATAGGGATGGATCTTCTCGTCAGGAGTCACAGTGGGATACCCCGTCCGGTCGTGTCGCGTGTGATGTTCCCGGACCACGTGAAGGGCGATCTCTGAGGTGACCCCCATCTCCTTGAGAAGATGCACTCCCTCATCCGGGTGCGACTTCATGAGTGCCCACTCTTCATCGGTGAGCTTTCCGGGTTTGCGGGTAACCTCCTCAGGGATGCGAATTTTTCCAAGGTCGTGGAGCAGCCCACCCAGCCCCAGTTCCTTCAGGGCCGGAGCATCAAGTCCTATGCTCTCTCCCAAGGCCATGGCTAACGTCCCCACATTCACCGAATGATTGAAGAGGTACTCGTCGTAGCTCTTGATCATGGTCAGGGCCAGGAGGGAGTGTTTTCCCTTTAAGATGCCACCGACGACCTCTTCGACAGCTTGTTGCACCTCGCTCAGGGATGGAACTTTCCCCAGGCGGACATCCTGGAAGACATTTCGGATGGTCTGCAGGGCACGACTGTAAATGACCCCTGCCTGTTCCAGGGACATCGCCTCTTCTTGTTGCATGTCCACGACTTGTTCTTGCTGGGGTACAACCTCCTCGGCTCTTACTTCAGGCTGCTCCTCCGCGACGCCCACAAGGAGGATATGGGTACCTCCCTGTTTTTTGAGGTCCTGTTCGATTTCAAGCCCTTTAATGTCCCGCGCGAGTGCCTCGACGAGGCGCCGGAGTTCCTCCACTGTGCAGCCTTTCAGGAAGCTCACCCCCTGGATCTCCGCTTGCTGGAGCCGGACCACGAGTTTCTCGGCAAGGTCAGCCTTCGCCGTGAACGGCGTTCCTTCAACGACCAGGGTGTCATGGAGTACGCCGAGGGTGATCCGCGCTCCCCCCCCGAGCAGCCTCTCGAGAGCTTCGTGGACCTTTTGGAGGGCGGTCGTGGTGGCCGGATGGGTAGGGGAATACAGGCCAAGATTCTTCCAGGCGGCGTTCAGGCTGAGGAGGAACTGTTCAGCGTCGAATGGTTGCACTGTCATCGAGTTTCCCCTTCGGAGGGCTGTGCGCGACCCAGGGCCATTTCACACGCCTGCCTCAGGTCGGGACGAGCCGATTGTGCGACCGCCCGCAATGCCTCAGTGGCATCCGCCCCGCCCAACTCACCGAGGGCGTGGGCGGCAGCCAGTCGAAGGTCCTCTATCGCCTTGCGGGAGAACCATTGTTTCCGGCGCAGGATCGCGATGAGGGTTGGGAGCGCCTGGGGGTCCCCGATGGTCCCGAGCACCGCGATGGCCGCCTTCTGCTCTTCCAGTTCTCGAATTCCCGGTCGCTCTTCGGCAATCTGCCGAAGCATCGGCACAGCCTCCTTCAACTTTATCCCCCCGAGAGCCGCCATGGCTGTCTGTCGCACAGAGGTGTCGGTGTCTTGTAATGCGGCGAGCAAAGGCGAGCGTGCCACCCTAGGATCCATGGGTCCAAAATTCCTGATGACCTCCCGGCGGATGCGGGGATCCGAGTGCCGGACGATTTTCAGGAGGATGTGTTGGACGTCAGGTGTTGACAGCTTAAGGAGCAGGGGGAGCAGGCGCCGAACCGTTTCCCAGGACGGTGCGGAAAATTCCGATATCACGGCCCGTTGAAAATGGGTACCCATTCGGGGCAGGAAATCCGTCAGCTTCCGCCGCGCCGCAGTCTGTTCCTCAACCAAAAGCTGCTTGAGCATTGGCCCAGTCATCTCCTCATTCAACGTAAGCAAGAGCTGGACCAGATCGTCCTCCGGGACCGCCCCCCCTCGACAGAAATCCTCAATCACGGGCTGAGGGCCTGTTTCGCCTAACAGGGAGAGAATGCCTTCACGGGCATAGCGCGTTACCGTCTCATCCTTGGCGCCCGAGGGTTGGAGTTCCGAGGCAAGGGCAGTCATGACCCGGAGGCAAGGATTGACTTCACCCCGGGCCAACGCCTCGCGCGCCCACTGGCAGAGCTCTTGCGTCAGATGCTCGTACCGCGCTGGCCGGTCCGTTTTTTTGAGTTCGATGATGAGTCCCTCCAGGTCAGGCTGGGCTTCCTCTTCCTCGGCTGCTTCCGTAACGCTTTGGGGTGGGGTCGGTTGCACCGGATCGGGTTCGAGCTGCTCGGTCGGTTTCGTTGGGAGGACCTCCGGTGTCGGTTCCGGAGGCTTCTCGGTGAATGTGAAGTCGAAGTCCTCCAGCTGTACCGTGGTTGCTCCACGCTTCTGAAGGAAGGCCCTGGCTCCCCCCTGCCGGGATAGGTCCGCCGAATCCACGACAAAGAGTTCCGTAAGATGCTGAAGATCTTCGAGGCGAATCCCAGGGAGGAAAAAGATCGTCCGAATGCCTCGGAGGAATAGCTCATGGGTGAAGCCACGGAGGAGGGGATGGTCCTGGCCTACGAGGGTTTCGCCATGAAAGAAGCCGTCGCGGCCAATGCGGAGGGAGAGGGGAGCCTGCCGGGTTAAGAGGTTTGCGATCCTTTTGTGGGGGTCATCGAGCGCCCGGGCCCTGGCTGGGTGGTTGCCCGTGTAGGTGAGAAAAACTTTGGTAGCCTTTCTAATGCCGACGAGAATCTCTGCCAGCTCGCGGCCAAGAGATGCCTCCGCTTGACGATCTCTGCTTTCGTCCGTGGCCATCCTCGGTTTTTCCGCCCTTGCCACCACCGGCGCATTCTGACTGGCGCCTAGGTGGAATATAGCAAAATGCCGATAAATGTCAATAAATACAGTGGAAGAAACGGTCAAAGGATGTCAACGGGATCCACGTCGATCTCCACCTGGACCGATCCTCCCTTGGGTGTTGAGAAGTCTTCGAGCGCGGTCATCACCTTCTGACTGGGGGGAGCGTCCGATGGTCCCTTGACGAAAAGGTGCCAGCGGAATCGACCCCGGAGGCGTGAGAGGGGGGCGGGGGCAGGGCCATCGATCTCGGCGGTGATGGGGTCCTGCCGGAGGACCGTGCAAAGCTGTTGGGCCCCCTCAGCTGCCACGGACTCCTTCGGGCTCGAGATGACGAGGTGGATGAGGCGAGTAAAGGGGGGGAGATTTCGCTCTCGGCGCGGTTGAAGCTCTTGTTGAATAAACGAGAGGAAATCCTGGTCCAAGGCTGCCTTGATGCAGTAATGATCGGGGTTGTATGTCTGGATCACGGCCTCCCCCGGCAGCGGACCCCTTCCAGATCGGCCCGCCATCTGCATGAGGAGCGCAAAGGTTCGCTCTCCCGCTCGGAAGTCCGGGAGGTTCAGACCGATATCAGCCGAAAGTACCCCCACGAGGGTGACGTTCGGATAGTCGTGCCCCTTCGCGATCATCTGCGTGCCGACCACGATGTCCAGATCCCCGTGTTCCAGCCGCTGTAAGAGGAGGTGATGCCCCTGGCGGCCGGCCGTGGTATCCCGGTCCATCCGTGCGATCCGGGCTTGGGGAAAAAGGTTTCGCAGCTCCCGCTCCACCTGCTCTGTGCCGATTCCGAGCTGCCGAAGGTTCGCACTACCGCAGCCAGAACAGTGATCGGGCGCTCGCTGTTGATGATCGCAGTGATGGCACCGTAGGAGTCCGGCTCCGCGGTGAAAGGTGAGGGCAACGCTGCAGTGGGGGCATTGCATGAGGTAGCCACAATCGCGACAAAGGAGGGAAGTGGCAAAGCCCCGCCGGTTCAACAGCAGCAGGACTTGCTCTTGGCGGCCGAGGCGGTCACGGATTCGGTCTTGGAGGAATCGAGAGAGAATGAGGCGTTGCCGAGGCACCTTCGGCTCCTGGCGCAGATCTACCACCGTGATCTTGGGGAGCACTCCCTCCCCGATGCGCACGGGAATCGAGAGTAACCGGTACGGGCCGACTTTCGTGCGGTGAAAACTTTCGAGCGAAGGGGTGGCCGAGCCCAGGAGAACCGGACAGGACCACATGTCACCCCGGAGCAGCGCCACATCCCTGCCATGGTATCGGGGCGTGTCCTCTTGTTTATACGCGGGGTCGTGCTCTTCATCCACGACGACTATCCCGAGGCGGGACAGAGGGGCGAAGACGGCAGATCGGGCTCCGACCACGATGTCCGCTTCTCCTCCTCGGATGCGAAGCCACTGGTCGAGTCGCTCCCCCGGCGTCAGTGCACTGTGCAACAAAGCGACCCGGTCCCCGAAGCGGCCCCGGAATCTTTCCGCAGCCCTTGGCGTGAGGGCGATCTCTGGGACCAGGACTAAGGCCTGCCTTCCGTGTTTGACAACCCCCTCAATCGCTTGGAGGTATATTTCGGTCTTACCACTGTTAGTCACACCGAAGAGGAGGAAGGGAACGTAGCGGCCTGTGGCGGCCGCTGTCTCGATCTGACGGAGCGCCTCCTGCTGAAGGGGGGAGAGGGGAAGGGGGG
>JAAXQN010000245.1 GCA_012974305.1 Candidatus Methylomirabilis sp. | reverse complement strand
GGTCTAGCCAATGTACTGGCTGCGCTTCAAGCCGGAATCACACATTTCGAATCGACCATAGGTGGAACCGGCGGCCAGCCCGCCAACTTTATGGACGGCGTTCCGGTTCCCGGCACCGGAAAATATTATTATGAGGATCCGGGTATTGTGGGGCTTGCCGCCGGATGTGTAACATTCGTTTTTGGTATTCGAGGCCCGTGGGTCGTGGCGACCTACGCGCTGGCCGTGTTTGTCTCGGCCATCGTGGTCCAGGAGTACTACAGGGGAATCCGGGCCAGAAGGAAGACCGCAGGCGAGGGGCCGCTCCAGGCCCTGGGGCAACTCTTTATCCGAAACCGGCGCCGGTACGGGGGATTCATCATCCATTTGGGAGTCGCATTGTTGGCCGTCGGGATCGCCTCTTCGTCCGCCTTCCAAAGGGAAGAGGAAAAGATGCTCAAAAGGGGGGAAGTGCTCGAGGCAGGCAGCTACCAGGTCCGCTTCGATCGGCTCACCGGGAGCGAGGGGCCGACCCATGTCAAGGTGCACGGGGTTTTTACCATCTTCAACGACAACCACGAGGTGGGACAGATGACACCTGCCCTGCGGTTTTATGAAAAACGGCAGGAGCCCATCGCCGAAGTGGACTACTGGATCGGCTTTCAGGAGGATCTCTACGTAATCCTCGGGAGCTTCGATCGGGAAGGGGGTTGGGCCGTGGTCAAGGTCTTGGTCAACCCCATGGTCTCGTGGATCTGGATAGGCGGGGCGGTCATGGTGCTCGGAACGCTGATCGCCATGTTGCCCAGCCGACTCCTTTCCGCGAGATCAGCGGGGGAGAAGCCATGAAAAAGGTCTTGATTCCGCTGTCGGTCGTCCCCATTTTGCTTCTTCTGGCCTACGGATTCTGGACCGATCCCAGGTTCGTCCCCTCCCCCTTGATCGAGAAGCCGGCGCCACTATTTGCCCTGAGCCTCTTCGATGGTGAGCCTCTGAGCTTGGACGGGCTGCGGGGGAAGGTGGTGGTCGTGAACTTTTGGGCCTCGTGGTGTTTTCCGGCGTGCTACGAAGAGGCCCCTGTCCTGGAGGGGGCCTGGCGCACCTACAAGGACAGAGATGTCGTGGTCGTCGGGGTCAACGTCCAGGATACGGAGAAGGCGGCCCGGGAGTTTATGGAGCGGTTTCAGTTCACCTTTCCGAACGGGCCGGATCCGGGGGGGAAGATCTCCATTGATTACGGCGTCTATGGTATTCCCGAGACCTTTGTTCTCGATAAAGAAGGCCGGATCGCCCACAAACATGTTGGCGCCGTGACCGCTGATGTCCTCTCGGCCCAAATCGAGGGGCTCCTCCGCCGGGCACCGGTGGCCGATGACAACAGACAGGAGCACGAACGTGGGGCGTAGAGGGAGAGAACTCGACTGCAATGGGTCAATCAGGACGCATCGCGGGAGCAGATTAATCCTGGCACTCGTGGTGCTCTCGATGGTCGTTGTCCTGCCTCTTGGTGCGTCCTCCACGGAGGAGCAGGTTCGGCAGCTCGCCGCCGAGCTCCGCTGCCCGGTCTGTCAGGGTCTGTCCGTGGCCGACTCCCCTTCGAAGATGGCGAATCAGATGAAGGACTTGATCCGTGAGCGGCTGGAGGCCGGAGAGAGCCCCGAGGCCGTCAAGGCGTACTTCGTAGAACGCTATGGCGAATGGATCTTGCTCGCTCCTAAGAAAGAGGGATTCAACCTCTTGGTCTGGGTCTTTCCGTTCCTCGGCCTCGCGGGCGGTGCCGTGGTGCTTTTCGTGGTCATCAGGCGCTGGCAAAAGCGTCCTCAGGCAGCTCCTGCTTCGGTGGACTCCGCCTACCTGGAAAAAGTCCGCCGCGAGATGGCCCAGGATCAGTCCTAGCGAAACCTACAGGAAGAACCTCCCATGATTTACATCGTCGCGTTCCTCATCGCTATTGTTGCGGTCATTGCCGTGACCTATCCCCTTTGGGGCCCAAAGGGTCAATCCCTGGAAACAGAGCCGGAGGAAGAGACTGGCGACCTCAGGCTCAGGCGGGAGAAGCTCTACGAGACGATTCGGGAAATCGAGTTAGAGCGAGAAGCGGGCTCCCTCTCGCAGGAAGAGTATGAAAAGACCCGGGCGATGTACGAGATGCAGGCGGCAGGCCTGCTTCAGGAAGAAGAGCGGCATGCGAAGCACCGCCCCAAGCCTTCGCGGAAGCCGGCTCCGACCAAGGCCGGAGCTACTGCCCCCCAGCCTGTCTCTCACCGACTTGGCCTTATCGTCCCCGCCGCCCTCATCCTGTTGGTTGGGGTGGGCATCGGCTTTTTCCTCGGTAGGTCGCTCACGTCGAGGGAGGAGGGGATGGGGATCACCGGCAGTGTCCCCCGGGGGGAGAGGGTTCTTGGGACCCCTACTTCTCTGGAAGAAGCCAATGCGGCATTCAATCAGGGAGATTTCGGTCGGGCCCTCGCAGGCTACAGAAGGATCTTGGACAGCGATCCGCAAAACCTGGAAGCCCTGACCCAGATCGGGGTGCTCTTGGCCCGGGGCGAGCATCATGATGAGGCCATCAAGACGTTCGACATGGTTTTGGATATTCAGCCCAATTATCCTCACGCCCTCTTCGAGAAGGGCCTGGTTTATTTCCAGGCCAAGGGCCAACCGCGCGAGGGTGTAAAGGTCTGGGAGCAACTCATCGAAACTGCTCCGCCCGACAATGAATACGCGGTGGCCGCAAAGCGAATGCTCGACCGGATCCGCGCCACCATGCCCGGTCCTTCATCCGAGTCGCCTGCCCGGCCTTCAGGCAAATAAGGTTTGCGGCGTTCGCCCCGGTGGCCATTCAGGTCTATGTTCGTGTGAAGCTCTGAATTTGGAGGTGATGGGACGTACTCGATTCTGGTAGATATTCAACCCCCGGATATCGCACGGTTCAAGCACCTGGCGGATGTGTGGAATACCCCCGCTCAGACGGTCTTCACCTACGAATTTCGCTAAGAGAATCCGCCTCGTCAGGTCAGTCTGCAAGGTGGGCGATAAGCTTCTCATCTGCGGCACCCCTGCCTCACTGAGGTAACTACCTGTCTTTTCCGACATTCCCCCCTTACTCCTCTTCAGAACGACCTACCTGAGTGGGACATCTCTGTCTCAGCCCTGGTTTCCTTTAGTTCGGGACATGCCGCCTTTGTGCCCAAAAATCATAGAGTTACGGCGTGCACGCGACAAGCATCTCCGTGGCACCCCCCTTGCAAAATTCAGCACGAACCAAAGCGGCAACTGACGAGTTCGAGGGGCTCATCGAGGAGCAACGGGATGGGCCAGCGGCAAAATTGTGCTTCGACATTATTCGAGAGTGAGAGAGACGATTAAGGCTATGTTCGAGAGAATTCCCGAGCAGATACGAAGACTGGCAATTGTCTTTGTCATCGTCATCGGAGGAACAGTAGTCCTCCGATATTTTGTACTGCCTCCTTCTCTCTTCGAAACACGACTTCATCGAGAATCAACGATACAAAGGGAAGTGGCAAAACAGGTAAAGTTCGCAGGCACGACCGTCTGTGGTGGATGTCATGAAGACACGGCAACGGTGAAAAGAAAAGGGTTTCATAAGAATCTGTCCTGTGAATCGTGTCATGGACCCGCGGCGATGCATACCGAAGACCCTATGACGGTCAAGCCATTCGCACCGAGGAAAAGGAAGTTCTGTCCCCTCTGTCATGAATACGATCCCTCGAGACCGACAGGCTTTCCGCAAATAAATGTAACTATTCACAATCCACTCAAGCCCTGTATCACGTGTCATAATCCTCATCATCCGGAACCCCCGACGGTTCCCAGGGAATGTTCGGCCTGTCACGCAGGAATTGCCAGGACCAAGGCGGTTTCTCACCATGCGCTCATCGCGTGCACGACCTGTCACAGAGCGTCAAGGAAACATAAGGTGAGCCCACGTCGTGTGAAGCCAACCAAGCCTGATACGAGGGAATTCTGTGGGAAATGTCATCGCGAAGGATCCAAACGGAAGGATGCGCCGAAGATAGACCTGTCCACGCATGGGGAAAGGTATCTGTGTTGGGAGTGTCATTATCCCCATATGCCGGGGGTCGCGTAATGTATCGAAGGAGCTTTCTCAAGGGTCTCCTCTGGTTTATTTCTGCGAGAATATTTTCCAGGAATGGTGTCACGCGCGCCATCGCAAGTACGAATCCAGATACAACCGCAACGACACATGCGAATGGCAAATCCATAATCAAGGGGTATGATCCCACCAGACACCGGTATGCAATGGGAATCGACGTGGATAAATGCATAGGCTGCAACAGGTGTGTTGAGGCCTGCACCGTTGAGAACGACGTTCCCCCAGAGCCATTCTTTACACGCACATGGGTGGAGCGATACGTAATCAAGAAGGATAAGAGTGTGCACGTGGAGAACATTTCGAATGGAAGCGATGGTCCAAAGGAAAGATTAGAGGAAGCTGATATCCTGAGGAGCTTTTTTGTCCCCAAACTGTGCAATCAATGTGAGAATCCTCCCTGTGTCCAGGTCTGTCCTGTGGGAGCAACGTTTTCCACAGAAGATGGAGTTGTTCTGATTGACAGTGAACGCTGTATCGGCTGTGGGTACTGCATTCAGGCGTGTCCCTACGGGGCACGGTACCTTCATCCGAAGACTCGGACTGCCGACAAATGCACGTTTTGTTACCACAGGATTGTCAAGGGGATGCTGCCCGCCTGCGTCGAGGTATGTCCGACGGGAGCACGAGTTTTTGGTGATTTGAAGAACAGGGCGAGCCGGCTTGTCAGATTTGAACGGATGAATAAGATTCATGTCCTCAAGCCACATCTCAATACGCATCCAAAGGTGTATTATGCTGATCTTGATGGAGAGGTGCGATGAGTCCTGAATCATTTCACACGTTATACAAGCTCTTGGGTAGCGTCAGCGGATTCATTTATCCCAACGAGCTCGAGATCCGGTGGTCGATTCTCATTGTGGTGTATCCGTACGTGACCGGGCTTGTTGCGGGCGCGTTTATCCTTGCATCCTTAGTTAAGGTGTTCAATGTAAAGGATGTTCAGCCGGTGTATCGACTTTCTCTCTTGACGGCGCTGGCCTTTCTCTTGGTTGCACCGTTGCCACTGCAAGCGCACCTTGGCCGGCCCGAGCGCGCGTATGAGATATTCCTCACACCAAATTTAAGTTCGGCAATGGCCATGTTCGGGTTCGTGTATGCCTGGTATTTGATGGGTGTCCTTCTGCTGGAAATGTGGTTTGAATACCGGCGGGATCTTGTCGTGTGGTCGAGGGAAGAGAAATTCCCAATGAGCTGGATCTACTGGATCCTTTCATTGTTTTCGAGGGACGTCAGCGAAAGGGCAGTGAAATTTGACATGAAAGCTGTGAGAACGATCACGATCATTGGCATCCCGTCGGCCTTTCTTCTCCACGGGTATGTCGGCTTCATATTCGGATCGGTGAAGGCGAATCCGTGGTGGAGTAGTGTGTTAATGCCGATTGTGTTCCTCATGTCTGCAATAGTTTCAGGGATTGCTCTCGTCATAGTGTTATATATGGTCTTGATTCCGCTGAAGGGTGGAAAGATAGATATGAAATGCCTTGACACCCTGACTTCCTACCTCTTTTATGCGGTGATTGTTGATTTCTCTCTTGAGGCACTGGATTTCATCCATCGCCTTTACGAGAGTGAGGAGTCGATTCAGATCCTGGGGGTATTGATCGCAGACAAGTTGATGATTAGTTTGGTCGTGATTCAAATCCTCCTCGGGATGTTAATACCCGCGGGCATTCTCGTCGCGGTAAAATCAATGAAGTTTGACCCTGAACTGAGAAAGCTTCTCTATTTCGTGTCGGCGATCTTAATTCAAATTGGTATCTTTAGCACGAGATGGAATGTCGTCATTGGGGGTCAGCTGTTCTCTAAAAGTTTCCGGGGACTGACAACGTACAAGATGGAGATGATGGGGGTCGAAGGACTGCTTGTCGCACTAGTATTCCTGATTCTTCCATTCATCATTCTCGGTGTCCTCGTAAAAATTTTCCCGCCCTGGAAAGCAAGCGAGCTTGGGGAAGCGAAAACTTCCTGACGTGGTAGAGATCCGGGCAGGGGTAAGGCAGTCGGTGGTCCGGGAGCATTAGTGACGTCCAGGCCAGCAGACCCCCTTGTGGCTGGTTGCGCAACGCGGCAGGACAAGCTAGGATACGAACCCGGCGCCTGAGGCGCACGTAGCACGTTCGGCGACCGATGACCGACGACCGATGACAGCAATCAGCGATCAGCTGTCAGCAGTCAGCATCTGGGTATCAGGTCCTAACACCTAATGCCCAAAACCCAACACCTTACTTTGGACTTTGGACGTTGGACTTTGAACTCTGGACTCTGGACTCTGAACCCTGATCCACTCGCCATGTGCCACGTCCCAAATCCAAGAGGGGTCAGATGAAGCAGGCCACCAGAGTCGTGGTCGGTGTCGTCACAATCCTGTGGTTTGCGGGGTCCCCGTCCGCGCAGGAGCTTTTCAGCCCGGCGCAAAACCCGATCGCTGGCTCGCGGGTCTTCAGGACCAAGGGTTGCGTCCAGTGTCACGCGGTGAATGGGGTGGGTGGCGACATCGGACCCGACCTCGCCCGCATCCCCCGTCCCCGCTCGTTCTACGATCTGGCGGCGGCCATGTGGAACCACTTTCCTCGCATGGCCAAGAGGATGCGAGAACTCAAGATCTCCCGTCCTCACTTATATCCGCGAGAGACCGCCAACCTGATCGCCTTTCTGTATACGCTCAACTATTTTGATCCTCCAGGCAATCTCGAGGCGGGTCAACGACTCTTTGTCGAGAAACAATGCGTCGTCTGTCACCAAGTCGGCGGGACCGGTGGGGTGGTTGGCCCGAACCTAGACTTCCTCAAGCAGTATGGCTCGCCGATCTTCGTCGCAACAGCGATGTGGAACCACAGCCCCGCCATGGCCGAGGCGATGCGGGCCAGAGGGATCGAGCGCCCTGCCTTCAAGGGCTCAGAGCTCGTCGACCTGATCGCCTACCTCAAATCGGCCTCGCCGGAGCCAGCGGAGGAACCGCTGTACGTCCTGCCCGGCCGCGCCGAGGAGGGACGCCGGCTGTTTCTGGAGAAGGAATGCCTTGGGTGCCACCGTGTCGGGG
>JAAXQN010000076.1 GCA_012974305.1 Candidatus Methylomirabilis sp. | reverse complement strand
GGCCCGCCGGTTGGCGAGGGAGGCGATGAGATCAATCGGGAGAGGAAAGACGATGGTCGAGCTCTGTTCAGTCCCGATCTCTGTCAAAGTCTGAAGGTACCGGAGCTGGATGGTGATCGGCTCGGCCGCCATGATCCGGGCAGCCTGCGTGAGTTTGTCCGAGGCCTGGAGCTCGCCCTCCGCGTGGATGATCTTGGCGCGCTTTTCCCGCTCGGCTTCTGCCTGCCGCGCCATGGCCCGCTGCATCTCGGCCGGCAGATCGACGTGCTTGACCTCGACCGACGTCACCTTGATCCCCCAGGGATCGGTGTGCTCGTCGATGATCCGTTGGAGCTTGTGGTTGATCTGCTCTCGCGCGGCCAGCAGCTCATCCAGCTCTGACTCCCCGAGGACGCTCCGCAGGGTGGTCTGTGCAATCTGGGAGGTGGCGTACAGATAGTCCTCCACCTCGACAATGGCGGACTCCGGGTTCACCACCCGAAAGTAGATGACGGCGTTCACCTTTACCGAGACGTTATCCTTGGTGATGACGTCCTGGGAGGGGACATCCATCGCCACGATCCGCAGGCTGACGCGGACCATCTTATCGATGACGGGAAAGAGGAGTACAATCCCCGGTCCGTTCCCTTCCCCTCCGGGATTAAAGATGGCTTTTGCTAATCTCCCGAAGCGGAAGATGACCGCCCGCTCGTATTCGTTCAAAATCCTGAGCGCCGTGGAGACAAAATACAGGAAGGCGACCAGGATGACGATCGCCGTGATACTTAACGGGAAGGTGCCCGGCATGGTCCTTACCTCCCTGCCCTCTTTTGGGCAGCAAACCCCAGAGGATCTAGCCCGTCGTTCGGGCCTCCTGGGGGAGCTTTTTGACATGTAACGTTAACCCGTTGACCTCGGTGATTTCGACCTTCCCCCCGAGTTCTACCGCCTCCTCACACGTGGCGTTCCACAGCTCTCCGCGGAGAAAGATTTGACCATCGGGCTTCAGCGGAGTCTTCGCCACGGCTGTGAGCCCGATGAGTCCTTCGCGACCTGTGGTCGGCTGTCGACGGTGAGCTCGGATGGCTGCGCCGACGATTAAGATGAAAAAGGCGGCGGTGGCAGCTGTGACCCCGATGATGGCAGAAAGAGAGATCTGCAGAAAAGGGGCAGGAGAATCGATCAACATCAAGGACCCCAGCAACATCGCCACAATACCTGCCGCCGTCAGGAGGCCATGGGAGGCCACCTGGAGTTCCAAGACAAAGAAGAGCGCGCCCAAGATAATCAGGAGCAGTCCTGCAATGTTGATGGGGAGGGCCTGAAACGCGTAGAAGGCGAGGATGAGAGAGATCCCACCCAGGACCCCCGGCAGGATGGCGCCGGGAGTGGACAACTCGAAATAGAGGCCGGCCATGCCCAGGAGCAAGAGCATGTATGCAATGGTCGGATTGGTGATGACCTTGAGGATCTTGTCCCGAAAGGTCATCTCGACCTCGACGGTTGCAGCCGCCTTGGTCTTCAGGGTGATCTTGCCGGCTCCGGTCTCGAGCACACGTCCGTCAACCTTCGCCAGAAGATCGTCAAAATCGTCCGCCACGAGATCGATGACCTTCAATTTGGCCGCCTCTTTCGCGGTGATTGAGACACTCTTGCGGACCGCTTTCTCCGCCCATTTGGCGTTCCGCCCCCGACGCTCAGCCAGGCCCCGGATGTAGGCAGCGGCATCGTTTTCGACCTTCTTCGCCATCTCCTCGTCCATCTCCCCGCCGCCCATTTGGACGGGATGGGCGGCCCCGATGTTCGTCCCGGGAGCCATGGCGGCCACATGCGCGGCGATGGTGATAAAGGCGCCCGCCGAAGCAGCCCTCGCCCCACTGGGAGAGACATAGACGATGACCGGAACCGGGGATCGCAGAATTTCCTTGATAATGATCCGCATGGAGAGATCAAGGCCGCCGGGAGTATCCAGCTCGATCACGATCGCCTGGGCTCTGCCCTCTTCCGCTTTCTTAATAGCGCCCACAATAAAGTCCGCAGTGCTGGGCGTAATGATCCCGTCTACGCGGGCGACATAGACGTCGTCGGAACCCGCCCAGCCTGCCGGGATAAACAGGGCGGATAGGAGGGACAGCAGCAGAAAGGCGCGAATAACTTTCATATTCTTAGAGTACTCTGTGGCTTGAGAATTTGCAAGGCGTTCCCCTATGGGAAGATCCCCGCTGGGATGCTGTAACGCTGGGATTCTGGGAGGCTACAAAGAAGACAGGTGCGCCCGGATCGTACCCTGCAGCGTGCATCCAGCCTTCCAGCGTCCTAGCGGCGTTTATTGGCTTCCCAGATGGTGAGCAGAGCGGGGGTGATGTCTGTGAGGGCGTGAATCCGGCGAACGAAACGTTCCTGCCCTTGCCCCCAGACCATGGTCGGCACGCGGTTCCAGGTGTGACCCGATCCATGTCCTGGGCGTGGCCAGCCAGGTCGGTCTGAATGTATTCGTAATAGGTGAGATCATGTTCCGCGGTGATCTCTGCCAGACGCTGTGCTGCCTCCTCCGCAGAAAGTGGGGGAACCGAGTGGCCTCTGATCTTGAGTAGGTGGTTGGTGAAGTCATGGTGAAGGGCCTGGCCTCTGGTCAGGTCGTCCAGGTCCCGCAGCCGTATCCCCGCGGTTCTTGCGGCCACGGTGGTCACTGAGGGAAACCGGTGGCGTTGCAAGATGGAGGCGGGGAAGGCATTGGCACAAGCGACCCGTCCCCCGTGAAGGGAGAAGGTTCGAAAGAGAGAGTGCTCGGCGAGCAGGGAACTGAGGGTGGGTGTACAGAATCCCTGGATATGTCGGCCGGCCAGGAGGGGGGCGTTCAGGCCGGTCAGCAGTGCGGTCTGCCCTGTGGCACTCTGGGGGAGGCCTGGGACTCCAAGTGATGCGTCGGTCGGCACGACCAAGCAGCCGTCGGTCACCGCAATCTGGTTCCGGAAGCAACGAAACCATCGAGTCCGGGCAACGGCGAGAGGATTTCGACCCTCATCCGGCTCACCCAGGCCAAGGCCGTCGACCAGAACAAGGAGGATACCCGCGGGAGGGAGATTCACCGGCCTCCCCCGGAATCCTCTCCGATCTTTGCTTCCCGCCAGAGCGCGTCCATCTCCTCCAGGCTGCTCTCTGCCAATGATTTTCCCTGCTCCGTGATCGCTGATTCGATGTGGCGAAACCGGCGGCTAAACTTATCGATAGATTTTCGAAGGGCCTCTTCAGCATTGAGGTGGAGGAACCGAGCAAGGTTGACCAAGCTGAAGAGCATGTCTCCCATCTCTGACTCTACTGCTTCTGGTCCCTTGCGAATCGCCGCCTTGAATTCGCGGAGCTCCTCCTCCACCTTGTGGAGAACTTCAGTGGTCTCTCCCCAGTCGAACCCCACTCTGGCCGCCTTGTCTTGCAAGCGCTGAGCACGGAGGAGAGCAGGCAAGGTCTTGGGAACGCCCGCGAGGGCCGAGGCCTGGATTGCCCCACCCCGCTCGGCCTGCTTGATCTTCTCCCAATTGGAGAGCACTTCTGCAGCGGTCTCTGCCCGGGTCTCGCCAAAGACGTGGGGGTGACGGCGGACGAGCTTGTCCGCGATGTTCTTGAGAACCTCATCCACGGTGAATTCTTCGAGCTCTGCGGCCACCTGGGCGTGAAACACCACCTGTAGGAGTAGATCTCCCAGTTCCTCTTGCAGCTTCTCTTTCCCTCCGTGATCCAGCGCCTCGAGAACCTCGTATGCCTCTTCGATGAGAAAGGGCTTGAGAGACTCCCGGGTCTGTTCCTGGTCCCAGGGACAGCCTCCGGGAGCCCGGAGCGTGGCCATAATGTTAACCAATCGTTCGAAAAGGGGTCCGCTTCTCTCGCTCATCTCAGGTCCCGTGTCCAGCCACGTATGTCGCTTTATTATACACGCCTTTCCCGTGCCGACAAGGTCGGGCTCCGTTTCTGTTGACTCCCTCCACGACTTCGCTAGAATAGATTTGCAAATTATTTGCAATTTGCCATGCACAAGACACTCCAACATATCAGGGTCCTCCTGGGCGCACAGGGACACTTCTGGACGCAGGCGCGGGCGGCGGTCCTCACCGTCCTAACCACACATCCGCGTCCGCTGCGGGCAGAGGAAATCCATCGGGCGCTTCAGAATCGGCACATCAACCTCTCCTCTGTTTACCGGGCTCTCCGTCTATTCGAGACCCTCAACATCGTCCGCCGGGTGACGCTGGGGAAAGGAGCCCCCCGATATGAGCTGGCTGACGGCTACCGAGATCACCATCACCACCTGGTGTGTGATACGTGCGGGCGAATTGAGGATGTGACCACCTGCCCGGTCGAGGCTGGCCGCCTCCCGCAACAGATCCAGAGACGAACCGGCTTTGCCGTTCGGTCCCACGTGCTCGATCTCTTCGGTCTCTGTCGGTCCTGTCGTCGGAGAGGGGTCAGCACAACGGAGTCGGGATGATCTACTTGTATGCCACGATAGCCGGGCTATCTGACATTGCGGCCGGCTGGCTCGCCCTGCGGGGAATGACGGCGAAGGTCGAATCCCGGTACGTCATCGGGTTTGCGGCGGGAGTGTTACTGGCGGTTTGCTTTCTCGACATTCTCCCGGCAGTCAACCTCAAGGAGGATGCTTTCTTCTTGGTCTTCGGGTTTCTCACCTTTTATGTGTTGGAAAAAGTCATGATGATCCATGCCTGCGGCGAGAGTGAATGCGAGACGCACGAGATTGGACCGGTGGCGGTCGTGGGGATGGCCCTGGACAACTTCGTGGATGGGGCCGGCATTGCGGTGGGCTTTCTCATCGATCCGCTGCTGGGGCTCAGCATTACCGTCGCTGTCGTCCTCCATGAGATCCCACAGGGAATTGCCTCTGCCCTGATCATGCAGGCGGCTGCGTGGAGCAAAACGCGCATTATCCTGGCCCTATCCCTGGCTGGCCTGCTCTACCCGCTCGGAGCCCTGCTGGCTGGGTTTATGCCCGTCCTGTTTCATCAAAAAGCCCTGGCCTTCATCGCCGGCGATTTTATCTACATCGGGGCGAGCGATCTGCTGCCAGAAGCGCATCGGAAATTCAATTGGAAAGTTATCCTCTCGGTGGTAGGCGGGATGGCCCTGGTGGGAACCCTTCGGTTGTTCGTTCCTCTGGTGTAAGAGAGACGGTGCGGGGTCCGGCATAGGACTTGCAGCGAATCGCCGCAGCCTATCATCAAGGGGGAACGATGCGAAAAGCGGCGCATCTCTTTGTTGGATTGCTCATCGCTGTATTCTTTCTCCCTGAATGCGCAACAGCAGAGAGCGGTACCCGGGTCTACCGGCATGTGGACGCCTCTGGTACAGTTCGCTACAGCAACATCCCTCTTCACCCCTCCTTGTCTTCCAAAGGCAGACATTCGCAGCTCTCTGGGAGTCTCCGGGCGCTGATCATGTCCGCCGCCAGTCGACACGGGATCAACGCTCGCCTGGTCGAAGCCATCATCGCTGTCGAGTCGGCCTTCAATCCCCGGGCGGTCTCACGCAAGGGAGCGATGGGACTCATGCAACTCATGCCCAAGACCGCGCGCCAGTACGCCGTTCGCAACCCCTTCGATCCTCTGCAAAACATTCAGGGAGGGCTACATTTGCTTCGGGATCTGCTTCACCGCTTTCAAGGAGACCTCCGTTTAGCACTGGCTGCCTATAATGCGGGGGAAAAAGCGGTAGTCGAGTATGACGGTATTCCCCCGTATCGCGAGACCCGCGAGTACGTCAAAAAGGTCTTACGCCGATATGGCGGGGCCCCAATCATGTATCCTCGCGCCACTACCGCATACCGCGTCTACCGGGTGATTGGCCCGAGAGGAATTCCCCGCTATAGCAATCCCCCGCCCCTTCTTACTCTCCGATAACACAATTCAGCAAAACCGTCGGCAGTTCGCGGTTGACAAGTTCGAGCGGGTAGAGTAGCATCAACTGCGTTAAGTGCGCAATTTTTAAGGATCCGAAGATGGTTCCCCGCCCGTCGCAGTACTATATTGATCAGATCAATCAGCACGAGTTCCACGGGTACGCCCTGTCGCGCTGGCTGTACTCCGGGCAGACCAAATTTCAGGCCATCGAGGTGGTCGAAAGTCCCAAATTCGGGAAGATGCTGATCCTCGATGGCAAGGTCCAGTCGGCCGCTCTGGATGAGTATATCTACCACGAAGCGCTGGCCCACCCGGCAATGCTCTGGCACCCGGAGCCCCGCCGGGTTCTGATTCTCGGCGGGGGGGAGGGGGCCACCCTCCGGGAGGTCTTACGGTACCGGACGGTGGAGGAAGTGGTGATGGTGGATCTGGATGAAGAAGTCGTCAAAGTCTGCCAGGAGTATCTCCCAGAATGGTCAGCGGGGGCCTTCGAGGACTCGAGGACGACGCTCGTGTGTGAGGATGCGCGTCAGTTTCTTCAGCGGTCTGTTTCCCCATTCGATGTGATCATTCAAGACATCACCGATCCGGCCACCGTGGACTTTTCGGAGGCCTATTACCGGGCGATCCGACAACGCCTGGCCACTCGGGGGATCCTGGCCATGCAGGCGCTGGAGTGCACCGTGTCGGATTTTGAAGGCCACCTGACGATTCGGAAAGAGGTGGGGAAGGTCTTTCCCTGGCTCCTCTCGTACCGCGCCTACATTCCATCCTTCCGGGCCGATTGGGGGTTTGTGCTGGCGACAACAGGAGAAGAGCTAATTCCCCTCTCCACGGGGAACTTGGCGGCCCGGATCAGTGAGCGATTGGGACCAGAGGCCAGACTCCGCTTTTACGGACCGGGGATGCATACAGCCCTGCACACGCTCCCTCGGGAGCTTGCCCATCTCATCGGCCAGAAGTCAGAATGGGGTTGAGGGGGATACACAGAAAGCTGTCAGCAGTCAGCCATGTGCTTCTGACTTGGAAGGCAGGAGGCTTTGAGCCTTTCGGATTGGTGGCTGACTGCCGACTCTTGACCACTGATTTCTGATTACTGACTGCAGGCGGCTGACGTTTTGAGCCGGGACGGGTAAAGAGGAAATGGTGAAGCGACTCAGCGAGGTGGATCCGGAGATCGATGAGGCTATCCGACTAGAGACCGCGCGGCAGGCGGATGGCCTTGAACTTATTGCCTCCGAAAACTTCGTGAGCGAAGCCGTGATGGAGGCCACCGGCTCGGTGATGACCAACAAGTATGCGGAGGGCTACCCTGGCCGACGCTACTATGGCGGCTGTGAGTTCGTCGATCGGGCCGAGACCGTGGCTATCGAACGCGCCAAGGCGCTGTTCGGCGCAGACCATGTCAATGTGCAACCCCACTCTGGGACTCAGGCCAACATGGCAGTCTACTTCTCCGTGCTCCAGCCGGGGGACACCATCATGGGTCTCAATCTGGCGCATGGCGGGCATCTGACCCATGGGAGCCCAGTGAACTTTTCCGGTCGCTTCTTCCAGGTCATCTCCTATGGGGTCCATCCCGAGACCGAACAGATTGACTTTGCGCAAGTGAAGCGG
Source organism: Candidatus Methylomirabilis sp. (assembly GCA_012974305.1). Classification (GTDB taxonomy): domain Bacteria; phylum Methylomirabilota; class Methylomirabilia; order Methylomirabilales; family CSP1-5; genus CSP1-5. The sequence continues at coordinate 2,092 of JAAXQN010000076.1, read as the reverse complement.
TTGGCTCAAGAGCACAAGCCGAAGATCATCGTGGTCGGCGGGAGTGCCTATCCGCGGATCCTCGATTTTGCCACGTTCAAAGAGATCGCCACAGAGGTCGGGGCGATTGTCATGGCCGACATCGCGCATCCCGCCGGACTCATTGCCGCCAAACTTCACCCCTCCCCGATCCCCCATGCCGAGTTTGTCACGACCACGACCCACAAGACCCTCCGTGGCCCCCGCGGGGGATTGATTATGTGTAAGCAGGAGTATGCAGCTGTTCTGAACAAAAGCCTTTTCCCGGGTTCTCAGGGCGGCCCCCTGATGCACGTCATTGCGGCCAAGGCGGTCGCCTTCAAGGAGGCATTGGGTGAGGAGTTCCGTGTTTACCAACAGCAGATCCAACGAAACGCGGTCACGCTCGCCGAAGAGCTGAGCCGCCAGGGGTTTCGCCTGGTGGCGGGGGGGACGGATACCCACCTGATGCTGGTGGATCTCAGGCCAAAACGGCTCACCGGAAAGGTGGCGGAGGCGGTGCTGGAGAAGGCGGGGATCACCGTGAACAAGAACGCCATCCCTTTCGATCCGGAAAAGCCCGCAGTGGGGAGTGGCATCCGAATCGGAACGCCGGCGGTGACGACGCGAGGGATGCGGGAGGAGGAGATGCGCCTCATCGGTCAGCTCGTTGCAGAGGTCCTCCAGGAGGCGGCGGATGAAGACCGCCAGCGGCGCGTCAGAGGAAAAGTCCGCGAGCTGTGCCAGCAGTTTCCCCTCTACGCCGAGCGGCTCGGACCCAAAGCGAAGGAGCACCAATCGTGAGGTGCCCCTTTTGCGGGCACATAGAGGAAAAGGTCGTGGACTCCCGGGAGGCCCGGGATGGAGGGGTGATTCGGCGGCGCCGGCACTGCCTCCACTGCGCGCGACGGTTCACCACCTACGAGCGGATCGAGGAAATTCAGTTCATGGTGGTGAAAAAGGACGGCCGTCGCGAGCCCTTTGATCGTAATAAGGTTCTCAGCGGCCTGCTGAAGGCCACCCAAAAAAGACCGGTAGGCGTCGCGGAACTCGAAAAAATCGCCGATGAGGTGGAGACGCGGCTCATGGAGAAGTCGGATCGGGAAATCACCTCTCAAGAAATTGGAGAGCTGATCATGAACCACCTCTACCATTTGGACGAAGTGGCTTACGTCCGATTCGCCTCGGTCTACCGCCAGTTCAGAGACGTCAATGAGTTCGTGGAAGAAGTGAAGTCCCTGCTGGGGACCAGCCAGCGGCGGCCCCGTCGGTCGTAACTGGCGGTTCACAGTTGACGGTTCATAGTTGACATGCCCTCCTGAGTCTCTTGGCTCCAATCACTAATCACCATGAACTATGAACCGTGAACCCTGAACGAGGTCAATAACCATGGATGTGACCTTTTTCTACGGGGCACTCTTTCTGTATGTGGTGGGGACGCTCGCCTACTTGCTGCTCCTCTCGGTCAAGGGCGGTGCCCTCGCCCGGCTCGCCACTGCGGCGACGGTCGGGGGCATTACGCTCCACACTGTGGCTTTACTTTTTCGTCTGGTCGCTGCCGGCCGCCCACCCCTTGGCAATACCTACGAGGCTCTTTCCTTCTTTGCGTGGGTCACGGTCCTGGTCTATCTCGTCTTGGAGTTCCGATTCCAACGCAAGGTCATGGGGGCCTTCGTCCTGCCGATCGTGCTGCTCAGCACCGCCGCCGCGGCCAGCCTCCCCAAGGGCCCCGGGTTGCCCTCGGCCCTGGCCGGCACGGGGATCTGGCTGCACGTCACCTTCGTCCTGTTGGGCAATGCGGCCTTGGCGCTGACCTGCGGCGTGGGGCTGATGTATGTGCTCCAAGAACGGCAACTCAAGTCCAAGAGTCTCGGCACGATGTATCACCGGCTTCCCTCCCTGGAATTTCTGGATGGCCTCGGGCACCGGGCGCTGTTGGTGGGGTTTCCCCTGCTCACGATCGGGCTGGTGACCGGGGCGCTGCATGCCCAGGCGGCCTGGGGGCGGGTGCTGACCTGGGACCCCACCCTGGTCCTCTCCCTGCTCGCCTGGTTGATCTATGCGGGGCTGTTGCAGGCCCGGCTGACCGGGGGGT
>JAAXQN010000199.1 GCA_012974305.1 Candidatus Methylomirabilis sp. | reverse complement strand
GAGGCGTCCGGGTATCATACGGTCACGGTAACGGTCCGGTAGGATCTTCGAGGTGCGCGTGAAAAGAGAACCTGATTATTTTCGTATGTGGCTTCTCCTGACCCTCGTGGGGATGGTGCTCATCTTTTTCTCTCGGGCAGAGGCGGTGTCGATCGGCCAGCCGGCTCCGGAGCTCACCAATACAGTTTGGATCAATTCAACGCCGCTCCAACTCGCCGATCTTCGAGGGAAAGTCATCCTCTTGGAGTTTTGGACCTACGGGTGAATTAACTGCCGGCACACGATCCCCCAGTTGGTGGATTGGCGTCAGCGATTCGGCCCCCGAGGTCTCGTCGTCATCGGAATCCACTCACCGGAGTTCCCATGGGAGAGGCCCCTGGACAAGGTGAGGGCCGCCTGCCAGGAGCTAGGGATCGCCTACCCGGTCGCCCTCGATAACGACTTTGCCACCTGGAAACGCTTTCGCACCCGCTACTGGCCCACCCTTCACCTCATCGACAAGCAGGGAATCATTCGCTTCACCCGGATTGGCGAGGGAGGATACGCGGAGATGGAGGTGATACTTCGCCGGCTTCTCGATGAGGACTAACCCTGCCCGTATTTGATTTTCGAATAAGACTCTGTTAGAAAAGCGCTCATGGGTAACGGGCGAAAAATCACGATCAGGGTGCCCGCGTCGACGGCCAATTTAGGCTCGGGTTTCGATGTCCTGGGCTTGGCCCTCGGCTTGTACAACACGGTCGAGATGGAGACGACCTCTCGGGGAGTCGAGGTGACCGTCGAGGGGGAAGGCGCGGAACGCCTGCAGGGGGAAGGGAAAAGATCTCTGGTCGTGCGGGCCGCTGAGGCGGCGTTCGCCCATCTCGGGGTTACCCCCCCGGGTCTCAAGGTCCATCTCAGGAACGAGATCCCGTTGAAGCGCGGGCTCGGCTCGAGTGGAACCGCGTGTCTGGGGGGTATTATCGGTGCGGCTGAACTCACTGGACGCCCCTTATCTCCCCAAGAGATACTCAAGTTGGCGCTCCCCCTCGAGGGACACCCAGATAACATTACCCCTTCGCTGGTAGGAGGATTGACCGCCTCCTGTCTTTCAGAAGGAGAAGTCCGATACGTGAAGATCCCTCTTCCCGAAGCAATCACCGTTGTGGCGGTGATTCCAGAGCAGCAGTTGAGCACCGCTGAGGCCCGGCGGGCGCTCCCCCGGCAGGTCCCCTTTGCCGACGCGGTTCACAACGTGAGCCGGGTAGCTCTGTTGGTGGGGGCAATGGTGGCGGGGGACCTCAGCCTGTTGGATGAGGCCACTCGGGATCGCCTGCACCAGCCCTACCGGGCCAAACTCTTGCCGGGTATGGAAGAGGTCCTAGAGGTGGCCAGGCGAGGAGGCGCTCTGGCCGCTTTCTTAAGTGGTGCTGGCTCCACGGTGGTGGCCCTGGTGAATCAGGGGGCCGAGACGGTGGGGGCAGAGATGGCAGAGGCCTGGGCCCGCATAGGGTTGCGGGCAGAGGTCAAGGTCCTCGCGATTGACCGAGAGGGGATACAGCTCTCATAAACGAGGCCAAACAGACAAAGTTGCTGTACTGTTTGAGTTGCGGCGAAGAGGTTCCCACATACTCCGTGGGCGCGGGAAGTGCTGTCCGGGCAGACGATTCTCTTCGTCGGATGACCGAAGATTGCGCTCCGGCGCTGTATCTCAACAAGGGGAAGGACGTCGCTCCGCCCCAGCTGGCTGAACGCGTCAAAGATATCGTCCCTCGCCTGCTCAAGTCCGCCAGGGCAGCATGAGGCGACCTCTATTTTTATCTCCTGGCATATCTCGCCGAGATTTCTGGCAAGCCGCAGCAGCCAATTTTCTGTTTTTCTCCAATATTAGCGCCTTCAATCTCCTCCCCCTGTATGTCAAGGATCTTGGTGGGTCCGTAGCGCGCATCGGATGGATTATGGGAGTCTACAGCCTGGCCGCCATCATCTTCCAACCTCTGGTGGGGCGGTGGGTTGAACGATTTGGAATCAAGCGATTTCTCCTTTTGGGTGGTGCAACGGGTTTCCTGGCCTCAGCGAGCTTCGCCTTTCTGACAGAGTTAAGTCCTCTCTTTTCCCTCTTCCGCTTTCTGCAGGGTTTCGGTTACTCAGCCTTCTTCATTGCCAATCTGACCCTCATTGCCGAAATTGCCCCGGCCAGACACCGGGCCGAGGCGGTGGCCATCTTCGGGATTTCTGGTCTCGTCACGATGGGTGCGGCCCCCGCCTTGGGAGAGCTCGTTATTCAGGCCTACGGGTATCCGACATTTTTCGTCTCGGCCTCTCTCTTCTCTCTCGGTGGTCTCTTGGTGGTCGGGGCCCTGAAGCCCCCGGAGGTCGTTCCCGTTGATCTCAATAAGCGGGAGAAGATCCTTCGGGGAAACATCTTTCTTCCCCTGGTCATCTCTGGAATCTTCGGGATAAGCATCGGAACTCTCTTTGCCTTCTTCCCCCCGTTTGCCAAAGGGGTGGGGGGGGGTAGAGAGAGTAGGAGGTTTCTACATTGCGTATGCATGCTCTGGAATCGGACTCCGGCTCCTGGGCCGGCGCTGGGCGGATAAGTGGGGGCGGTGGCAGGTGGTTATCCCGGCCCTCCTCCTTTATGCTCTGGGACTCTTCCTCCTTGTCTGGCCAGGGCCACTCGAGGCCCAGCTCTGGGTCGGGGCACTGACGGGCGGTGCTCACGGCCTTCTCTATCCCACGTTGGCCGCACTCCACATGGATCAAGTGGAACCCGGGCGTCGTGGGAGGATGCTGGGCCTTTTCAGTGGTGCCATCGTCCTCGGCAACAGCGTGGGTCCAATGACCATGGGGGTCGTGGCAGAGGAGATCGGCTATTACGGGATGTTTGGGCTGACAGGAATACTGCCTCTCGTGGGGATTTTCTTGATCGTTTACTCGCGCATGCGACCACACTAGGGGCCTGGAGTCCTTGACCCCCCGTCTATCATATGATAAGAAAAGGCTGTGGAGGCTCTTGGGGGGGGAACCCTGGGAGAGGAGAAAAGTTTGGGAAAAGGCTCGTTGGCTTCGGTCGTTGTTATCCGAGATGCCCGGAAAGCGGACAATCAAGCGCTGATCGAGCTGGACCGACAGTGCGCCATGGGGGGAACGATCCAACTCGTCCTGGATCGATCCCCCGATTTTTTTGCCCGCTCCCGGGCTTACAGCGCTTTCCGCCTGTTTGTGGCCGAGGAGGAAGGGACCATTATCGGGGTTGGCGGAGTGAGTTTCAAGACCCTTCGGGTGAATGGGATAACCGGCTGCTGGGCCTACTTGTATGATCTCAGGGTGCGTCCGACCCATCGTCGGCGAGGGGTGGCGACCCTGGTTGCCGATGCCCTCAGGGATGTGATCCGCGAACAGGGCGTCAGCGGGGCCTATTCCTGGGTTGTCGAGGGCAATACGCCATCAGAAACGTTTGTGGAACGTCGGGGGAGTACTCCCCGCAAGCGGGCCGCCCTTGCGCTCTTGCCTGATTCGGCGGGTGAAAAATCTGACGGCTTTGAGCGGATCACGGAGCGAAGCGACGAGGTGGCTTCTCTCTTGGAAGCTACCTACCGTGCGTACCAATTCACGCCGCAATGGGATGTGCCAACCCTGTATAGCACGGCAGATCGGCTGGTGCCGCTGGGGTGGCAGGGGATGTATGGAAAGCGGGTTCAGGGAAGGTGGACCGTATGCTTCGGCCTCTGGGATTACCACCGGGTGATGCAGATGGCCTTTCGCGGCGGGGGATCGGAAACTCAGGTCCGTCCCTTCTTCCTTTACCCCTTGGGGTGGCGGGATCCTGAACATCTTCGGGAGGCGCTTTGCGCGGCCCAAGGTATGATTGCCGCGCAGGGCGGAACGTTACTCCTCTCGTATGTCCCGGGAGATCCACTGAGCGCCTTTGTCCCTGAGGAGGCTTTCCGCATTGGAATGACGCTGTATGTGCGCGGGATTTCCCAACAAGAGAGGCAGACTGAGGGACCTCTCTTTATCGATCCCGCGGATCTATAATTTTTGAGTAAGGATTCAAAGGAGGCTGGACACACGAGGAGGAGAAGGTGATGGAGGCGGAGGTTCTCAAGCGAATTAGCCGCGGGATTATCATGCGGACTGGGGCGTACGTGACCAACGATCACTTCATGATCTCATCGGGACGGCACGCCCGGGAGTATGTGGAGAAACGGCTCGTGACCACCGAGCCGGCCTTTACCGAGGGATTGGGGGAGATCGTCGCCGCGCACTTCGCCGCCTCCCCCGTAGATGTTGTCCTGAGCTCAGGGATCGGTGCTACAACCCTGGGGCATTGTGTGGCCAGGGCCCATCCCTCTCGCCCCAAGCTGCTTTACGCAGTCAAGGGAAAGGGAAAAGAGGGAGAGACAGAGGTAACGCTTCCCCGGGAGTTCCTCCCCTTCCTGAACCCCCGAAGTTCTGCCTTGATTATCGAGGACATTCTGACCACCGGCTCCACCGTCCGCGCCCTGATTCGTTTGGTGGAAAAGCGAGGTGGACGGGTTGTCGGGATCGGAAGCCTGTGGAATCGGCACCCGGGAATCAAGTTTAGCTGCCCTTTCTTCGCGCTCGTGAGTCAGAACTTCCCCACGTATTCGCGAGACGCGTGTCCCCTGTGTGAGAAGGGGGTCCCAATCAACACTGAGTACGGTGTGATCGTGGGTGCGCCTCCTCGGCGAGTTCGGGGAGCGCCTGGGAAGGGACCCCGGTCCAGGGCTCGGAGGTGATGCAGATGGAGGGCCGCGGGGACCTGATCGAGCGGTTAGAGCGAAATCAAAATGAAGAGATCCGCATCTTCCTCGCCGAAGCCGGAATCGACGTTCAAGTGTTCCGTCGTACGCCCGAGGGGGAGTGGGTCCCGGCAGAGGAGCGGTTGCAGATCCCGGCTGACCTGCTCGATCGGTTTCGAGAGATCCTCCACGAAGCCGAGGAGAGTTCGACCCTCGAGGGACGGGCCGCCGCCGATCGTGCCCCCTTTGCCAACCCGAGTGAGGAAGAGTTCGCCCGGATCCTGGACTTCTATCAGGTCGAATGGCAGTACGAGCCGAGAAGCTTTCCGATCGATTGGAACGGCAGCGGGGAAGTCACCGAAAGCTTCACCCCCGATTTCTATCTCCCGCAGTTCGACCTTTATATCGAGCTGACCACGCTCAAGCAGGACCTCGTGACCAAGAAGAATCGAAAGATCCGGAAGCTGCGAGAGCTTTATCCGACAGTGAACCTCAAAGTCTTTTACGGGCGGGATTATCGAAAGCTGCTGGAGAGGTTTGGAATTGCCCAAAAATAATGAGCCCCGAGTGACCCCATCCGACTCTCCACCTCGGTGGCCGGATGCCCTGAGACCCATACCCCCCATCGTACTGCATGAGGGGAAAAACCTGTCGTGTCCCAGAAACTACCGGTCCCCCCGGATCGAAAGACCCGGTATCACAATCGGATCGAACCTCTCGGGACCCACTATGAATATAGGACGTGGATACTGACGTGTCAAGAAAGCCATCCGGCCATGTCCAAGGCGAGATGGCCGATGATATTGCCGAGATCCTGATCCCAGAAGCAGAGGTCCAGGCCAAGGTCCGCGAGCTGGGAAGAGCGATCTCGAGGGACTATGCCGGTAAGGACCTGGTGCTCATCAGCGTCCTGAGAGGCGGCTTTGTCTTTCTGGCCGATCTCTGCCGAGTCATCACGCTTCCGGTGACCATTGATGTCATGGCCGTGTCGAGCTACGGCCCCGATGCAAGACCGTTGGGGGTCGTCAAGATCCTCAAAGATCTCGATGAAAGCGTTACCGACCGCGAGATCCTTGTCGTCGAGGATGTCATCGATACTGGCTTGACCTTGAGTTACCTGTTGCGGAACCTCGAGCCGCGGGCTCCCGCGAGCCTGAAGGTGTGTGTCTTACTGGACAAGCCAGCTCGCCGCATTGTCGACCTCCCCATCGCCTATCGGGGGTTCGAGGTTCCCGACAAGTTCGTGGTCGGCTACGGTCTCGACTACCGCCAACGGTACCGGAACCTTCCTTACATTGGCATCCTAACTAAGGAGGCCGTCGACCGCTTGAACCGCCAGTAGGGTTATTCCGTTTCCCCCGCTCGTGATGGGCGGGGCGGACGGGGGCATGAACTCTGAATAGGCATGATAGGTGGTATGGAAAAACGTCAGCATTCACGCTTCGTCCTGCGAATGCCGGTACTCTGCGAGAGCCCGATGGTGCGCGATTATCGCACGCTCGGGATCACGCGGAATGTGAGCCAGAGCGGGCTGCTGGTCGAGGCCGTCCTGCCGCTCCCTCAGGGCACGTCGACGGACCTCCGCCTGCTCTCGGGAGACCTTATTGCTCGGGCCGAGGCGGTGGTGGTCTGGGCGGCCGAGGGCTCCCCAGGCCTGATAGGCCTGCGGTTCACCAGGATGGTGGAGGCCAGCTCCATTGCATGGGAGCAGCTCTTGGCCGGGCAAACGGGTCAGGACCCCCGAACCTCCGTGCGCATCCCTGTCGACCTGGAGGTTACGTGCGTTATCCCTCCGGACACGCGCCTCCGGGGTCGGGCCGAGAATCTCAGCGATGGCGGCATGATGGTTCGTCTCCCTCAGGCGGTTCCGCCCCAGACCTGTGTGAAACTGAAGGTTCCTGGGGCGCTCGGTCTTCCGCCCATGGAGGCGGGCGTGATGTGGACGCGGGCACATCCCGAAGTGCCCCACGTCGTCCACGGCTTGCGGTTCCTGGAAGGAGACATTGGCAAGGAACTCTTCCTCATAGACACTCTCCTTCAGCGCTTCCTCGAATAAAACCAGATACGGCTTACGGACTCCCTCCTCATACGACCCGTCGGCAAGAAAATTGCAACTTGCGGCGTCGAAATGGGAAAACACTGGGCTTTGAGGTTCGTTGTGGCGCTGGCCTGCTTGACCGCGGCCACCAGCACCTGGGCTGGGTCCGCTGTGCCGGCTGAAATCCAGCCACAGCGTCAGGCTAGGACGACCCAGGCTGCTGTGCCGACCTGCAGCTATAAGTGTGCCAAGACACCCGGCCTCATCATCGTCGGCAACGCCAAGGCGGCCCAGGTCGCTACCGCGACGCCCAGCTATCAGCGGATCAGAACGCCCAGGCCGGCTGAAATCCAGCCACAGCGTCTGGCCAGGCCGGTGCAGGTTGCTGCGCCGACCCGCAGCTATCAGCGGATCAGAACGCCCAGCCTCATCATCGCTGGCGGGCCCCAGTCCGCTGTGCCGGCTGAAATCCAGCCACAGCGTCTGGCCAGGCCGGTGCAAGTTGCTGCGCCGACCCGCAATAATCGGCGAATCAGGACACCCGGTCTTTTGATCGTCGGCTGGTGAGCCGGCGACTTGATGTAGGAGATTTGACCGTGAAATTTCGGCTATGCAGGATGGCGCGGTCAGGGACCATAGCCGTGTTGTGCCTTCTCGTGAGCCAGGCGGCCTTGGCAGCGGACTTTCTATTCTTGGTGCCCGTCCAAATCAGTAATCAGGATCCGTCATGGGAAGGTGCAAGCGTGTCGTGCGTTGTTACGGGGACACGACACAATGCTCGCGTGGCTGCCGGTACGATATACATCGATCTTTCTGAGCAGCGAAACCTGAAAGAGAACTATTACGTTCCGGCGAACCTCCTCCCGGGAGCCTCTCTCGAAGATGCGAAAGCGTGGTCGTGTCACATTAGGATTAAGCCAAAAGGCAGCCCTGGTTATCCCCCAATGTCGAGAACTCAACATGATACGAGTCGCTCCCGAACTGTCGTCACGGGCCGCTTCTAATGCTGTCTTTGCCGCAGACCGGCGCACACACCTGATTTCTCGATCGATTCCGCAGAGCCTTCTAATTAAAGTAACATCGAGAAAAGTCAAAACCCTCTGAGCGTGGTTGACAAGTCGCACGAGAAAGTATAGCCTTTCGCTTTTCGTCGATCATCCCCGCCTTGAGGAATGATGAATAGGCATGTTGGCACTCTCCTTCGGCGGTTCGTCTCATAAGTTTTCCTCCCTGCATTACAGCCTTCACCTGGAGGGGATCTCTGTGGACAGGTGCGCCAGCGCTTGCGATCTCCCGCATGACCCTTCTTGAAGCCATTGTCCTGGCGGTGGTGCAGGGCCTGACAGAGTTCCTGCCCATTAGCTCGACCGCCCATCTGATTTTGGTGCCGTGGTTCTTTGGCTGGCATGACCCGGGGCTGACGTACGACGTGGTCTTGCACGCGGGGACACTACTGGCCGTATTCGCCTACTTCGCGCGCACGTGGTGGTCATTGCTCAGCGCTGCGCTGCGTTCGGCGATAGACGTTCTCTGGCCGCGTCCGATTCCCGACCCTCCAGCCGCACCCCCCCAGATGCAACTGAACCTCGCACTCTTCCGAGTGCTGGTTGTGGCGACCGTGCCGGCGGCCTTCGCAGGGTACTTTCTGGAAAGCAGTGTTGAAACCCTCTTCCGCAGTCCTGTGCTGGTCGCGGGCATGTTGGCGGGTGTTGCTTTGCTCATGTGGGTGGCCGACCGGCGACCGACGTTGACGCGCACAATGGAGACGCTCAGCTTCAAGGATGCACTCGTCATCGGCATGGCGCAGGTGGTGGCATTCGTTCCGGGGACGTCGCGGGCGGGGATTACGATTGCCGCCGCGATGTACCGCGATCTGACCCGCGAGTCCGCGGCACAGTTTTCTTTTCTGTTGGCGACACCGATCATCGCCGGCGCCACGCTCAAGAAGGGCCTGGACCTCTGGAAACTCGGTTTGCCGCCTGGGCTGTCCGCGATGGATCTTGCCGTCGGGTTTGTGGTATCGGCGATCGTGGGCTACGCCGCTATCGCTTTCCTGCTACGTTACCTGCAGGTGCGGACGCTGAAGGTCTTTGTGGTGTACCGTTTCGTTCTTGCAGGGATTATTGTGCTGATCGCGTTACTGCGCTCGGCCGCCTGAGGCGCCGACAAAAGCCCTCGGTCGCCCACGGCCTGCGTCCCTCGGCCGAGGACAAAAAAATCCCGCCGGAGGCCACCCTCTTTCATATCCTCACGGGCAAGTAGCCCTAAACCCCGCGTATTATCAGCAGTTATGCGCAAGCTATGCACAGGTGTGTATAGGTGTGGGTTATGTGTGGATAAGTGTGGACAAGTGTGGATGTTTGAGGGTCTAAGTGCGGGGGGCAGAGCTTCTTTTTCTCGAAGGCTTCCTTCGCTGGAGGAGGTCCAGGAGCTTTTGCAGGCCCAGACGGTGCTCCTTGGCCCACCGACGGGTCTCGGGATCCTCGTCCTGTTGCGCCAGGTCCAGGGCCCGCAAAAGGTAGAGCGCTCGCCGGGTCAGGTCAGGGGCCTTCTCGCTGAGCTCTAGGTAGTGGGTAAGGTGTCGGTCCTTCCTGACCCGGGAGGCAATCGTTAACGCGATGGAGCGGAAGGCAGCCGCGATCTTGGCTTCCTCTCGCTGCGTAAATGGCCCCTTGCGCGTGAGGGTATAGTAGTGCTCCCATTCGGGAGAGAAGGACCGACGTGACCGCTTTCGTGGTGGCATGTCGATTCGCTCCCGGAATGAGAATGAAGAGGTGGAGAGGGAGTGAGACCCTCCACTTATCATGAAACCCAGGTCAGCGTCAACCAGGACTTGAGGTCTCTTCAGAAGAGGTAGAGATCGAACCGAAAGAGGAATAACCTCTGGCATAATCGTTGCAACGGCCTTTCGGCTAGTGTGGCCCGGGAGGCTTTTTGCTTTGAACATATTCCATTCTTCCGCTCAGTTTTGGTGTGGCGGTGATCTTTGCGGGCTTCGCCGGCCTCTCCATATTCTAGTTCACTTCCTCGGCCTACTTTTCTTTCTCATCCTCATGAGTTGGCCAGTCACGGGTTTTGCACAGGGAGCCGGTGATAACCGAATAAGCTCGAAGGTAGGAGTCGTCTACCGCGATAGCCAGAACAATCTCATATTGGGTATACCACGGAGCAACCTCAGGCAAGATACACGGGTCGTCATAATAACTCTTCCTGGTCAATCAGTCGTGTGTTGTGCCGAAGTCAACATGATCCCGTCAGCTGAACACGAGACAGTCCAGCAAGTCATCTTCGATAACGCCAAGTCTACAACCTACGATTTGAGAATAGATCACCAGCATAATGATGTTCGGTTTGGTTTCGGCATTATTGCCTCGCCGAGCGTTTTCTCGACAAAAGGCAGCGAAGTCGTAGCTGATTTGGACAGGGACGGTGTTCGCGAAACGTTCAGGGATTGCACAAGCCACGAGGGCATGCATTTGACGATCTGGTCAGGACAACCACTCAAAGGTTCAAGAGGGTGGCATGCCTATTTCTACCTTGGATACGAGACTGAGCCGTCCTGCGTAGAGAAAGATTTTGAGTAGCTCATTGATCCCGCTGCGCGTAGGGAAAGGCATCCGTGCCGTCATCGGGGTCGGCCTCGTCGCGTGGACTCTCCTTGTTCCCGGTGGGGTAGAGGTTTGGGCTGAAGAGGTCCACGGGCCCCTGGCCATTCGCAATCAATCGCCGATTCATCTCCTCTTCTTTCAGTTCGTGCCAGAGCGAGCGGTGCCCCTGGACTACAACCAAGTCCTTCTGCGCTTGGATATCGCCGAAACCAATACGTTGACGGCGGGCACAGGACGTGACGGCCTGAACGGCCGTCTGGACCTGGAGACGACGTATGCGAATCTTCAGGCACGGGTCGGCCTTGCCGAGGACTGGGAGGCGGGCGTTGACCTGCCGATCATCTACATGCACGGGGAGTTCATGGATGGGTTCATTGACTGGTTTGAACGACTGATCCATTACGAACGGAACATCCGCGCAGAGGAGCGCAAGCAGGACGCGCGGAATGAGTACACGTATGACGTGTCCCGCAACAGCGAGCCGATCCTCAAGGGATCCGAGGGCCGCATTGGGTTGGGAGATGTGGCGTTTCAGCTCAAGTGGGCCCCGCCCCCGCTACGCGAGACCGCCTCCACCCCGGCGGTGGCGCTGCGCTTCGCCGTCAAAGTCCCATCTGGCGATGCAAAGGCAGGCTTCGGGAGCGGTGGCCCGGATATCGCGTTCGGCCTGGCCTTCGAGAAGACTCTCAAGCGGTGGAGCCTGTACGGGAATCTCAACATGACCGTACCCTTAGCGGACGATTTCGAGAACAGTGACCTGAATGTCCAGCCGATCTTTTCAGGGATGCTCGGATTCGAGTACCGCTTCAATCCTTCGCTGGCGCTCGTGGGACAGCTTAGCGCCAGCAGCCCACCGTTCCGCGACACGGAACTGGACTTTTTGGACGGTTGGACCGACTGGCCGGCCTTGGGTCTGAGCTGGGCACCCACCCCGGCCTGGCGCCTCCAGCTAGGAATCATGGAGAATCTCTTCACCTCGGCTGATGCCGGGGCCGACTTCGGTTTCTTCCTCTCGGCCTCGTACCGCTTCTCCCTTGCACCAGGCGATTCCCGCAACGAGCACCGCTAGATCTGCCTGCTGGGTTACCAGCCGTCCTTATGGGGAATCAAGTGTCGGGTGCTTGAC
>JAAXQN010000204.1 GCA_012974305.1 Candidatus Methylomirabilis sp. | reverse complement strand
CCGCTAGAGTGATCAACATGACCTGACTTGCTTTCATCTGAGTTCCTCCTTACCCATCATATTGGGGCGCGTCCCGATTGGATGCGATAATATCCATTACCAACTGGCACCGCCTCCTCCGCCTCCGAAACCTCCACCTCCCCCGAATGATCCGCCTCCAAACCCGCCGCCGAATCCGCCTCCAGAACCACCACCATAGCCACTCCCCCAATAAGACCGACGTCCGCCCAGGGTGCTACCGAGCATGGCGCCTAACAACATACCACTCATCATTCCACGGCCACCCCAGGCGCTGTAATAGCGCCGTCTTCGGGTCATGGAGGAGAGGAGGAAAAAGAACAGTAAAAAGGGGATGAGCCCACTCCCCAAGAGGAATGGGGAACGTCGGCGGGCAACCCGGTAGCGATATTGCGGAACACCGCTCAGTTGCACATTTTCAGCATCTGCAACCTTGTTGGCCACCGCCACGGTGAGTCGGTAGAGCCCTTCCGAGTATTGCCCTTTTCGAAAGTATTGGTCCACCACGGCCCGTGAGGCCGACCCGCCCCAAGAATCCGGCAGGATGCTCTCCAACCCGTACCCGGTGTGGATCCGGACTTTACGCTCCTTGAGTGCTAATGCAATCAATGCACCATTATCTTTGCCTTTCTGGCCAAGTTTCCACTGCTTGGCATGCCGTTGAACGAAGCCGAAGAAATCCTCGCCGTCGGTCGTCTGAACCGTTAGCACCTTGACCTGAACGGTCGTCTTCTGCTCGAGCTCTCGCAGCCAGCCCTCCAATCGGCGCTCAGCGGCATCGTCAATAATCCCGGCCGTATCCACGACGAAGGTGCCTGGATCACGAATGGCAATTTCTGCAGTCACCAGGCGAGGCAATACCAGCAGCACACACAGTGCCGTCAATAGGGACAAAGAGAATCTCGCTCTACCACCCATCGACCATTTTCCCCATTGCCTCGACGTCATCGTAGAGGGTTCGAAACTCGTCCCATCCGTGGGGCCCCGATACACCGAGCACGTTTCGTACGCCCCAGGCTTTCAGCGACGTCGGCGTCAATCGCAGCGATGAGTTTCTCGCGCCCTGCCGCGGCTAACAATCCCTGGCGCATCCCGATCAGGATGGTTTTGAGTTCCCGTTCGCATTGCAGTCGGACGTGCGCATCGTTAAGAGCCAGTGTGGCAAAATAATCATGGCCAAAGAGGGAAATGTGACACTGGTGGATCTCGATCAGTTCCAGGGGGAAGGTGTCGAGCGAAGCCGTGACGTAACCCGGTGTCATAATCAAGGGGGCGGCAATGCGGGCCTTTCCATGCTTGCTCCCATGTTTGGCCAGGCCACGTAGCAACTCCAAGTCAACCGACTGAAGGACGAGGACATTACGTGCCGTGTGTCTCTTCATATCGAACGAACCGGCGGCAATGGATCCAAAAAGCGTTAAGGCCAGTGCATTGTCGCCAGCCAGCGTGCGCACCTCTTCGGCGTATTGCTGGATCGGCTGGCGCATCGATTCAATGACGCGATCCAGCCCCTCGAAACCTGCACTCATTGTGTCCCTCCGTATGCCGGCAGCCCGGTCAGTTCTGCGCTCACCCGCCACAGTCGGCTAGCAGTCGTGGTGTCATAAGAGGCGTTGGATGACGGTACTGCCTTTCGGTCGACGAAATACTTGCCGCTCACCCCTTCGACTTCTCGCGACGTTGCGAGGTACAAGGGTGTTTGTGCGCCTCTTTCGGGGCTGGCACCGACGATCTTTGTCATGAATCGAAGCGGCCTCGGCACGTAATTACCTACGAGATTGGTCGCAATCAAGCCGGGGTGCAGGCAGTTGGCAGTCACTTGGGTTCCCTCGAGCCTGCGGGCCAATTCGTAGGTGAACAGCACATTGGCAAGTTTGGTCCACGCATAGACATGGGTGCGGCGGTAGGATCGCTCGGATTGTAGATCATCGAAGTCGATGGATACTCCTTGGTGGGCTTGGGAGCTGACGTTGACAATCCGGGCTGGAGCGCTGGCTTTGAGATCGTCGAGCAGCAGATTGGTGAGGAGAAAATAGGCGAGGTGATTGACGGCGAACTGGATCTCCAGCTTATCATCAGTGAGGATGCGCTTCTTGAGGACTATCCCGGCGTTGTTGATCAGGACGTGCAGGGTGGGGTAGCGGGCCTTGAAGTCCTGGGCGAGTTGTTGGATCGCGGCTTGCGAGGAAAGATCGGCAAGCAGCAAGGAAACCGCATCGTTGCCGCTCTCTCGCTTGATTTCGGTCAGGGCCGCTTCACCCCGCTCGCGGTTACGGCAGACCATCACCACAGTCGCACCCATTTTCGCCAACCCAAGGGCGGTGGATCTACCAATCCCGGCGTTGGCACCGGTGACCATACAGGTTTTTCCGATCAAGGGTTTGGTTACGTTTTCCATGTGGTGTGAGCCGTCGAAATCTTCTTTGAGCACAGACAAATCGAGGAGTTACATACAAGTATCCTATCGCATGAGTCGGAGAAGGTCAAGAAAACGGGGAAAAAGAGGATCGGTTACTCGTAGAAGTTGCGGGGCCAGGCGTGGGTTTTCAAGGTTTGGAGCTCCTGCGAGGTGAGCGTCGGCGCATCCGGGACGGCACAGTTCTCGTCGACATGCTCTGGCCGGCGCATACCTGGAATGACCGTCGAGACCGCAGGATGACTGAGACAGAATTTGAGGGCGAGCTTGGGGAGGGATTCCACCCCGTCGCGGAGAAAGGCCGTGAGCTGCTCGGCACGCGTGCATGTATCTTTCAGCCGCTCGCCTCGAAAGTAGTAGCCCGGGAACGTGTCGGGGTCAAGTGGCATATCCGGGCGGAGCTTTCCACTAAGACCCCCTTCGTCGAGCGGGACACGGGCGAGCACTCCCACATCCACCTGCTGGCAGAGAGGGAAGAGTTCCTTCACCGGGGACTGGTCGAAGATGTTATAGATGACCTGTACGGTATCGAAGATCCCTGAACGGACTGCCTCGAGCCCCGTCTCGGGCGCATGGTCGATCAGCGAGACGCCAAAGAAGCGGATCTTGCCTTCTCGCTTGAGTTGCTTCACGGCCTCGTGCCACTCAGTCTCCTGTATCCACTCATCCCGCCAGATGTGGAGTTGTTGTACGTCGATGCAATCCGTCCCGAGGTTGCGGAGACTCTTTTCGGTGTGATCGATGATCCAGGCGCCGGGGAAGGCTTCTTTGGCCCGCGTCCCGGGCTGTGGCGGCCAGCCGCTGGTCTTGAGAGGAATCTTGGTGGCAACGGTCACCCGCTCGCGATACTCCTGAAAGGCCTTGGCGATGAGCCGCTCGCTGTGGCCGTCGCCATAGGCATAGGCGGTGTCGATGAAGTTGACCCCGCGCTCGAAGGCCCGGAGCAAAGCGCGGATGGAAAGGCGATCATCGGTTTCGCCCCACCATGCCTTCCCAATGCCCCACGCGCCAAAGCCGATCTCCGAAACCTCCAGGTTTGTCCGGCCCAATCTCCGGAACTGCATGGTTTCCTCCCTTCTCCAGACTCGCTACCGAATACCGCTAACGGTTTCCCAACCCCTCTTCGGGCCTTAGTGAGTTGTGATGGAAAGCGGGAGGGTGGTGACCTCGCCGGCCACCATCGCCACGACGTAACCCTCGGGGTCGATCAGGACGAGGGTTGGCCAGGCCTTGATCGTATAGCTGCGCCAGACCATGAACTGATCGTCGTTCACGACGGGATGCCCCAGCTGGTGGCGCAGGATGGCCTGCCGGACGTTCTCGGCTTCCCGTTCGTTCGGGAATTTGGCCGAATGGACTCCGATGATGACAAGCTCGGTGGGAAAGGTATTTTCCAGAGCTTCCAGTTCCGGTAGCACGTGCATGCAGTTAATTCAGCAGTAGGTCCAGAAGTCTAGGAGGACTACTTTCCCCCGCAGCGCCTTCAGGCTGACAGGTCGGTCGGTGTTGAGCCACTCGAGACCCGGGGGAAAATCCGGAGCCCGGATGGTATGAGGTGGCATGTCACTCCGCATGATCCATTTCCTCGTGATGTTAATTCCATGTTTGTGAGGAAAGTGTCGTATCCTTTCCTCAGATAGTTAGAATGGGTTCCCGGCAGCTCATCTTGGCGCACAGGTTGATAGGTGTCAAGGGGCTAATCAGGATGGAGTGGGAACTTCGTATGAGTAAAATAGTTGCATCCCATGGGAGACAGACGAGAAAATTGGCTTGACCCGGGTGGCGGGCAAGGCAAGAATAAGATTCCGGGTGCGCGAGCCAATCTTGATAAGTGGGGTGACATGGCAGAGAATTTTGTGTGGGGCCAAGAGTGGCAACTGGGATACTACAAGCACCCACCCCTTTTCGCTTGGATAACTGCCCTATGGTTCAAAGTCTTCCCGAATGTGGATTGGGCTTATTTCCTGCTTTCCCAAGTTAACGTCATCATCGGACTTGCCTCTATCTGGTTTCTGGTCAAGATTTTTCTTTCCGACCGTCATGCATTAATTGCAGTTATCTTGCTAGAGCTTGTCCCGTTTTACACCTTTTTATCAATAAAGTTTAATTCCCATTCGATCATGCTCTCTTTATGGCCATTGACGACGTTGTTTTTCTGCCACGCCTATGCAAAACGACGAGCTGTCCCAAGCGTTTTGTTCGGCTTTTTTGCCGCTCTTGCTATCTTGTCAATGTATTATTCATTGTGCTTGTTGGCAGCATTGTTTCTGATTTCTATCCTGCGTAACGAACGCAGGCAATATTACACGAGTTTTTCACCCTATGTATCGGCTATCGTAATTCTCGTGGTCTTGGCGCCACACCTTTTTTGGCTTTTCAACGTCGACTTCTTACCTGTTCACTACGCCACAGGTCACATTGTCAGCGATCCATCTCGAATCATCACAAACACAGCAAAGTTTGCTGTGGCTCAGCTCCTCTATTTACTGCCCCTGGCACTGGCCTTCGTGGCTATCGTTGGCGTCCGTGCCATTCGGCGACCACAACAGCTCAACCTCACTGGTAGTAAGCGAGTGACGATATTCGGCATCACCTTTTTCCCATTCTTGCTTACGATCGGCGGCGCATTAGTATTGCAAGTCGAGCTGTCGAGTGTGTGGGCATTGCCCATGTGGTTTTTTATTGGTGCAAGCCTGCTGACCTTTTTGGGGATAGACTTGATCACTGCCCAAGTGCGGCGAGGGGTGGCCATCATTTTTGCTTTTCAGCTGTTCATGTTATCGGCATCTCCCCTTGTTGCCTTGGGTATGGACCTGTCACAAAATAGGGCCTGGACCTCCCCGCGCAAGGAGCTGGCCACCTACGTATCGGACGTGTGGCACCAGCGGTTCGAGAAACCGCTGAGGATCGTCGCTGGTTCGAAACCCTATGCAGACAGCATCACATTCTATTCGGCCGACCATCCGTCTCTTTTCATTAACTTTGATTTTCGAATTAGCCCCTGGATTTCCGCAGAGCGTTTGCGCACAGAAGGTCTCGCCATTGTGTGTCTCCAGGCGGATCAGAGTTGCCTTGCGGAAATTGATGAACAGTTTCGTGCGCGCGGCGAGCGCATCACTGTGCACATTAAATCCCGCCGATCGATATTTTCCGACCCTGACCCAGTTGAATTCGTTATTGTTTTGGTTCGGCCCGAACCCTGAGAAATCGTAAAGCGTGAACGTGTTGATAAACCAAAACGCCCTCCCGGGTTATGCCACGTGACCCGAGAGGGCGTCTGCATTTGCTAATGCGCAATCGATCCTTTGCTCAGCGCTTTATCGCATCCTGCCACAATCGCTGAAAGCTCTCCACCTGTTTTGTCCATGCCTGGAAAGCCTTTTGTCCTTCCTCTTGGAAGGACAGAAGTTGATGGATCGTCTGGTCGACGGTCTTCCGCCACTCTTCCTGAAGCTTCATGGTCGTCTCGACGGTTTCCATGTAGACCTTCATTGCTTCGAGCTGGGTCTGCATGGCGGAGAGACCTTCGTTGATCCGGCGGAGGTCTTCGCTGGTTGGCAGGTTCATTGCCTTCAGACCAGCTTGGATGTTCTTTTGAATCTGGTTCTGGAAGCCCGTCGAGGCCTCAAAGGCTTTCCCCAATCCGGCGGCGAAGGCGGGGGCCTTCATCGTCGTTTCGAAGCTTTCCGACATCATCTTTTGCCAATTTGCCCAAAAGGCCATCATGTCTGGAAATGGCGTCTGGGGTTTTTCTTTTTCCTCAGCCATAGCAGTCTCCATCCTTAAAAAAGTTCCGTCCCCTGAGAGGGCCTCAGTATCACCCACTGAGCCAGGGGTGTCAAGCGCCAGCCACAAGGCTTTGCCCCCGCATTTTTCGCTTGATACCCCATAGGGTATTTCCCCGACGGGAGGCCACCCCTACGGGTAGTATTTTTGTTGCCTCCCCCTCCTAGATGTGGTAGTAATACCCCCAGAGTTCGAAGGGGCCCGGGAGCCTCACCAACCCACACAAAGGAGGAGGACACGAATGGCGAAGAAGAGGGTGAAGGCGAAGAAAAAGGTCAAGGCGAAAAAGAAGGCCACGACGAAGAAGCCGTTCGGAGGCTATTCAGTCAGCTTCAAAGGGCGCACGGAGACGCTTGAAAAGGTCTTCGGGAGCGCGCCGATCGGCCCCTCGGTCATGACGAAAAAGCTCTGGTCGTTCGTAAAGCGGTACAGGCTCGGCAAGCGCCGCTGAGGCGCCCGCGTCTGTCGCATCGCTCTCTGGCGGCCCGCTTCCGGCGGGCCGCCTTTTTTCGTACACTCGAGGGACGGAGACCTGGGCTGTGGGGCTGGAGAGGTGCCTGGGAAGAGGGCTGATGCCACGGAAAGGGGGTTGGTCTGAGGGCCGACCCAGAAAATTCTAAAAGAAAGACTAATCTTGTATACTGTCACTGCGAATCCCGCTCCAAAGCTTGTTGAGACATCAAGGCCTGACCCGGTATAACATGACCATTTCGCACCCGCTCGAAGAAATTCTGAAGACGCGCATCGTCATCCTCGATGGGGCGATGGGCACGATGATCCAGACGTACAAGCTGGATGAAGCCGGATTCCGCGGTCAACGGCTTGCGGATCATCCATGTGACGTGAAGGGGTGTAATGATCTTCTCAACATTACCCGCCCGGATATCGTGGAGGAGATTCACCAACAGTATCTGGAAGCCGGCGCCGACCTGACCGAGACCAACACGTTCAACTCCACCTCGATCTCGATGTCAGACTACCGACTGGAGCCGCTGGTGTACGAGCTGAACGTAGCCGGAGCAAAGGCCGCCCGGCGCGCAGTCGAAGCCGTGATGGCCAAAGACCCAAGCCGTCCGCGGTTCGTCGCTGGGGCGATTGGCCCGACGAACCGAATCGCGTCCGTCTCCACCGATGTGAATGACCCCGGGTTTAGAGCTGTCACCTTCGATCAACTGGTCCACGCCTATGCTGAGCAGGTTCGTGGGTTGATGGACGGTGGGGCGGATGTCCTGCTCGTGGAAACCATTTTCGATACCCTCAACGCGAAAGCCGCCTTCTTTGCGATCGAGCAGCATTTTGAGGAAATTGGCCGCCGAGTGCCGGTCATGGCCTCCGTGACCTTTATTCAGAAAGGGAACAACCGCACGATGATCGGCCAGACGCTTGACGCCTTTCTGGCATCAATCTCCCACGTACCCTTGCTGAGCGTCGGCATCAACTGCTCATTGGGACCTGCGGAAATGTGGCCCATGATTGAGGAACTGTCACGCATCGCACTGCTCTGTGTGAGTAGTTACCCCAACGCCGGGTTGCCGGATCCGCTCTTGCCCACGGGGTTTCCAGAAACTCCCGATACCTTTGCGCTGCAACTGCGCGAATGGGCGGCCAACGGGTGGGTGAATATCGTTGGGGGGTGCTGCGGGACGACGCCGGCCCATATCAAGGCAGTCGCCGAGGCGGTGCGAGACTGTTCTCCGAGAAGCGTACCGCAGGGAGATACCTACACGAGACTCAGCGGCTGCGAGCTGCTGGTCATTCGGCCGGATACCAATTTTGTGAACATCGGGGAGCGGACGAACGTCACCGGCTCACCACAATTCGCCAAATTGGTGCTGTCGGGACAATTCGACGAAGCCGTCGCCATCGCCAAGCAACAGGTGGAAAACGGCGCCCAGCTCATCGACGTGAATATGGACGAAGCCATGCTGGATTCAGAAGCCGCCATGGCAACGTTCCTGAATCTGATCATGGCCGAGCCCGATATCGCGCGGGTGCCGGTCGTAATCGACAGCTCCAAATGGTCGGTGATCGAGGCGGGGCTCAAGCGTGTGCCCGGAAAATCGGTTGTGAATTCGATCAGCCTGAAAGAGGGAGAGGACATTTTCAAGGCCCAGGCGCGCCTCATCAATAAATACGGGGCGGCGGCGATCGTGATGGCATTCGATGAGACGGGACAGGCCGATACGCTGGAGCGTAAAATCGAGATCTGCGCTCGCGTCTACCGAATCTTGACGGAGGAAGTCGGCTTTCCGCCGCAAGACATCATTTTCGATCCCAACATTCTGACGGTCGCGACTGGGATTGAGGAGCATAATAATTACGGCGTGAACTTTATTGAAGCGACGCGATGGATCAAAGCCCATCTGCCGCTGTGTAAGGTTAGCGGGGGCGTGAGCAACATATCCTTTTCCTTCCGTGGTAACAACGCCGTCCGGGAGGCCATGCATTCGGCGTTTCTCTATCACGCGATCACGGCCGGACTGGACATGGGGATCGTCAATGCAGGGCAGTTGGCGGTGTATGAAGAGATCCCCAAGGACCTCCTGGAGCTGGTGGAAGACGTCCTGCTGAATCGTCGCCCGGACGGCACCGAGCGCTTAGTGGCCTTCGCGGAAACGGTCAAGCAGCAGGACAAGGCGGTCGCGGAAGAGGATGCCTGGCGCCGGTGCCCCGTCGAGGAACGGCTGTCTCACGCACTCGTCAAAGGGATTGTGGACTTTATCGATGCTGATGTGGAGGAGGCCAGGCAGAAGTATCAATCGCCCCTGCGGGTCATCGAGGGTCCCCTGATGGACGGTATGAACATCGTCGGGGACCTCTTCGGCTCGGGCAAGATGTTCCTGCCCCAAGTCGTCAAGAGCGCCCGCGTCATGAAAAAGGCGGTGGCGTATCTGACGCCGTTCATGGAGGCGGAGAAACTAGCCGGTGGGATCCAGAAGGCGCAGAGAAAGGTCTTGCTCGCCACGGTCAAGGGCGATGTGCACGACATCGGCAAGAATATCGTCGGAGTGGTCCTCGGGTGCAACAACTACGACGTGATCGATCTCGGAGTGATGGTACCCTGCGAGACGATCCTCCGGACGGCCCGGGAACATGGCGTGGATATGATCGGGCTCAGCGGACTCATCACCCCCTCGCTCGATGAAATGGTGCACGTCGCGCGGCAGATGACCCGAGAGGGCTTTACCGTCCCCCTACTGATCGGCGGGGCCACGACCAGCAAGACACACACGGCGGTCAAGATCGCGCCCGCCTACAGCGCGGGGGTGGTGCACGTGCTGGACGCCTCGCGCTCGGTCGGTGTCGTGGGCCAGCTCGTGAGGGCCGACCAGCGGGCTCAGTTCGTCGAGAAGAACCGCCTGGACCAGGAGCAGATCCGCTCTGCCCGTGAGGAGCGGGAGCCCAAACGGTTGCTCACGTTGCAGGAGGCGCGGGAGCGAAGGGTGCCAATCGCCTGGGCGGTCGAGGACATTCCCGCGCCGTCGTTCATCGGCGTCCGAGTGCTCGATGCACTCGAGCTGGGGCAGCTTGCGCCCTACATCGACTGGTCCCCGTTTTTCCATGCCTGGGAATTGAAGGGGCGTTACCCGAAGATCCTCGAGGACCCCACCATCGGCCCGCGGGCCAAGGAACTCTTTATGGACGCTCAGGCCTTGCTGCGGGAGATCGTCAAGGACAGGCTGCTGACGGCGCGTGGGGTATACGGGTTCTTTCCTGCCAACAGCGTCGGCGAAGACATCGAGCTGTACACGGATGCATCGCGTTCCGCTGTGCGGCTGATGCTCCATACGCTCCGCCAGCAGATGCCCAAGGCCGAGGGACAACCCAACTTCGCGCTGGCGGACTTCGTGGCTCCCAAGTCAACCGGGCTGCCCGATCACATTGGCGCCTTTGCCGTGACCGCCGGGATCGGGGTGGAGGCCCTTTGCGAGCGGTTTGAACGGGAGCATGACGACTACAACTCCATCATGACCAAGGCGCTGGCCGATCGGTTGGCGGAGGCCTTCGCGGAATGGTTGCACGAGCGGGTCCGGGCGGAATGGGGATACGGAGAAGCGGAAAAGCTGACGATCGAAGACCTGATCCGGGAACGGTACCGGGGGATCCGGCCGGCGCCGGGCTATCCGGCCTGTCCGGATCATACGGAGAAGGGCCTGATCTTCGATCTGCTGCAGGGCGAGAAGAGCGCGGGGATCTCTCTCACGGAGACCTTTGCAATGTACCCGGCGGCCTCAGTGAGCGGCCTCTACTTTGCGCACCCACAGGCCGCCTATTTCTCGGTGGGCAAGATCAACCGCGATCAAGCCATGGATTACGGGACCAGGAAGCGGATGGACCTGCGAACGGTCGAGCAGTGGCTCCGACCGAACTTGAGCTATGATCCGGATGCCGAGAAGGCATAGGAGTCCGAGAAAGCAGAATTAGTCAACAAAAGACTTGACCCCATCCAAGACGCCCAACTCAACAAGGGGGATCATCATGGCCGAAAAGAAGATCATCGCGGTAGTAGGTGCAACCGGTGCGCAGGGCGGCGGCTTGGTCCGCGCCATCTTAAGCGATGCGAGTAGCGGCTTCGCCGCACGCGCGATTACGAGAGACGTCACCTCTGATACGGCGAAAGAGCTGGCCAAGCTGGGCGCCGAGGTTGTCGCAACCGACGTCTTCGACCTGGAGAGTCTCAAAAAGGCATTCCAAGGCGCCTACGGGGTTTTTTGCGTCACGTTCTTCTGGGCGCACTTTTCGCCCGAGAAGGAGTTTGCCCAAGCAAAGGCCATGGCCACGGCGGCGAAGCACACCGGCCTGAAGCACGTCATATGGTCCACCCTCGAAGACACGCGCAAGTGGGTGCCGCTCAGCGACAGCCGCATGCCTACCCTCATGGGCAAGTACAAGGTGCCGCACTTAGACGCCAAGGGCGAAGCCGATCAGGTGTTCACCGAGCTTGGCGTGCCGACCACGTTCCTCCTGACCTCGTTCTACTGGGAGAACCTGATCTACTTCGGCATGGGCCCCAAGAAGGGCCCGGACGGCAAGCTAGCTATTACGTATCCCATGGGCGACAAGAAGCTTCCGGGCATCGCCGCCGAGGATATCGGTAAGTGCGCCCTCGGCATCTTCAAGAAGGGCCGCGAGTTCATCGGCAAGACCCGCGAGTTCATCGGCAAGACCGTCGGCGTCGCCGGCGAGCACTTGACCGGCGCGCAGATGGCCGCCGCGCTCACCAAGGCGATGAATCAAGAGGTGCGCTACAACGACGTGCCACCCGAGGTGTATCGCAGCTTCGGTTTCCCGGGCGCCGAGGATCTCGGCAACATGTTCCAGTTTAAGCGCGACTTCAATCAAGACTTCTGCGGCGCACGCAACCTCGAGGTCGCGCGTGCCCTCAACCCCTCGCTGCAAACCTTTGACGCGTGGCTCGCCCAAAACAAGAGCCGCATCCCGCTTGATTAACAGACCAGTGCGTGGGAAGGGCACTGAGACCCAGGAAAGGGGGGTGGCCGAGGGGCAGGCCCCGAAAATTTCATCCGGCCGACCAATGTTGTATACTGGGAAACCGTATGGTGGGTGAATCGCGGGGATGGCCTAGAAGGATTCGACCGGTAAGCCCCGAAACTGCACCTAAACCCCATTCTCACCGAGGCGGAAGGGTCGAAAGAATGCGAAGGAAAGTATACTACTCGGTCCGAACTCGCGGCCCGAATCACGCGCCGCCGCGGATGGAGCTTGACCATTTGGCAAGCGCCATCATCAGCGTATATTCGCAATTCGATGCGCAGCACTACTTTCAAGAGGGCTTCGGCTATCACTGTGTCGATGAGGGTCACGTGGGCGGTCGCGTCGGAAAGGACGTTAATGCTTACCTACTACGGAAAGCAGGAAAGGCAGAGTTGTGGCCACCAAGAGCAGAGGCTGGGTATTCGGAAGATGACCTATTTGACCTTATCGAGTTCATGTTCGACTGCGTGGGCAAGCCTCTCGAAGGTGGGTACCACAGCTATTACAACTGTGGTTATCACTACAGTAAGTTTGAAAAAGAGGTTGGGCAGGAAGAGTTTCAGAGAGAAGTGAACGAGATTCTTCGTCAATACTCAACTGGCTTTGAGCTTTCTAAGGGCGGCGAAGTGCTTGCCGTCGCAGAGTCCGGATTCGAGTCCTTGGTAGAGCAGGAACTTCCGGAATATGATCCGGAAAATGTTGAAGGTCGAGTGAAGGCTGCTGTGAAGAAGTTTCGATATCGTCGTGCTTTGCTGGAAGACCGTCGTGAGGCAGTCCGGGATCTTGTAGATGTTCTCGAATACTTGAGACCTCAAATGAAGGAGAAATTCGCGTCCAGGGATGAGTCGGACCTGTTTAACATAGCCAACAATTTTGCCCTTCGACATCATAATCCGCAGCAAAAGAGCGACTACGACCCGGAGATATGGTTGGATTGGATGTTCTACTTCTATTTGAGTACCATCTCGGCTGTATTGCGAATGATTAACCGTGGAAGCAAAGGGATAAAATAAGGAGACAGATCGCTTTTCTGGTCAACCGTAATCTGCTCCTTTCTCACCTTTTCAGCCTCCCTAATTTTGTGCTTGGCAAGGGAGGGGTTATCCATGGGATCCCACCAGGGGGTTAGGTGAATGAAGACCCTGAGACGGCTACGGAATAATCTGCGCTAGGAAGAGCAGTACTCGAACCGGATCAGTTGTGGGGGCTCTGAATGCCACCAGGTCTGGAACTGGGTTGAGTGGTCCGCCGGCAGGTCAAAGATGCGAGCGCGGACCACGATCTGCAGAGGGTCCTGGTCAAAGGGGTATGGGTCGCATGCGATCCGCCGGTCACCGAGGGGTTTGAGTGCGATCGAAACTCGGTCCTCCCAGCTTCGCCGCGGCACCTCGTGGAACACAACATGGTCCTCCCCGAGCCCCTTCGCTTCGCCCTCCACCGGCGCGATGACGGCGGAGCACAGCGCAAGCGAGAGCACGTCGGAAGTCTGTAACAGGCGCACATGGGGGTTCCGGTGTTCCGGCTCGAGCGCAGCCCGCCAGAACCTGTCCTCCTCGAGCCGACGCCGGAACGCTTCCTGCATCTCGCGCACGTCGGCCAGAAACCGCCGCGCCTCCGTCTCCAGCTCCTTCGGATACAGCGACCGGCCGCGATGCAGGTGGTGGGTGAACTCCGGCGGAGGATCGGGATCGAACTGCGCTGCGTAGAGCCAATAAGCGTGATCGCCGATCAGCAGGCTGGCATACGGATGCCGTTCGGCCAGCCGCGGAATGCCCAGCCGCCATC
>JAAXQN010000051.1 GCA_012974305.1 Candidatus Methylomirabilis sp. | reverse complement strand
CTTCGACGCTGCCGACGTCAAAGCGCGGGTGGAACAGACGTACCACTGCGAGGTGGCTGCCGTGCTGCACCACTCGGATGAGATGATGGACCTCGCGAGCACTGGCATCTTTGCCCTGCGCTACCCGGACCATCCGGTCACGGCCGCGCTCAAACAGGTCGCGGCGACCTTGGTGGCGTAGGGGTAGAGGGACCGATAGACGTGTCCTTCGATGACCTGTTCTCGCGTGAGGAAGTGCTGGGTGGCCTGCCCGCCAAGCGCGCCGCAACCCTGACCTTCCTCATCGAGAGTCGAACAGCCCACCTGGTGGACCAATCGCGCCGGGCGATGGAGTTCTTCCTGGCGGAAGAGTCCGCCAAGGACCGGGATCTCGCTTTTTTTGAGGCCTTCAGCTTAGGCCGTGACCCGCCACTCCGCCCCACGATTCAGGACCTCGAGCGGTACGCCCCGCAATGGGCGCCCCTGGTGCCCGACAACCCGAGCATCCAGGCGGCCGTTGCCCACCTCTTCGGCCAGACGTACGAGTTCACCTACCCGGCGGTGCCGCGACTCCGCGCGGCGTTAGGCCTTGACGAAGAAGCGGTACAGAGGGAGTACCGTCTCCTGTACCGTGAGCCGCTGGAGACCATCTACGCGCCACGGCCGACACTGGGGGAACGGCTCCGGTGGGTCTGGGCCGCGGTCACCGGATGGCCGGACTATCTTCCCCCCTTTTGGACGACCTTCGGGTTAACCGTTTCTCTCGGTCTTCCCCCGGCCATCCTGGCCCTGCCGATTGCGGTCGCGAGTATCGGCCCGGTGAGCGGCGTTCTGCTCTTGCTCGCGATCGGACTCATGAACATGCTGACCATGGCGTGCATGGCCGAAGCCTGTGCTCGAAGCGGCCCTATCCGCTATGGCAAGGCCTTTGTGGGACGCTTAGCGACCAACTTCCTGGGGGACGGGGGGTCCTTTCTCCTTTCGGTGACATTGGCCATTCGTAATTTTCTGGCGCTGCTGGCGGCGTGTGTGGGATTGGCGATCACCATGGTGACCTTCACCGGTGTGCCCGCCGCGGTGTGGATTGGGTTGCTGTTATTGATCGAGCTCTACCTGCTGTCGCGCAAAACGCTCAAGTTCACGATGACCGCCCTGCTGCTGCTGGCCGCCATCAACGCCGCGCTGCTCCTGTCTATCGGGCTTGTTGCCTTCACGCACGCGCGACCGGAGATCCTTTTGTCCGGAGACGCGCTCTTTCTCGGCGGAGAGACTTTCGACCCTCAGGTCCTGCAGCTCGTCTTTGGTGTCATCCTCCTGCTCTACTTCGGACATGTATACGTGGTCCACTGCGCCAAGGTGGTGCTCCCCCGCGATCCCAGCGGCCGCTCGCTGATCCGGGGCAGTGTGGCAGGAACGGCGTGTCTCACGGCCCTCTTGGCCTTCTGGGTTGTAGCGTTCGGCGGCGCCATCGCGCCGCAGGTGCTGGCTAGGCAGGCAGACACGGCGCTCACCCCACTGGCGGAGCAGGCCGGCACCACCGTAGAGGTGCTCGGATCTGCACTTATCATTCTCTTCCTCGGAATGTCAGTCATCCGTAGCTGTGATGCTCTATTCCACCTCGTCCAAGAACGGCTTCCCACCCGGCTGCGCTCAATTGTCATGCTGCCGCGGCGACGGGGGACTCTCTTACTCCAGCAGCGGGGATCACCCAGCGGGAGTCCCCGCCTCGGGCTGACCTATCTGGGCCTTGCGGAGGGTCAGCCACATTTTCGCCTGGACGTCCAGTGGGATGGCAACACCCATCGCGTCGAGATAACCGTTCCTGAGCTTTGGGATGCTGCGGAGCTGCTGGGCCGCCTTCCAGAACTGCGCCTGCGTGGCGTCGGCCTGGCGCTGGAGATCCTGGAGGCCAGCCCAGAGAATGCACGTCTGCGGGTCAGTACGCCGATGAGCCTAACCTATGAGGGGGACTGGGATACGGGCGGCCTGGGCATGGCCGATGTCCTCACGCTTCCGGATCCTCTCCAGGAGCTCGTCAGCTGGATGATGCGGCGAGACCAGGTCACGCTGGCAGACGTGACGGCGTACACCGGTAAGGATGAGAACATGGCCCGCACGATGCTGGACGCGCTGGTGGAGCAGGACTTCGTCAAGGTCATGAAAGGTGAAGGTGAGCTGCGGTACGAGGTTCGTCTAGCCGCCAAGCGCGGACGCCAAATGTCTGACGAGATCTGGCAAGCCCTGGATGCGATGGAGGAAGCCCCAGCAACCCCTCCTCACGTCCCACGCCAGGCAGGTGCACCCATCATTGCGCAACGGGTGCGGGAGGTGATGCTGGGCGAGACCGGACGCTTCTTTCTGTCCGTGAGTCCGGTGATGATCACCCTCTTGCTGGCGCAGTGGATTGTGGTGACCGGGGGCGCATCGTTTACCTGGCTCATGAGCTTTTCCGGCGTGGTCACGAATTCGCTCGCTGCCGGCATCTTCCCGGTTCTCCTCCTGATCTCCAGCCGGCGCAAGGGGGACCGTGTACCAGGCGTGGTCTACCGTTTCCTGGGCCATCCGCTCGTCGTGGGGGCCATCTACGTCCTCTTCCTGGGTATCCTCTTTATTCACGGCCTCGTGATCTGGCAAAGCCCGCTGGCGCGCATCAGCGCGGTGTTCGCCGGTGTGTTGATCATAGGGCTGACCATTGCGATGGTCCGCCGTGGAGTCTTCGCCCCCCGCATCGTGGTGGAGCTGCGGGAAGACCAGGGCGAGGAGGCAAAGGCCACCTTCACCATCACTGCCGCTGGGCAACCGGCACCGGCGGAGGTGCGGCTCGAATACCCTGAGGGCGAGCAGCGCCTCCAGACGGCCTCGGACACGGTGCCGATGCTTTCTGCGCTCCGCCACGCCACCTTTCACCTGCCGGCCACGTCGGCACGGGAACTCAAGGTGTGGGCACACAGGGTCACGCCCGATGGCGGCTCCGAGGGTCTGCCGGTGCTTTTAGAAGTCCATTGTGGAAACGAGAGAAGCCGGTTTGACCTGAAACTTTCCGGTGGGGAGGTCGTGTTACCCCTTTCGAGCGATGCATGCTGGTTGAGGATCACACTTCCAGAGCCAGCTTCGGCATGATGCTGGCTCCCGCTTCATACAGGCTCGGTGGTTGACCGATCCCGCAGTTCTTCTACCTTTTTCTCCAAATCCTGGAAGTAGTCCGTCTCGGTGATCTCGGACACCCGACGCGCCATCTTGGTCTGGTCAATCTCGATGCGGAGGGCCTGGATCTGGGCCTTCGCCCGTCGCAATTCTTCTTCCGCCTGCTTGAGCGGTCGCAAGTCTTTGTTGAATCCGACCGTGCCGGCCTCCTGACCCTGCTCGTCGTACAGAATGGATGCCGAGATCATGACGGGAATGGGGGTGCCGTCCTTTGCCCGGAGGGTGGTTTCGAAGGCCGAAACTGTACCGCCCTGCTTCCGCATCAGACGCATCAACTCTTTTGCCCGGTCCTTGCTCTCGTAGACGAGCGTCACATGCTGGCCGATGATCTCCTCTCGCCGGAAGCCCAATATGGCTTCGGCACCCTCGTTGAAGAGAACAACATTGCCGTCCTTATCTGTCGAGATGATGGCGTCGGTCGCGCTTTCGATCAGCCGTTCAAGATACTGCCTGGTCTCCTGAATCTCCACGTTGGCGGCCAGGAGCGCCTCCTCTGCCTCCTTGCGCTCCCGCAGGTCCTTGTTAAATCCCACGGTTCCCGCTTCCTGACCCTCCGCGTCGTACAGAATGGATGCCGAAATGAGCACAGGGATCGGGGTACCGTCTTTGGCCCGCAGCACAGTCTCGAAGACCGACACCTTTCCGCCTTGTCTCCGCATCTGGTCCATCAACTCTTTTGCCCGGTCCTTGCTCTCGTAGACGAGCGTCACATGCTGGCCGATGATCTCCTCATCCCGGTAGCCCAACAGGGCCTCGGCACCCGTGTTGAAGAGAACAACGTTCCCTTCCTTGTTTGTCGAAATGATGGCGGTGGTTGAGCTTTCGATCAGTCGTTCAAGATACTCCCTCGCCTCCCGAAGTTCTTCCATAGCTTTGTCCATCAGATTGTCCCCCAGTTTTTCTCTCTTTCGGTTCTTTGCATGCGAAAAAGCAAAACGCCATCCGGGCCGTGCTCCGTCCGAGAGGGCGTCTGAGTGTTCGGTACGCCCTCGATTGTCCCTGAGGTGGGCTGTAGGGCTTTGATCGCCCGGCTTTCATACGTTCAATGACTGTAGGGAGCCGTAGGGGGCCTAAGTATGCCCCACTGGGCGAGGAGTGTCAAGCGCCAGCCTTCAAGTGGGGCTCGAGTGGGGATTATGCCGGTAGCACCGTGGTAGCAGGGTCATAGAAAGACTTGATTTGCTGGGACTGGGCGGTGGGGGTCTGATTAGCAATTAGCAGGTCAGAGGTTCCGTACTAGCACGAGCGGTAGGAAAGAGAGTCACAATGGCTAGTGCGGGAAGAATTATCCGGAGCTAGGGCCTCAGGAGAGGTATTTGTCTTCCCAGGCTGCGTTCTTCACGCAGGTCGAGCAGGTCTCCGTCATCACTGCTTTCTTGAGAAGATTCTTCTTGCTCGTTCTTCGAATTGTTCGGCTTCGCTATTTCTTCCCATTTTTTTGTACAACTTTGCCATATTCCCCAACACAGTCGCCACATTCCGATGGTATGGCCCCCGGGTTTTTTCCATTATGACCAGCGCACGCTTGTACAAGGGCTCTGCCTCGGCATATCTGCCTTGGACCCGATATATTTCCGCCAAATTGTTCAGGGACATGGCCACGGCCGGATGGTCTGGCGCCGCAGCTTTTTCCATCATGGCTTGGGCCCGCTTGTAGAGCGGCTCGGCCTTGGCATACTGCCGTTGGGCTCGATACGATGACGCCAGATTGTTCAAGGATGTAGCCACAGCGGGATGGTTAGGACCAAATGTGTTTTCTGCAACTTTGAGCGCTTCTTTACCCACCATAGCGGCCTCTGAATATCGTCCTTGTTGATAGAGAGAGAAAGCTTTCGCATTAAGGTCGTTCCACACTGCTTCCTGGGCATAAGTGGGTAAAGCAAGCGATACGGCCAGGCCATCAATATGATGGCAATTCTTGCTAATGTCCTCATTGGTATAACGCTCGTTTTCTTGGAACAGCAATTTGTCGCGTCACACATTAATCCAACTCACGTCCAAAAGGTGAAACACCGTCCCAGCCCGTACTCGACCGAGAGGGCGTCTGAATGTCTGGTCTGCCTTCAATTGTGGTGGAGGTAGGCTGAAGATCACACGATACGTACCCCGACCGTCTTTAGACTCCTGAGTGGGGCTTGAGTATCCCCCTACTGGGCTAGGGGTGTCGAGCGCTAGACGGGAAGGTGTGATGCTAGGGGAAAGGTACGGAGGAAGCCCCTGGCAGGGCTGGGCAAACCACCATCTTCCCGGCAATGGGCAAAATTCTTAATGACAGCTTTGACTTGACAAGCAGAAGTGTATTGACGTAGAAGAAAAGCTTCCGGATACGAAAAACAGTGTCGCCCCTGATTGACCAGCAGAGACTTGCACCGTATACGTATAGAGTTCGGACTTCGTGCTCGTCATGCGCATGTTGACATTGAGCGCCACTGAGGGCAGGGCAGCGGGTAGGCTAAGCAGGTGATTTAGTGGTGGTCCGACAGCCTAATGAGACCATAAACTTTGCTTTCTTAAAACCTATCAGCTGTCGAAGTCGGAGAACACTCTGAAGGGATCGAGACGCATTCTCCTTGCCTTATTCGTGCTTGCGTCCCTGTCCGCCGGGATCGCACTGCAATCCGAGGGTGCTGAGGTTTCTGGGCGGGCCAAGCGGCCTCCCGCTCAATGGAAATTCTGGCGCGAGCAGCAATATATGACAGGAAACTGGGCTGGCCTGCGCGACAAGCTTGTCGACTCTGGAATCACCGCAACGGCCGTCTACGACACTGACATTTTGGGCAACCCGGTCGGGGGTATCGATCAGGCTATCGCATACGCCGGCGAGCTCGCAGTCGATATCGCCTTTGATCTAGAAAAATTGGGGAACCTGAAGGGATTAGAGTTCGAGGTTTCGGCGTCGTGGGCCTCTGGACGCGATCTTTCGGCGGAAGATATTGGCAACATCTTTACCGTCTCTCAAATTTTCAACGGCGATTCTGTGCGGCTCGCCGGGCTCTCCTTGGAACAGTCCCTATTCGCTGGTGATTTGAGCATCCGCGCGGGTCGCATCGGCACGGGCGACGAATTCCTGACCTCGCCCTTTTACGGGCACTTCGTGAGCGCTTCCATTAACGGCAACCCCCAGAGCGTTTCGATCAACGTCCCCTCCTTTACATCCTTTCCTGTGATGACGTGGGGCATCCGGACAAGGGCTGAACCGGTCGAGAGATTTTATGTGATGGGGGGGGTTTACAATAGCGACTCTTCACTCGGCGACAATAGCGCGCACGGGGTCGATTTCAGCTTTAGCGGCGAGGTCTTAGCAATCGGCGAAGTTGGCTACATGCACAACCAGGAAAACGGCGCCACCGGGCTGCCCGGAAACTACAAAATCGGGGGATACTATGATTCCGAGGATTTTACGGACCTCTCCAACCCGCTTCGAGAGCATGCTGGCAATTACGGCCTCTATCTCTTGGTGGACCAGATGGTCTATCGTGAGGGCGGCCCGGAGAGCCATCAGGGTCTGACGCCATTCGCGGCGTTCACCTTCGCACCGTCAGACAGAAACACGCTCCCGTTCTATTTCTTTACCGGCCTGGTGTATCAAGGGCTCTTTCCGGGACGCGACAACGATATAACGGCATTCGGGCTAACCTACGGGAAGTTCAGCGACGATCTCAGCGGCCAGGACTTCGAGATGGTATTGGAATGGACGTACGAAATCGCAATCACGCCGTGGCTCAACGTACAACCCGATATCCAATACATTATTAAACCCAGTGGCACGAGTACCATCCCGGACGCGCTCGTTCTCGGGGCAGAGATCGCCATTGCTCAGGTGGGCCATGGGGATAATTCGTAATCAGCAGGCCGCGAGTTCAACCCTCGCCGCCGGCTCCAGGAATGTCCGGGTCAATTCTTCTGTCGAACTGTCCGCTAGCTGCTATTTATTGCCACTCACAAGTAAAGATTTGACCCCAGTCCTCAACCCCGCCGACCATCTCTGGGTGCGTATAGGGTGCGTTTGGGTGCCCCGTGTCGAGACGGTCTGCGGCCGCCTATGGACCTGCGTCGTATCTCAGCCACTCACTTCTTCAGCTGGAACTTGTAGTTCGTCCCGTGCTTCTTGTTGAAGTCCGCGTAGATCTTGTCCGCCACGACATTAAACTCTTCTGGCCACCCTGCAAGCACCGAGTCGGGTGTCTGATAGCGATCACCACCAGATGCGACCTTCTTCTCATGGAGCGGGGGCGTTGGATAGGCCTCATGGTTCGGCACCGCCATCCGTGTGCGCACGCCCTCCTTCGTGACGTTCCACACCATGAAGTCCAGCGCGTAGTCCACCGGGCCGTCGTAGACCTGCTCGACGGCGTTCATGACGACCGGGAGCGTGTCGGCGTCGTTCTGGAAGTGGTAGGCCACATTGTGCTTTGCCTTCGTCATGGCCATGACCTTCCCGGCGAACGTGGCGTTGGCATGGATCGTCGTCACCGCGTTCAAGGCCTCCTGCCCGGTGAAACTCCACTTCTTTGCGGCCAGGGCGGCCGGCAAAAAGCACTCGCCGATGGCAAGGTCCGCCCCATTGGCATGCTTGATCCACCACTTGTTCGGGAGTGAATCGCCCATGTACGCCAGCTTCATGCCGTTCCATTCCAGGATGAAGCTGGCGGACTGCTCGAAGTGAATCGCCGGGATGCTCCTGATGACCACGCCGTTGTGGTCGTAGATGACGCCGTTGACCTTTGACCAGTCGTACTCCGTGACCTTGAGGGCGGCCGACCGCATGTCGATGGTGCCGACCAGGGTGCCGTTCATCCAGGCCCACGTCTTCAGCATGGAGTCCATCGCGGTCTTCGTGCTCCACTCCGGGCGCGTGCCTCCGCCACCCGGACCCCAGACCCGCAGGGGCACCGATCGGTTGTTCTGAGGGCCATACATGTAGAACCCCTGCAGATCACCCATATGGTCCATGTGCAGGTGCGTGAGGAAGACCTTGTCGATGTAGTCCAGCGGAATGCCGAGGGCGTAGATCCGCTCCATGGAGCCGGTGCCCATGTCGAAGATGAACTTATCCCCGTTGCCGAGCTCGACCAGGAAACACGCGGCCGCCTGCTTGAGCCGCGGCATGGGCATGCCGGAGCCGCACGCGATGACCCGCATCTCGTCCGGGGCCAGTGTCTCGGTGCCCGGATAGTAGACGTCGAAGGTCGGATTGGGCTTGGTGGGCGACCACTTGGACTTCGGATTTTTCGCCTCGACTGGCTGAAAGTCTAGGGTGGGTAGTGCCGCCAGAAGGCCCACGGTCGCGGCAACGCCGGTCATAAACGTGAGGATGAGTTTCCAGTTCATGATTCCGTCCTCCAATGTTTTGGGTTGTTTTAGATGGCGAGTGGACGGAAGATACAATGAATGGGAGTAGCTAGTCAACTCGTAAAACTACTAGGTTTGGAGAAATGGCTGGGGTTCAGTGAAGGGAGGGCTAAGGCGGGCAATCAAGGGCGGTTGCGCTTAGGTTGCGTCTCGTTGCAGTAGCCCGGAAAGCACCCCACGAGAGGCCTGCCCGGCGTCATTGACAGCACTTCTTCCCTAGGGTATTATCCCGCCTCACAGTTGCCACCCGAGACTCCACGAAACATCCAAGGATTCCTGGAATGACCTCATACTGTAGGCTGTCCATCCGCGATCCCAAGATCTTGCGTAGGCAATTTGCCTATGCTAACCATAGCAATTTCTCCGATACAAAAAACGGGGCCAGCCCCGATTTACAGGCAGAGCTTCTTTAGATATTAGGAGGTAAAGCGTTTTACCGAAAACCAGGGAGTCGTGGCGGACCGCAACGACGAAATAAGGAGGTTTCACAATGATGGCGAGAACGAAAACCAAACTGTTATTGGTAGTGATCGCGTGCGTTGCGACCCTAGTCGGCTACCTGATAGGAAATATAGACGCGCCGAAGGCCGTCGCCGCACGGGCGAAGCGGCAAGCGTTCAATCCGATCGGGCGCAAACCCGTGGCGATCGTCGATGGCCAATACCCCGCTAGCTATTTTCCGAATACCGAGCTGCTTGGCGCCGGTGAGATGAGGATCATCGCTCTCGGTACCGGCATGCCAAATCAAACCAAGGCGGCAGTATCCATCGCGTATCTCGTGGAACTGGGCAACGGAGACAAATTCCTGTTCGATATGGGAATGGGCTCGATGGGAAACCTGTTCTCACTACGGCCTGACTTTTCCAAGCTCGACAAGGTGTTTGCCAGCCACCTACATATTGACCACGTCGGTGACTTCATGGGACTTCACATTGGGGGCTGGCTGTCGGGGCGCTATACACCGATCCACCTCTACGGACCGAGCGGATCCAGCCCGGAAATGGGTACCAAGACCTTTGCTGAGGCCATGAAGAAGGGCTACGCGTGGGACCTGGCTACCCGCAGCGGCGCACTGCCTGATAAAGGTGCGCAGATCGAGGTGCACGAGTTCGACTACAAGCAGGTCAACAAGGTTGTTTACGAGAAAAACGGTGTGACAATTCGATCGTGGCCGGCCATTCACGCCCTGGACGGCTCGGTGAGCTTCAGCCTGGAATGGAACGGGCTCAAGTACGTGTTCGGCGGCGATACCTATCCCAATAAGTGGTATATCAAGTACGCCACCGATGCGGATGTCGCCTCACACGAGGCCTTCCTTCCGCCGAAGGCCTTGGCGGCGTATTTCGGCTGGAGCTTGGGCCAGGCAATGTGGGTTTCGACAAGAATCCACACCGAGCCTCAAGCCTTTGGCAAGGTTATGTCGGCAGTCAAACCGAGGCTGGCCGTTGGCTACCACTCAGTGCAATCGCCGGAGAACAACGCTGCGATCATGGATGGCGTGCGCAAGACCTATGACGGCCCACTGGCCTTGGCGCGCGATTTGATGGTCATCAATGTCACCAAGGAAAAAATCAACGTACGCATGGCAGTGGTGGATGAATATGTCCTGCCGCCTGACGTCACTCAGGCGTACAAGGATGCACCTCGTTCAGACGAGAAGAAAACGTCTGAGTACATCACCAGCGGCAAGTGGAAAGGCTATACGCCGCCGCCGATGCCCAAAAAGTGAAAACCAACAGTGCAGGGCACCCTCCTCGGGTTCGGTTGCGGCTAGGTTGCGTTTTTAGGTCACGAAATGGCACGTTTTGCCGCGTCCTGTATACCCAAGTGCTTGAAGTTATTGAATTTATTGTGTCGCGCTGAAGCAAAGAAGCAATCACAAAAGAAGAGAGGGGAATGGATATGAAAAAGGGTGCTTTGGTCGTTTACCTTGCCATGATTTTGGCAGCGTGCTCACCACCTATATCGGAAACGGCAAAGTGGGAACTGAGACAACCAGTTAATTGCAAGACTGCACACGAGGATTTAAGGATCTTAGAACAAGAAAAAGCTCGCACAGAAGAGCAAATATTAAATGGGGTGACTGCGATTACACCAGCTGGTGCCGCCACGGGCATTCTCATGGGGACAGAAGGCGAAAAGATCGAGGTAGCTACGGGTGAATACAACGACAAGTTAGAAGCAAAAATTAACGAGATTAAGCGGACCTGTGGAATCCGCTAGTAGTGGAGTCGAGAAGAGGTCCCCGAGGACGTCCAGTCAATACAACCGAGCGGCTCTTTATTCACAACCCGTCGTTTACGGTCTAAAGGGGGCGGCTGGTCGTGCTACCACGCTGCTACCAGAACACCACGCACTAGGAGCACCCAAGAGCACCATTACCTAGTCCGAATTGTCGGTTTCTTGTGGGGTTAGGTCCTCTTGGGTGTGCTCAGGTGGGGCCTGGGACGAACTACGAATCCGTAGGATTGACCCCGCGATCTTAGCACAGTTTTGATACATCGAAGGAGATGATCTTTGAGTATCGAGAGGTTATGGGTGGGAAAGGGATAGGAAGTCCCGTGCTCGTTTCACCGCAAGAGCGTTCTCCTTGCCTCCTTTTTCACGAGCTCTAGAACGTCCTTGATACCCCAGTGT
>JAAXQN010000185.1 GCA_012974305.1 Candidatus Methylomirabilis sp. | reverse complement strand
AAATCTTTTGGCTTCCAGTCCTTCCTCTGGACCCAGTTCCTGGGAGCTTTCAACGACAACGTCTACAAGATCGTCGTCGCCATGCTCGCGGTACACGTGGCGACCAGTGCTGGCGGGGGGAGCGGCCAGCTCTCCCTGGTAGGTGCCGTGTTCATCCTCCCCTTCTTTCTCTTCTCTGGCTACGCGGGCCACGCCGCCGACACCTTCAGCAAACGGTCCGTCCTCATCGCCACTAAGGCCCTTGAGATCGTTGCCATGGCTCTGGGGATCTTCGCTTTCCTTTCCGGGCGGATCGACCTGATGCTAGGCGTCCTGTTCCTGATGGCGCTCCAGTCTACTTTCTTCAGTCCGGCCAAATACGGCATCCTGCCCGAGATGTTACCCGACAAGGATCTCTCCCGGGGCAATGGCCTGATAGAGATGACCACCTTTCTGGCCATCATCCTGGGAACCTCGATCGGCAGCGTGATGTTCGCCGCCTGGAAAGACCACCTGGGGTGGATCGGCCTTATCCTTACGGTACTCGCGGTGGCCGGGACCTTCACCAGTCTGGGGATCTCGCGGGTCCCGCCATCCGGCGCCCAAAAGCCGTTTCGCCTGAACCCCTGGGCTGAGATCGGCAAGGGTCTCACGCGGCTTTACCGTGACCGGACCCTCTGGCTCACGGTGGTGGGGATTTCTTACTTCTGGTTTTTGGGGGCCTTGCTCCAGATGGACATCATCCTCCTAGGCAAAGAAGTCATGGGTCTGGATGACTTTTGGATCGGAATCCTCGGAACATTTCTGGCCATTGGCATCGGCACCGGCAGCCTGGCAGCCGGGCGACTGTCGGGGGACAAGGTAGAACTCGGGCTGGTCCCTCTCGGTTCCATCGGCATGGGAGTTTTTTCAATCCTGCTGGCCTTTTCTACTTCATCTTACGCCCAGACGGTCACGGCCCTTGCCCTGCTCGGGTTCGCGGGCGGGCTCTTTATCGTTCCCTTGAATGCCCTCCTTCAGCAAAGGAGCGGCCGGGAGGAGAAAGGCCGGTTGATCGCAACGGCCAACTTCGTGAACACGGGAGGGATTCTTCTCGCCTCTGGAGTCCTCTGGACTTTTCGCGACCTACTCCATCTCCAGGCGGATCGGATCATCCTCATCTTCGGAATCTTCACACTTCTCGCGACGCCCTACATCCTGACTATCCTCCCCGACTTTCTGATTCGATTCACCCTCTGGATGCTCACCCACACCCTTTACCGAATCCGCATTGTGGGGCAACAGCATATTCCCTTCCGTGGACCAGCGCTTTTGGTTTGTAACCACATTTCTCACGCCGATGCTCCCCTCGTGGGGGCATGCATGCAGCGATTCGTCCGCTTTATGATGTACCGGCCCTATTACGAGACCAAGATCCTCAACTGGCTCTTTCGCCGCATGAAGGCCATTCCAGTTTCAGGCCGGAATCGAAGAGACATCTTGGAAGGGCTCGAGCGGGCGCGGGAAGAGCTGCGTCAGGGCCACGTGGTCTGTATCTTTGCCGAGGGCGCGGTGAGCCGGACGGGAAACCTGCTTCCATTCAAGAAGGGTTTCGAGAGGATTGTGGAGGGATTGAACGTCCCCGTGATCCCGGTACATCTCGACCAGCTCTGGGGAAGCATTTTCAGCTTCAAGGATGGCAAGTTCTTCTGGAAGTGGCCCCAGCGCATCCCGTATCCCGTCACCGTGTCATTTGGTACCCCTATGCCCTCCACGGCAAAGGCTGAAGAGGTCCGGCAGGCGATCATGGAGCTCGGCAGTGCCGCGGGTGAGTATCGGGGGAGCCTCCGGGATCAGCTGCATCTCCGGTTCCTCAGGACCGCCAAACGGCGATGGTTTTCGTTTGCGATGGCCGACTCCAGCGGCGAAAAGCTTACATACGGGGGAGCACTCGTGCGCAGCCTGATACTTGCTAAGTGGGTTCGAAATCAGTGCCTGAAAGATTCAATGGTCGGACTCCTACTCCCCCCATCGATCGGCGGGGCCCTGGCAAATATCGCGGTGCTGTTGGCTGGCAAGGTCCCGGTCAACCTTAACTTCACGGCGGGGCGAGAGGCCATGACCTCAGCCATCCAGCAGTGCGGCATCCGGACGATCCTCACGTCCCGCATCTTTTTGGCCAAAGCGAAACTCGAGGAGATAGAGGGGATGGTCTTCCTCGAAGAGGTCATGAAACGGGTCACCCCCTTTCAAAAAGTCCAGACCACCGTTCTGGCCCTGCTCTTTCCCTCTCGCTTGCTCCAGGCCCTATACACGCATGAAGACCACAAGCCCGACAGCCTTGCCACAATCATCTTCTCCAGCGGGAGCACCGGGATCCCCAAGGGGGTCATGCTCTCCCACCACAACATCCTCTCCAACGTCGAAGGGTTGGCGCAAGTATTTTGGGTCACCAACAAAGACCGGCTCATGGGGGTCTTACCATTCTTCCACTCCTTCGGCTTTACCGGTAGCCTGTGGTTTCCACTCCTCTCCGGCTTCGGCGTGGTTTATCACTCGAACCCTTTAGATGCGAAGACCGTCGGCGCGATGGTGTCAAAACACGGGGCAACGATATTGATCGGTACCCCGACATTTTATGCGGCGTACCTCCGAAAATGTACGACCGAGGAGTTTTCCTCGCTCCGGATTGCCATCGTCGGCGCCGAGAAATTGCGCGAGCCGATCGCCAATGCCTTTAAGGAGAAGTACGGCCTGGACCTCTTGGAAGGGTACGGCTGCACGGAGCTTTCACCGGTCGTCTCCGTGAACATCCCGGATTTCGAAGAGAGGACCTACCGGCAGACCGGCCTCAAGCCCGGGACGGCGGGACACCCCATTCCTGGAATCGCCGTGAAGGTCGTGGATCCTGACACGGGCGACCCACGTTCCCACGGGGAAGAGGGCTTGCTCTTGGTGAAAGGCCCCAACCAGATGATCGGCTATCTGGGGCAGCCCGAACAGACAGCGGAGGTCCTGCGGGACGGCTGGTACGTGACCGGAGACATCGCCGCGATCGATGATGATGGTTTCATCCGCATCACGGACCGCCTATCCCGGTTCAGCAAGATCGGGGGCGAGATGGTCCCCCACATCAAGGTGGAGGAGGCCATCAACCACATCCTTGGGGATCAGGAGTGCGTCGTGACAGCGATTTCGGATGAGCAAAAGGGTGAACGCCTCGTGGTCCTCTATACCCGCAGGGAGGTCACCCCGGAAGCACTCTGGAATCAATTATGCCAGACAGATCTGCCCAAGCTCTGGATTCCCAAGCGCGAGAGCCTCTACTATGTCGAGACCATCCCGATCCTTGGAACGGGAAAGGTCGACCTGAGACAGACCAAGATGATGGCCATGGAGAGGGTAGGAGGACAAGCATGAGCTTCGCTCGATGGTCGCAATTGCCAAGGGGAGAAAGCGGCGTGAATCTTACCGCAGCGAGAGCGGAGGAGGCCGTAGCCCAGCCGACGGTCCCTAGGATTCCCCGTGCAGCCATCGCTGTCCTGGCAATCGCGGTGTGGTTCGCCAGTCAATCGCTCCTCGAATCGCGGGGATTCCCGGAAGGCATCGTTGACGGAGTCCACCTCCTCCTTGCTCCAGCTACACAATGGTTAGCTCATCATAATCAAGCGGCTAACGCATTGCTGATCTCTACGTCGGGGCTGATCGACATCCTGGGATGCTTTCTGTTTGTCTCCGGAATCATGGGGCGCAGCATTCGGCCAATTCTCGGCCTGATGCTGCTCTTCATCCTTCGACAGGTTTGTCAGGCCCTCATAGCACTGCCCCCTCCCGCGGGCATGATTTGGGACTACCCCGGGGTGCCATCTCTCTTCGTCACCTACGGAACCACGAATGACTTTTTCTTTTCGGGCCACGCCGCCATCGCCGTCTATGGGGCGATCGAACTCGCCCGATTTCGCCGTCCGTGGCTCACCCTCGCCGCAACTGGCGTGGCCGTCCTCGAGGCCATGACCGTCCTGGTGCTCCGGGCGCACTACACGATGGACGTATTTGCCGCCATCCTCGCCGCAGCTGTCGCCGCGCACGTTGCAGTCAGCGTGGCACCCTCATTCGACCGGCTGCTCGCCGGCTGGCGTGCCTACGGATGGCAGACTCCGGATTAACGTGGTGACACGACGACAAGTACGTCAATGGAAACACTTCGACACGAAAACGGGCTGACGTCACAGGCCTTTCGCATGCGGGTACTGCTGATCATCGGACTCGCCATCGCGGCGACCGTCGCGGTGCTTTTCCTGCCGCCGATCGCTCAGGACAAGGCCTACCACAATTTTGCCGACGCGCGCAGCCTGCTTGGCGTCCCGAACTTGCTAAACGTCATTTCAAACATACCCTTTGTCGTGGTTGGCGCCCTCGGCGTGATATTTCTGCTGCGCCAATGGCCGATGCTGCAGGGTGGTCCGCTCATCGACCCCTGGGAGCGCTGGCCATTCCTGGTGCTGTTCGCGGGTGTGGGACTCACGGGATTCGGATCCGCCTACTATCACCTTGTCCCCACCAATGCGACGCTCTTCTGGGACCGGCTCCCGATGACCATCGCGTTCATGTCCTTCTTTACCGCTATCATTGCCGAGCGGATCAGCCTAAGAGCAGGTCGCCGGCTGTTCCTGCCTCTCGTGGCAGCGGGCATGGGAAGCGTCGTGTCCTGGCACCTGGGGGAGCTTCAGGGAGCGGGTGATCTCAGGTTCTATGGATTGATACAGTTTTTCCCCTTGCTCACCATTCCGCTCATGCTGTTCCTGTTCCCGCCAAGGTATACACGGACTGGTGATCTGTTCGGCGTGGTCGGTTTGTATGCGCTGGCGAAGATCTTCGAGCTGTTTGATGCCCAGATCTTTGCGTTAGGAAGGCTCGTAAGCGGACACACCCTCAAGCACCTGGCATCCGCCATGGCAGCTTACTGGATCCTTCGAATGCTGAGGAAGCGGAGCCCGGTGGAGTCCTTCCATGCTCAGGAGTCCGCGGCTCCGCTCACTACGGCGCCCACCTCCCCTATTTGCCTTTGAGAACCTTACCGATCTCGTTTGCATTGTAGGCTCGCATGGTTTCAGTCTGGACGTTGCCCATGGAGCCCGCCGCTAACAAGAGGCGGGTCGCGGTCGCGTCGTCGGGAGCATCGATGATCGTGACGATATCGTACTGACCCATCGTCCAGTAGATATCTTTGACTTTCACCTTCATCCTTTTGGCTAGATTCCGAAAGGCCTCCGCGCGTTTCGTCGTTCCCTTGATGTTCCGGATCCCCTGGAGCGTATACTTGCCGAGAATCACATACGTGGGCATTGTATTTCCTCCTCTCCCGAGTTGCACATGGATGCAACCCTACACAGGATTGTTGTCCGCGGCAAAAAAATTCAGTCCACTGCCGGGGACTGGGCACCCGCACTTTGTATTACTCATCAAAGTGTCGGGGAGGACCGAGAGTAATTCTAGCCGGACCGTCCCTAACCGGCCAGTAAAAAGCGCTCGGTCGGAAAGGTGGGTTTCGCCTTGACTCCAACATCGCTGACAAGTAGGGTGAAGTTTTTAGGAGGGCCGTCGTGATCAAATTTGTGAAGGCCCACGGATTGGGGAACGATTACATTGTCCTCAACGATGCCGACCTCGGTTTTGGTCTGACTTCGGAGGCGATACGACTCATCTGTCACCGACACTACGGCGTCGGCTCGGACGGTATCCTGCTCCTAGTCGGACCGCGAACCGCCCCCTTCGGCCTCCGGATCTTCAATCCTGATGGGAGTGAGGCAGAAAAGAGTGGTAACGGGATTCGTATTTTTGCCAAATACCTTTTCGAGCATGGCTACACTCGGGAAAAGGCTTTTTATATCGAGACCAAGGGCGGGATCGTGCGGGTCGAGGTAGAGTCGGAGGGGGATCGAGTGAGGCAGGTCACGGTCGAGATGGGACGGGCAACCTTTCGCAGCCCCGAGATCCCTGTAACCGGAGAGGAACGAGAGGTGGTGAACGAGGAGATGAGACTTGAGGGAGACCGTCTCCCGTTCACCGCGGTCTCAGTAGGCAATCCCCACTGCGTCATTCTGGTTGATCAACTGGAACCGGAACATTTGCGGCAGCTGGGACCCCAGATCGAACATCACACGTTGTTCCCCCAACGGACCAACGTGCAGTTCGCCAAGGTGGGATCGCGGGACCGGGTGGCTATTCTAATCTGGGAACGCGGGGCAGGCTACACGCTG
Organism: Candidatus Methylomirabilis sp.; assembly: GCA_012974305.1. GTDB lineage: Bacteria > Methylomirabilota > Methylomirabilia > Methylomirabilales > CSP1-5 > CSP1-5. The sequence continues at coordinate 1,011 of JAAXQN010000185.1, read as the reverse complement.
GCATCGGGCACGAGCGCCTGCGCGGTGGCTGCTGCCTGTCGCCGACAGGGTTTGGTGGATGACCAGGTGACGATCCAGATGCCCGGCGGGGATCTCGCCGTCACGATCCGGCCAAATTGGGAGCTGACGATGCGGGGCCCCGTCAGCGAAGTGTACACTGGCAACCTGAGCCCCGATCTCGTTGAAGAGATCAAAAAGGCGAGACCTTCCTAGGCAAACAGAGGGATTACGACCTCTCCTGAAGGATCTTACTGGCCTTCTCAACCGTATCACGCTCACTCCGGTAGGTGAGACGCGTCAAGGCCTCGGTCAGCGGCATCCAGCGAACCTCTTCGACCTCGAAGTCGTGCTGGTTCGGATCTCCTCCCGTGTGTTCAAAAAGATAAAAGTGGACGCGCTTGTGGATTCGATAACCTGCCTCCCGGTCCACAAACCAGTATTCGATCTCCCCGACCTTCCCCAGACACCGACCGGTAAGGCCAGTCTCCTCCTGCACTTCCCGCAGAGCCGTCTGCTCAGGATTTTCACCAGACTCCACGAGCCCTTTAGGCAGGGCCCAGATTGTCCCCCCTTTCAGCCCGATGATGGCGATTTCCGGTCCCAGCGTCCCGCGGCGGTAAAGAACCCCTCCTGAAGAAACCTGATTCCGGACCGGCATCCTCGGTTTCCCGGTCTTTCCCTTCTCGCTCTCGGCTTCGGACTTCGGACGCTGGACCACAGCTCCATCTCCTGACGAGGAGGTTCAATTAAAAATGAACACTCGCGAGCTGCCTGGGAAAACTCAGCCAGTGACGGCGCCCTCGGAAGCCGAGGAGACGAGGCGGGCATACTTCGCCATCACCCCCCTCGTAAACAGTAACTTAGGTGGTTTCCACTTTGCCGGCCGTCGCTTGATCTCGGCGGCAGAGAGCTCTACATCGAGGTGACGCCGCTTGACATCGATAACGATGACGTCGCCATTCTTGATCGCCGCGATCGGGCCCTTGACCGCGGCCTCGGGGGCCACGTGCC
>JAAXQN010000138.1 GCA_012974305.1 Candidatus Methylomirabilis sp. | reverse complement strand
GTCTGGGAGTCTCGGACCGACCTGGCAATTTTGGTCGACCTGGCCGATCGGCTCGGGCTCAAGGATAAGCTCATCCACAGCAAGCGGGGCAACTGGAAGGGCGTGCCGAAGAACACAAAGGAGGCCAGGGAGCTTCCGGAAGAGACCATCGACTCCATCGTTCGGGAGTGGAACCTCGGCATGCGGACCATCGGCATGACTGGCCAGACCCCAGAGCGGATGAAGCGGCAGCAAAAGTGGGCTCACGCCTTTACCGTGCAAAACAAGCGGGCCGAAGGCGGCCCGGTCGATGGTGAGTACTGGGGACTCTCCTGGCCCTGCTGGACCGACAAACATCCCGGCTCCCCCATCCTGTACCGGATAGAAGTCCCGGTCGCCGAGGGGGGCTTGGGCTTCCGAGCTCGGTGGGGGGTCAAGGCGCCAGATGGCAAGACGCTGCTGGCGTCGGCCGGCTCTGCACCGCGTCGGAGTTCGATCAAGGGCGGCTATCCCGAGCGCAAGAACTGGAAGACCGATCTCAGCGGCAAGGTATTCGAAGAGGCCATCGCCCAGGGGCTCGCCCCGTACGGCAACGGCCGGGCCCGGTTCAAGGCCTGGAATATCCCGGACCCGATCCCCATCCACCGGGAGCCCCTCCACAGCCCGCGGCCCGACCTGGTGGCCAAGTACCCAAGCTACGACGACGTCAAGAACCATTACCGGGTGCCGACCCTCTGGAAAAGCCTGCAGAAGCCGGACTGGGTGAAGAAGTACCCGATCATCCTGACGACCGGCCGGCAGGTCGAGTTCGAAGGGGGCGGCGCGGCCGAGCGGGCCTGCTGGTGGCTGGTCGAACTGAACCCCGAGATGTACTGCGAGATTCACCCCAAGCTGGCTAACGATCACGGGATCAAGCACGGTGGCTGGATGATTATCGAGTCGCCCGAGGACCTGGATAAGAAGCCCAGCATGGTCAAGGTCAAGGCCAAGGTGTCCCGCCGGGTGGGGCCCGATACCGTCTTCCTCCCCTTCCACTGGGGCGGCTCCTTCGAAGGGAAGTCGCTTGCCCACAAGTTCCCCGAGGGGACGGTGCCCTACGGTATCGGCGAGTCGGCCAATACCGTCACCAACTACGGCTACGACCGGGTCACCCAGATGCCGGAAACCAAGACGGGCCTCTGCCGGATCCGGAAGGCCTAAGGAGGTGTGAGCTATGGCGCAATTGACGCCTGCGCGGATGAAGTTCTACATCGACGTCAAGCGCTGCATCGAATGCGGCGGTTGTGAGGTCGCGTGCAAGAACGAGAATAACGTCCCGCAGGGCATTGCTCGCATCCGAGTGGTCACGGTGAATGAGGGGGTGCCGGGGGAGACGAACGTCGCTGTCCCCTGCATGCACTGCTCCAAGGCACCGTGCGTGGCCGTCTGTCCGGTGGATGCCCTCTTTCTTCGGCCGGATGGGATCGTCCACGTCAACAAGGAGACCTGCATCGGGTGTGGGTATTGCCTGTACGCCTGCCCATTTGGAGCACCGCAGTTCCCCAAGGCCAGTCCTTTCGGGGCGCGAGGTGTCATGGACAAGTGCACCTACTGCGCCGGTGGGCCCGAGGAGCCGCTCTCGGAGAAGGAGCGGCGGATGTACGGGTCGAACCGGATCGCAGAAGGGAAGTTGCCCATGTGTGCCTCGGTCTGCTCCACCAAGGCGCTGGTGGCCGGGGATGCCGAAGAGGTAGCCAAGGTGGTGCGTCAGCGGATGGCCGCCCGCGGCTCTGGCGGCGGCGCCTGGGGGTGGGGGAGCGCCTATCCCACGGGTAGGTAGGCGGTTCTAGTACGCCAAACGTAGCAGCCTCGTTTTTGCACTTGAGCAACCGGGATCCCCACCGGTATCCTTATATCGAGGGCACCGGTGGGGATTTCCTCTTTACGGGTCTTCTGGTGAGAGGGTCCCCAAGCCTCAGGGAGGGATGATCATGCCACCTATCGAAGCGCTGGAACCCATCGTCCTGACGACCCACCAATGGAGCGCCCATTTCAACAT
>JAAXQN010000215.1 GCA_012974305.1 Candidatus Methylomirabilis sp. | reverse complement strand
CAGTTTCCTGGTTTCCAATGCCTCCTTCAGGTCGTTAACCTCCCGGCGCAGGGCACCAAGCTCTGTGAAGCGGGCCAAGGCCACCTCGATGGTCGAGCGGAGAGTACTTTCGTTTACAGGCTTTAAAAGGTAGGCCATCGCCCCAGCGTCCCCGGCTCGCCGGACAAAGTCCTCGTCGGGATACGCGGTCAGGAACACGATAGGAACGGCCTCCTGCGCCAGGATGGCGCGGGCCGCCTCGATCCCGTCCGTCCCCGGAATCCGGATGTCCATCATAATGAGGTCCGGCTGTAACTTCGAGGCAAGCCTCACAGCCTCCTCCGCGTCCTTCGCTAATCCCAACACTTGATGGCCGATGTCTTCCAGTTGACCCTTCAGGCCTGCCGCGACAAGACCTTCGTCCTCGACGACGAGAACTTTCAGGCTCCGATTGTTTGCCCCAGAAGTCATTTCACAGCCCCGTTACGTTTTCAGCGACCTTCCGGAAAAGCCCATAAGCTAGCCCGCATTATTCACGAAGACACTCCGTTCGTGAATAATGCGCCTGCAGGTGCGGGCTCGGCCGCACCGGCAGGATTCGACTGGCCGCTCCCACGGCCTGCTCAAGGCTAGCCCTGAGCGACACCCCGCAAACGTGGGGCGGAGTCGAAGCCCGGAGGGCAGATTATTCACTTCTATGTGAATAATCCGGGCTAGGTCACATATATTCTATTGCTCTACAAATTCGGGTTTCGGGAACCGAATAGTCGCCAGCGTTCCACTGTCATATTGGAGTTGAAACTGTCCCTGGAGGTCCGTCTCGACCAACGACGCGACGATGTCCAGTCCTACCCCTCTCCGCCACTCGCCCTCGTTCGTGGCTGGGATCCCAATGCCGTTATCTTTGACCGACAATTGTATCTCCTTTTCATCCTCTGTGACCTGAACGTGAATGAGTCCTGTGTCACGGGACAGAAACGCATGTATGATGGCATTGGTGATCAGCTCATTGGCGGCCAAAGCCAAGGAGCCAAGCCACTTCGGCGGGAGCCTGAGAGCAGGCGCGTCGACCGTGATCTTCACTTTCTCATCCCATCCGATACCCCTCACAACAGCCTTCGCCACCTCCTCCACCAGCCTTTTGAGATCCAGCTCCCTGAAATGATCTTGGGCCAACAGATCGTGGATGGCGGCCAGACTCTGCACCCGATCAATGCACGCTTTGAGGGCCTCCTCGGCTGTCCAGCGCCTCTTCCGAGCGAGCTCCATGGACAGCAGGCCAACAATCGTCGCAAGGTTGTTCCGGACTCGGTGATTCAGTTCCCGAAGCAGAAGGGCATTGGCTTCGGCCGCCCTTTCGCGCTCGGCAATTTCAGTTTGCAAGGCTTCATTGGATTTCGCCAGCTCTACCGTCCGCTCCTGCACGCGCAGTTCTAACACGTTGTGTGCTCTCCGTAGTGCCTCCTCTGCCCGCTTGCGCTCAGTGAACTGGCCGATCCGGCCGCCGATGTCGGCTGCCATCTCAAGCAGCTCGGGATCGAGCTGCCGGGTCTCGCGGGTGTACGACACGATGACGCCTACCAGACCGTCCTCGGCATCGATCGGGAAGGCTAACGCGCCGTGCAGGCCGATCTTGGCCGCGATGGAGGCCCGGAGGAAGTCGGTGTCTGCGAGGACATCAGGAACCCATACCGCTCGGCGACGTGTCCAGACGCGACCGGGCAAGTTGCTTCCCGGGGCATAGGTCCTCGTGCGACTGATCGCCTCGAACTCCGCGCCGTCGAGGGACGGCGTATGCCACATACCACCCCAGCGCAGCACTTGAACCGTGGAGTCCACGAGCCACAACTCGCCGAGTTCGCAACCCAGGCCCTCACAGATAGCCTGCAAGAGGGGGGAGGTTGCATCCCGCAGCGTGGCGGCCTCTGCCAGGACGCGAGTGACCGCGAACTGCGCGTTCAGACGGCTCCCCGCCCGTTTGCGCCCCGTGATGTCTCGGATCAGCCATTGCAGAATGCCTATCTTCGTCTGCGGGTCGCCGACG
>JAAXQN010000029.1 GCA_012974305.1 Candidatus Methylomirabilis sp. | reverse complement strand
GGAGCTCCAGAACGTCGCCGGGACCGACCTTGTACCGAGGGATACCATCGACTGTTACGAAGGTGTTGTTTTCCAACGACGGTTCTGGCAGGGGAGTGCCCTGTAAGTGATTTTGAGAAGATGAGGCCTGAAGGGCCCTTGCAGTAGCCTCTGGAGACGCAGGTGGAATCGTAGGGGCGCAGCCCGAGAAAAGGATGAGCTGACCGAGAATCATCCAAGATGCAGCAATCCGCTTCATGCGAGGGTCTCCTCTGCGAGTGACTCTTGAATGTTGAGAAGAGGGCTCTGACTGAGGTCGGTCACCATGGACTCCTCCAGCCGCTTCCCCCCACGCACTAAGACTTCGACGATGGGACGGAGGGGACGGTCCTTATCTTTCGCCACCACGCGACCGATCTCCCCCGTATTCAGACGGACCAGGCTCCCCACGGGATAAGGGGATAGGGCCTGGATCAGGGCCTTGAGGACCCTATCGGGGAAGGCGGTTCGCTCCCGACTGAGGATTTCCTTCAGAGCTTCAAGGGGGCTTAGGCGTCGGCGAAACGGCCGATGATGCACGAGGCTCTCGTACACATCAGCCAAACCCACAATCTGGGCATATTCGTGGACATCCGTTCCCTTGAGTGCCTTGGGATAGCCCGACCCGTCCACTCGCTCATGGGATTGAATGATCACTTCGGCCAGCCAGCTGTATTCAGAGCCGAGTCTCCTGATGATCTGGGCCCCCTCTTCGGGGTGCCGTCCCAGCGAGGCTCGCTCGACTGGATTCAATGGCCCATTTTTCTCGACGAGCCCCTCCGGGAGACGGGCCATCCCTATGTCATGAAGCAGGGCTGCCAGGCTCAGCTGGCGAAGCTCCTCTCCGTTGTAGCCCAGTTCCAAGCCGAATTTCACCGCCAGGATGCACAGATTCACGGCCTCCGGTGCGGGGTCCACGGGAGGGCCCCCGACCGTAAAGACGTGGACCAGCAAGGCGTCGCCCTCCTGAAGGTTTTGGAGCAGGAGATCGTTAGCCTCCTGTACGCTGTACATGGAAAAAGGGACCTGGGTTTTGGCCGCCTGCAGAATTCCTCGCATGGTGTCTACCGCTCTTTGGAAAACCTGATCGGGTGCATCGAGGTGCTTTAGGTGCGGGTCTTCCGATACCCCCTTCCGCTCGATGATAGCGCGCTCGATTGAAGCCTCCTGCGGGGCCAAGGTAGCCCTCTCCAGACGACCCGGGGTCGCTACCGCCTTTTGGGACGGATCGGTCGATTTCCTGACGAGATCACTCAGCCTCGGGGAAGCCTCCTTGGCTTTGCCCGATGGTGTAGTGTGGCCATCGTCACTCTTATCGATGTCCTTCCGCCTGGACGCGCTCATGGGTTCCCATTCCGGAAGAAGAACATTCTCCTCCCATCAGGGTGTGAGTTAAGTTCATAGCACCGGTATTTCATGACCTTCATTCGGGATCTTGTTAATCCACCGATCCAAGGAACGGGGTTTCCTCAACAGGGCCAGAGCCGCGCCCATCATTCGGCAGTTTTCGGAGTGTTCACGGTGTGGTTGTGCAAGCTAAGTGCCAACAAATGCCGGGCTTTGCGGTCACCCCTATGGTCACTGCAAGCACTCTGCCACCCTTGTTGGGGGTAAGGCCCGGGGTCGCACAGTACGTTACCCGCTCCGCTGGGATGGCTGTTGGACTTCGAATCCGGGTTGATCTTTCCTATACGGAACGGGGGGGTGGCCGGACCAATGATAAGTGTCCGGAAATACGACACGAGTTGATGGTTTGCATGAAATTTGCATATCCAAAAGCTGTCCCACTCCTTGTGGAGCATGCCGATAGGAATGTACGGAAACCTTCCCTCGACGAACCCTAGTACTTTTCGCTTTCCATGCTTGGGGGGCGGAACTAGAGGGTGATGAAGTGTACAGAGGGCATTGGGGCCTGAGCCGGGCGCCATTTCAGACCGTCCCAGACCCGGACTTTTTCTGCCCATTTTCGGCCTATCAAGATGTCTTAGACAGGCTGCTTTACGTGGCCGAGTACGGCAAGGGGGTCGCCCTGGTCTCGGGAGAAATTGGGTCCGGTAAGAGCACCCTGAGCCGCGTGCTCATTTTTCGGCTGAACGAGGAGAAGTACGATGTCGGCCTGGTGATCAACCCCTCGATCCCCGCCAAGGAGCTCTTATACGAGATCGCCCTGCAGCTGGGGGTCTCTTCGCCGAAGGGCCAGCGGTCTGTCATCTTCCGTGCCATTAACACGCACGTGCTGCAAAACGCCCAGAAGGGAAGGAATACGGTCTTGATCATCGATGAGGCCCATACCATCACGCAAAAGGCCTCATTCGAGGAACTGAGAATGCTGCTGAACTTCCAGCTGAGCGACCGGCATCTCCTCACGCTGTTTCTGCTTGGACAACCCGATCTGAATGAGAAGATTGCCCACCAGCCACCGCTGAATCAACGGGTCGCCGTCCGCATGAACATCGGTGCCCTGAGCGTCGAGGAGACCGCCTCTTACATCGAGTGTCGCCTCGAGAAGGCCGGGGCGAAAAGGCAGATCTTTACCGACGAGGCCATCAGGGTAATCCACCGGGAGGCGGACGGGCTCCCCCGGAGTATCAACAACCATTGCGACCTTTGTCTTCTTGAGGGCATGAAAGAGCAGATGAAGGAGGTTGACGCCTCGCTCGTCAAGTCGGTCATGGCCTTGGTCTAATTTCGCATCTTCCTTAAGATTCCCCCCCCCAAAAACCTCACTCCTTTTGGCACTCCCCTTGCACAAGTTCTTAACAAACCAGCATAAACCAGCGTCGGAACGGCCACAGACTGATTACATGGTGCAGGAGGGCGGCTTTGCGAATTCTCCACCTCATCACTCGCCTGGACCGAGGGGGGTCGGCCACGAATACTCTTCTCACGGTAGGGGGCTTGCCGTCCCCCTTCGGGCAGAGCCTGATCTACGGGCGGACCGTAGAGTTTCCTCAGCTCGCCCGAGAGTTACAGCGAAAGGTTGAAATGGCCGAGGTTCCCCAGCTGGTCCGAAGCCCATCTCCGATAAAGGACCTGGTGGCCTTCCTCAAGATCTACCGTCTCCTTCGGAGGGAGCGGTTCGATCTTGTCCACACCCACACATCCAAGGCGGGAATCCTGGGTAGGCTCGCGGCTCGGTTAGCCGGGGTTCCCCACATCGTCCATACACCCCATGGCCAGGCGTTCAATGGCTATGCCGGAAGGCTGATGACCAGCCTCTTTGTC
>JAAXQN010000100.1 GCA_012974305.1 Candidatus Methylomirabilis sp. | reverse complement strand
TTGTCTTGATAGACGGCGCCGAACCCCGTGTACCCACGGCTTTGGAGAAGGATTTCAGGATGCGGCTTTGTCTGAATCGTCACCGTCCCCAACGGGCCAAAGGCCTCCTTGCGGAAGTCACGAGCTTCTGGATAGGACCAGAAGACCATTCCCCCTGCTGCCTCAACCGAGTCGATGACCCGCTGATACGGTTCGATTCCCAGGTCTCCCTGATACGGATCAAGCCCTGAACCCGTGAAGCCCTCAAGCAGGAGGAGTGCACCCATGCCGAGGGCGAGCCAACCGGGGATCCGGTACCGTTTCCGCACCTTGACGAGAAAACGTTTCAGCTTGATTTTCTGCTCCCGTTCTGTCCGCACAAGCAGGACCCCTAGACCGACGAGGGCCAAGCCCAGGGCCGACTTGAGCAGATGCGAAAGTCGAAGTGACAGGGCCCTGCCGTTTCCAATCGCCGGGATCTTGAGATAGTCCTCTGCCTTGTCGAGCCCGACCGCCAGGACGTTCTTCTGCGCATCCCGCAGGGTAAGATCTCCCCGAATGAGAGAACCCGTCCAGTAGTAATACGGGACGACCTCGACACCCGAGATGAGGATCACATCGGGAAATCTGGCCTGGGCCGCCTCGACGGATTGAAGCCACCGTCCGATGCCCCACCGAAGGACCGATGGCTCCTCGACGACCTTCTTCACCAAGCCACGGAAGGGAAAGAGACCGTATTCGTATCGGAGAAGGAAATTCTCGGCAAAGATCACACTGCCGATCCCCTCCCTCTGAGCCTCTTCGAGCAATTCCTCCAGGGAGAGGGCGCCCGTGGAGAAGCTCGTGTGGACGTGGAAGGCACCCTTTACCTGCAGGAAGGCCCCCTCTGCCTCTCCTTGGAGGACAAAGATCACGAACAGGCCGGAGAGGAGTGTCCTCATCCCATCCCATTCTTGTTCCCAAGGACGTCCTGGTATACGGCTCCGATCTTTTGAAGCATCGCTTCTACGCTGTAGTTTCGCGCACGGTCCCGGCCCGCTTTCACCAGCCGGCTTTGAAGCTCAGGATCAAGCAGGAGCGTTTCAATGCCGGCTGCCAGCGAGGCGGCACTTGCCGGCTCGACGAGGTACCCCGCTTCTCCCTCGGCCAGCACCTCGGGGATGCTGGCCGCTTTCGTGGCCACGACGGGCACGCCGGCCGCCATGGCCTCCACGAGGCCCCTTCCCATCCCCTCGCTGAGCGAGGGGAACACGAAGAGGTCAAAGGCGTGGAGAAGGTCAGGGACGTCCTCTCGCCAGCCGAGAAAGAGGACACGCTCGGTGAGGCCCGCGTTTTCGGCACGGGATCGGAGCTCGGGTAGAAGCTCTCCGTCTCCCACGAGGGCGAGGTGGAGATCAGGGAAGCGCGGCGCCAATGTGGCAAAAGCATCAAGAAGGTATTCATGCCCCTTGATCGGTTCGAGCCTTCCCACCGAGCCGATGAGACGGGCGGAAGGCAAAAGACCGAGAGAGGCCTTGACGTTTCCAGCCTCCCTGCCGCTGCTTTCGAACCACTTCAGATCGATCCCGCTTGGGATATTGACGAATTGCTCCGGTTCCCCGATCCGCCGCTCGAGGTTATCGCGTATCTCCTGGTCTGTAAGCCCGATGATCCGATCTGTAAAGGTCGCCGCCCATCGCTCCAGCAGAACAAAGAGTCCCGTCAATACCTTTCCGGCGTAGCCATTGAACGCCTGGCCATGGGGTGTATGGACGATGTGGGGAACCCCGGCTAACCGGGCCGCGACCCTTCCCAGGATTCCCGCCTTGGACGTATGGGTATGGACGAGATCGAACCGCTCTCTCCGAAGGAGACCGTAGATTTTCAGGAACGCTACGAGGTCCTTGATAGGAGAGGGACTCCGGACGAGCTGCGGGACCTCGGCCATCTCAACCTTTCGCTGTAACCTGCGGGCGAGCTGAGGAAACTCCACGGTCCGCCCGTAGATCAGGCTCTGCCCGAAGGGGGACGGCAGGCCCCCTACCGTGAGAAGAGTATTCGTGGCCGATCCCCC